>MIBK01000185.1:0-161 GCA_001829505.1 Spirochaetes bacterium RBG_16_67_19 | reverse complement strand
GCCATTGCCTGGCGCCTTCGGCCCAGGCGGCCAGGAAACCGCCCTTGCGCGAGGTGGTCTCGATCGGCAGCCAGGTCTTGTCCTCACGGAGGATCAACTCGTCGTAGCGCCCGAAGCGGATCTTGGCCTCGGCGGGGCTCATGTCCAGGGAAACGGCCATG
>MIBK01000184.1:8297-18018 GCA_001829505.1 Spirochaetes bacterium RBG_16_67_19 | reverse complement strand
CTTCCTGTCCTGCGGGGCCACCCGCGAGGGCATCAGCGTGGACGTGGCCGGCACGGCGTCCGTATTCGCCACCACCACCACCACCCTGAGGCCGGACGTCGAGCACCGCGTGCTGGCCTGCGGCCACTCGGCCACCCCCGGGCTGTGGCACCCCTACGCCTACATCAACGGCGGCGGGATGAACCTGGAGTGGTTCCGCAAGGACATCGCCGCCGTCTCCGGTTTCGAGGAGCTGGACCGCCAGGCCGAAGCCCTGGTGCCCGGGGAGGACGACCCCCTGTTCATCCCCCACCTGGGGGGCCGGGTCTGCCCCAGCCAGCCGGCGCTGCGCGGGGCCTGGCTGGGCCTGGCCTGGAACCACGGCAGGGCCCACCTGTACCGCGCCGTGCTGGAGGGGGTGGCACTGGAGTACGCGGTTTACCTCGACATCCTGCGCCGGCTGGACCCTGCTTTCCGCTCCAGCGAGATCCGGGTGACCGGAGGCGGGGGGCGCAACGCCCTGTGGAACCGCATCAAGGCCGACGCGCTGGGCATCCCGGTGCGGGTCCTGGCGCGCCCGGAAGGGGCGCCCCTGGGCGCCGCGCTGCTGGCCGGCTTCGGGGTCGGGCTTTTCACCTCCCTGGACCAGGCCGCCGCGGCCTGGATCCGCGTGGGGCAGCGCGTGGACCCGGACCCGGGCCGGCGGGAGATGTACGACCGGCGGAGGCGGCGCTATCAGGAAGCTTTGCTGGCTCTCAATCGATGGGGCCTGGAAACAAAACACGAATAGGAGTGCGATGAGTATGAGCTATACCGGCGGATATCTGGGAAAACTCCTGCGGGTGGACCTCACGACGCGCAGCGTGCGCACCGAGGCCATCGACCCGCGGCTGGTGAGCCTGCTGCTGGGCGGCCGGGGACTGGCGGCCAAGTATTATTACGACGAGATCCCGGCCTCGGTCGGGGCACTGGAGGAGGCCAACAAGCTGTTCTTCTTCACCGGGCCGCTGACCGGCCTGCCGCTGCCTTCCACCACCAAGTTCCAGCTCGCCACCCGTTCGCCGGAAACCCGGCGCTACCTGTGCTCCAACTGCGGCGGAGACTTCGGGCCGCGCCTGAAGATGGCCGGCTTCGACGCCCTGATCGTTGAGGGGCAGGCCGCCGACTGGACCTACCTGACGATCACCGACGGGAAGGTGGCCTTCGGCGACGCGGGCCCGTGGCGAGGCTATAGCTCCACCCGCACCCTGGAAGAGCTCAAGGCCGCCATGGGCGGCGGCAAGATCGGGGCCCTGTCCATCGGGCCGGCCGGGGAGCGCCTGGTGCGCCTGTCCTATATCAATGTGGACAGCCGGGCCTTCGGCCGGGGCGGCCCGGGCGCGGTCATGGGCTCCAAGAAACTGAAGGGGATCGCCGTGCGCGGCACGGGCAAAATTCCCCTGGCCGACCCGGTCCGGGCCGCCGAGATCCAAAAGGCGGCGGTGGCCGACTTAAAGGTCTCCCGGGCCAACCACACCAAGTTCGGCACCCCGCAGTACCTGGAGGTGATCAACGAGCTGGGCTGCATGCCCACCCGCAACTTCCAGACGGCGTACTTCGAGGGCATGTCCAAGATCGACGCCCACGCCATGTACGAGCACTACCTGGAAAAGAACTATGCCTGCTACCACTGCTCGGTGGCCTGCGGCAAGACCTGCGTGGTGCGCGAAGGGCCCTATGCCGGCGCGCGGGCCCGCACCGAATTCGAGACCATCGGCCTGCTGGGCCCCAATTGCGGGATCGACGACTTCGGGGCCATCATCAAGGCCAACCAGCTCTGCGACGAGCTGGGCCTGGACACCATTTCCGCCGGCTGCGCGGTGGGCCTGGCCATGGAGCTGTTCGAGCGCGGCCTGATCACCACCGCCGACACCGCCGGCATCGAGGCCCGCTTCGGCAGGCCTGAGGCGCTGCACGGACTGATCGAGCTCATCGCCGCCCGCCAGGGCATCGGCGACCTGCTGGCCGAGGGCATGAGCGGGGTGCGGGAGGCCCATCCGGAGTGGAGCCCGTACATCCTGGACGTGAAGGGCATGCCCCCGGCGGCCTACGACCCGCGCGGCTTCCACGGCAACGGCCTGACCTACGGGACCTCCACCCGCGGGGCCTGCCACAACGTGGGGGGCTGGACCATCCGCGCCGAGCTGCAGAGCGGCAAGTACGACCGCTTCGCCCTCCAGGGCAAGGGGCCGCTGGTCAAGGGCCTGCAGGACAACCGGGCCTACGTGGACAGCCTGGGCATGTGCACGGTGGTGCGGGGGGCGGTGGGTTTCAGCGACGACCCCAAAGGCGACATCATGAAGGCCGCCACCGGCTACGACTTCATGCCGGAGCTGATGGGGATCGGGGAGCGCATCTACAGCCTGGAGCGGGTGATCCTGAATCGGGAAGGGGTGCGCCGGAAGGACGACCTGCTGCCGGAACGCTTCACCAAGGAGAAGCTGCCGGACGGGCCCACCAAGGGCCGCATCCTCACCCCGCAGATGTACGACGTCATGCTCGACGAGTACTACCAGGTGCGCGGCTGGGACGACCAGGGGGTGCCCACCGGGGAGACCCTGCGCCGCCTGCGGGTGCAGGAGCTGATCGCTTGACCATTCAGGTGCGCTACCTGTCGGCTCTGCGTGATCAGGCGGGCCGGCGCGAGGAGGCCGTGGAGCTTCCGGAAGGCAGTCGCCTCGCTGAGCTGGCTGAGTGGCTGGCCCTCCAGCGCGGAGTTCGGCTGCCGGACCCGGGACTCATGGCCACGCTCAACGGTCGGGGCTGGACCCAGCTGCCGGAAGGTATGGACAGAACGCTGGCCTCCGGGGACCAGGTCGCCCTGTTTCCCGTGGTCGGCGGCGGTTGAAAAGGAGAGACGATGGATTACATGAAGCCGTTCGGGGTGGACCTCGACTTATCGAAGGGGGTGATGAAGAACCCGGCCACCCATATCGTGCGCCAGGCCTCCAGCATGCGCGGGCATTACGCCGATGCCGCGGCCCTGGAGCGCCTGATCGCCGCCGGGGACCCGGTGCATTACGAGGTGGCCGAGCAGCCGGTGCCCGACGCCCCCGGGCAGATGCGCTTCGGCATCAGTACTACCCTGCCCGGGACTGTGGGCGGGGAGTGCTTCATGACCAAGGGCCACTACCACGCCGTGCCGGACACCGCCGAGGTGTACGTCGGCCTGCGGGGGCAGGGCTACCTGCTGATGAAGACCGTCGAGGGGGAGTGCCTGTGGGAGGAGTTCCGCCCCGGGCGGGTGATCTACGTTCCCCCCTTCTGGGCCCACCGCACGGTCAACACGGGGGAGGAGCCGCTGGTCTCCTTCTACGTCTATCCCGGCAATGCCGGGCACAACTACGGGGACATCGAGAAACAGGGCTTCCCGGTGCGCGTGCTGAAGCGCGGCGGGAAGGTCGAGTTCGTAAAGACAAGGAGCAAGTAAGATGGGCAAGATCCTCATCACCCCCCGGTCCCTGACCAAGGAGGGGCACCCCGCCCTGGAGCAGTTGAAGAAGGCCGGCCACCAGGTGCTCACCTGCACGCCGGGCAAGATGCCCGACGAGGCGGAGCTGCTGGCCCTGCTGCCCGGCTGCGTGGGGTACCTGGCCGGGGTGGAGAAGGTCACCGCCAGGGTGCTGGAGGCCGCCCAGGGCCTGAAGGTCATCAGTCGCAACGGCGCCGGCATCGACAACGTGGACCTGGAAACCGCCAAGCGCCTGGGCATCGAGGTGCGCCCGGCCCCGGGGGCCAACGCCCGCGGCGTGGCCGAGCTCACCATCGCCCTGGTCTTCGCCCTCCTGCGCTGGATCCCCTGGAGCGACGGACAGCTGAAGCGCCAGAGCTGGAGCCGGAAGCAAGGGCTGGAGCTGGCGGGACGCACCCTGGGCCTGGTGGGCTGCGGGAACATCGGCCGCCTGGTCGTAGAGCTGGCCACGGCGGTGGGCATGAAGACCATGGCCTTCAAGCGCTCACCGGATCCTTCCTTCGCCCCGGCCCGCTTCCGCTGGGTGAGCCCGGAGGAGCTGTACGCCGGCGCGGACCTGATCAGCCTGCACTGCCCGGCGGGGCCCAAACCGGTGATCGACCGGGAGGCGATCGGCAAGATGAAGAAGGGGGCGTTCCTGGTGAACACCGCCCGGGCGGGCGTGGTCGACGAGCAGGCGGTGCTGGAAGCCCTGGATTCGGGAAAGCTGGCCGGGTACGCCGTGGACGTCTTCGCCCAGGAGCCGCCCAAGGACTGGAAGCTGGCCGCTCATGAGAAGGTCATCGCCACCCCGCACATCGGGGGCTTCACCGAGGAGAGCGTATCCCGGGCTACCGAGGACGCGGTCCGCAACATACTGGAGGAATTGAAATGACACAAGAAGAGTTGCAGAGCAGCCTGAAGGGCTACGGGGTGGTCCCGGTGATCGCCATCGAGTCGGTGGAGGCGGCGCTGCCGCTGGCCGACGCTCTGGCCGAGGGCGGGCTGCCCGTGGCCGAGATCACCTTCCGCACGGCGGCCGGCGGAGAAGTCATCGCCCGCATTGCCAAGGAGAGGCCGAACCTGATCCTGGGGGCCGGTACGGTGCTCAGCCTGGAGAACCTGCGCGCGGCCAAGAACGCGGGGGCGCGCTTCGGCGTGGCTCCGGGCACCAACCCGGAAATCGTGGCCGAGGCGGCGCGCCTGGGGCTGCCCTTCATCCCCGGCGTGGTGACTCCTTCCGAGGTGGAGAAGGCCCTGGCCCTGGGCGCGAAGATCCAGAAGTTCTTCCCGGCCGAGGCCAGCGGCGGGTTGAGTATGATCAAAGCCCTGGCCGCGCCCTACGGGCACACCGGGGTGAAGTTCATGCCCACCGGCGGGGTGAGCCCGGCCAACCTGGAAGAGTACCTCAAGAACGAGGCGGTGCTCTGCGTGGGCGGCACCTGGATCGCCACCAAGGAGCTGATAAAGGAAAAGAAGTGGAGTGAAATCCGCGACAATTGCCGGAAAGCTATGGAAATCGTGCGCAAAGTACGCGGCTAAAGTTATAAAATAACGTTATAAAACTGCTTGACATATCTTTATTCTGTGCTATCCTGGATCGAGGTCCGGCCTGGTGCCGGGCCCAGATCATGGGAAGAGGAGGCACAGGATGAAGAGAGCTCTTGCGATTCTCTGCCTGGTCGCGCTGGTCGGAGCCGGTGCGGCGTTCGGGCAGGCCCAGGGCGTTTTCATGGGCACGGCGATCCGTTCCCTGGAAAACCCCTACCACGCCGTTTGGGCGAGGGGCGGACAGGCTTTCGCCGACTCGGTGGGCGGCGTGCACGTGATCCAGACCTGCGAAGGCTCCAGCGAGAAGCAGCTCAACGACATCAAGGCGCTGGTGGCCAAGGCGGGCAAGGACGCGGTGTTCTGCATCGACCCCAATGAGTCCCCCAACATCATCCCCATTGCCAAGGCCCTGGAGGCCGCCGGCGTATACTACGTGAGCTGGTGGAACAAGCCGGAGAACGTGAAGGCCTGGGACTACCCGCACTGGGTGGCGCACGTGGCCTTCGACGGCATCAGCGCCGGGGAGTTCGCCGCCAACGTGCTGTTCAAGAAGATGGGCGGCAAGGGCAAGGTCGTGGCCATCAAGGGGATGCTGGCCAACTCCATCGCCATCGACCGCTACAAGGGTCTGGAGAACATTCTGGCCAAGAACCCCGGGATCAAGCTGGTGGCCTCCGACACGGCGGAGTGGGACCGCACCAAGGCCTTCGAAAAGATGAAGAGCTTCCTGGTGGCCAACCCGGACGTCGGCGGGGTGTGGGCGGCCAACGACAACATGGCCCTGGGCGCCCTGGAGGCGCTGCGGGCCGCGGATCTGGCCGGCAAGGTCCTGGTTACCGGCTGCGATGGAATTTCGGAAATGCTGGATGCCATCGCCGCGGGGGAGGCGGCGGCCACGGTCCTGAACGACTCCTTCTGGCAGGGGGGCATGGGACTGGCCCTGGCCCTGGCGGCCAAGACCGGCAAGATCGACTTGAAGAAGACCCCCAAGGAGAAGCGGCAGTACTTCGCCCGGGCGGTGGAGGTGAGCCAGGACAACGTGAAGGAAGTCATCGCCACCTACGTGAAGGGCACCCCGAAGTACGACTGGAACGACCTGTACGCCTTCTACGTGCGCGCCATGCCCTGAGCCGCGGAAGAGGAAACCTGGCCCGTCCCCGATGCGGGGACGGGCTTCTTCGGGTTGACAAGCCGGAGCTGCGGGAATAGTGATATGGGAGACGGGGAGGGCGGCATCAAAGCGCACAAGCAGAACAACATCCGGCAGGTCCTGAACCTGATCCGGGAGCACGAAACGGCGGCCGTCGCGGAGCTGGCCCCCAAGTCCAGGTTGAGCAAGACCACGGTGAAGAAGATGATCGACCTGCTGGTCTGCCTGGGGCTGGTGCAATCCGCGGGCAAGGGCCTGTCCACCGACGAGGGCGGCAAGAAGCCGGAGCTGTTTCGCTTCAACCCGGCCTACGGTTACGTGATCAGCATCCACGTCACCCCCGAGGCGATCCTGGCGGCGGCCAGCGACTTGAGCTGGGGATTGTCCCAGTTCCGGAAGACCCCGGTGGGGCTGAAGCGCGACCTGGAATCGATCCTGGCGCTGCTGGCCGGCGAAATCCGCAGAATCCTGGGCGCGAAGGCCAGCGGGCGGGAGAAGCTTCTCGGGGTGGTGGTGGCTTTGCCGGGTCTGGCGGACTCCTCCCGCGGCATCTCCATCTATTCGCCCCACTACCACGACTGGGGGCGCAACGTGCCCTTCCTGGACCTCCTGCGCGAGCGGGTGGAGGAACTGGCCGCGGTGCCCCTTTTCGTGGACTGCGTGAACCGCTACCAGGCCTTCGCCGAGCGGGTGAAGGGGGTGGCCGTCGGGGTGAAGAACTTCATGATCATCGACGCCATCACCGTCGGCCTGGGCGCCGGCATCTTCCTGCACGGCGAGCTGATGCGCGGCCACCAGAGCCTTTCCGGCGAGATCGGGCACATGACGGTGAACCCCGTCGACGGCCCGCGGTGCAACTGCGGCAACCACGGCTGCTTCGAGGCCATGGTCTCCGCCAACCGCCTGCGGGCGCTGGCCGACGACGCCAGGATGAACGGCGAGCAGTCCCTGCTGTTCCAGAACGGAAAAATGGAGGATTTCGACATCGCCAGGGTCTGCGAGCTGAGCGGCCAGGGCGACAAGCTGTGCCGCCGGCTGATCGACGACGTGGCCCGCTGGTTCGCGGTGGGACTCGGCAATATAATATTAACGAATGACCCGGAGCTGATCGTCATCCAGGGCCAGTACGTCAAGGCCGGGGAGTGCTTCCTGAAGCACGTCCGGGAGGGCCTCCGGCGCATCGGGCTGCCGGACGTGGAAAAGACCGTGCGCATCGAGTTCTCGGCCCTGGGCGAGGAGCGCGGGGTCATCGGGGGGGCTGCCGTGGTGATCTCGGATTTTTTCGCCAAGCGCCTGTCCTTCAAGGAGAAAGAGTAGGGCCGTGAGAAGGCTCGCCGCTTTCGCCTCGCGGGGGGTCATGGGGCAGGTGCTGGCCCTGGCCTTCGTGCTCCTGCTGTTCGGCCTCGGCACGCGGGGATTCTTCCTTTCCCCGAAGAACCTCTCCACCATCCTGAGCCTGGCCGGCATCCCCCTGATCATCTGCCTCGCGATCCACCAGGTGGTGCTGATCGGGGCCATGGACCTGTCCACCGAGGGGATCATCTCCCTGTGCGCGGTGGTCGCCGGCTTTCTCATCCGCAACCCCTTCAACGCCCTGGACCTGGGCTTCTGGACCGTCCCGCTCGTGCTCGCGCTGGGGGCGGCGGCCGGCTCCCTCAACGGCCTGCTCAACACCAAGGTGCGCATGCCGTCGTTCATCTCCACCCTGGGCATGTGGTGGGTGGCCCAGGGGGTGGCGGTCATTTTGGGCCGGGGCAACGCGGTCAAGATGCTGGACCCGCGCTTTCAGCCCTTCACCAATGGGGAGGTGGCCGGCATACCCATCACCATGCTGCTGGCCCTGGGCCTGGGCGCGCTGCTGCTGGTGCTGCAGCGCAGCACGCGCCTGGGCAAGTTCATGTATGCCATCGGCGGGGACGAGGCGCTGGCCCGGCAGGCGGGCATCCGGGTGGACCGGGTCAAGGTCCTGGTGTTCACCCTCACCGGGGCGATCTACGGCCTGGCGGCCATCCTGCTGATCTCCCGCCTGGCCAGCTCCAATCCGCGGGCCGGCAACGGGCTGCTGTTTCCGGCCATGACCGCGGTAGCGGTGGGCGGAGTCTCGCTTTCGGGGGGCATCGGCGGGGCGGTGAACGCGGTATTCGGCACGCTGATCGTGACGGCCCTGAACAACGGCATGGTGCTGATGAAGATCAGCCCGTACGTCCAGAACGCGGTGAACGGCATCGTGCTGATCGCCGCGGTGGCCCTGACCCTGAACCGCAAGAAGCTGGGGATCATCAAGTGAGGCAGTCCATCCTGGAGGCCCTGGCCGTCGGGAAGAGCTACCCCGGAGTGGCGGCCCTCAAGGGGGTCGACCTGGCCGTTTACCCCAATGAGATCCTGGGACTGGTGGGCGAGAACGGCGCGGGGAAGTCCACCCTGATGAAGATCCTGATCGGTCTGGAGAAACCTGACAGCGGGGAGATCCGCCTGCGCGGAGCCAGGGCGGAGCTGGCCGGTCCCGCGGCGGCCATCCGCGGCGGGGTCGGCATGGTCTTCCAGGAGGGCTGCCTGCTGCCGAATCTCTCCATCGCCGACAACCTGTTCCTCTGCCACGAGGAGGGCTTCCGGCGCTGGGGCCTGCTCTCCGGCCGGCGCCAGGCGGCGGAGGCTCACCGGCAGCTGGAGGCGGTAGGCCTGCCGCGCCTGGACCCGCGCACGATCGTGGGCGAGCTGTCCGCCTCGCAGAAGCAGATGGTGGAAATCGCCCGCCTGCTGTGGCTGTCCCGCCTTTACGGGGTGGAGAATCCCGCCCTGATCCTGGACGAGCCCACCACGGTGCTGCAGGACAACGAGGTGCGCATCCTGTTCGACATCCTGTCGAGGCTCAAAGAGCAGGCCTCGATCCTGTTCATCTCCCACCGCCTGGAGGAGGTCCTCCAGCTGGCCGACCGCATCTGCGTGCTGAAAGACGGGAGCGTGGCGGCCATGCTGGACCGCGGCCAGGCGACGACGCGCGGGGTGGCCCGGCTGATGGTGGGCCACGAGCTGGCGGAGGAACGCTGCCGGGAGTCGCTGCAGACCGCTCCGGGCTCCGAGGCGGTGCTGGAGGTGGAGGGCCTGGGCCTCGCGGGCCGCTTCCGGGACTTCCACCTGCGCCTGGCCCGGGGCGAGATCGTCAGCCTGGTGGGCCTGCTGGGCTCCGGCAAGGAGGAGGTCTGCCGCTGCCTGTCCGGCTCGCGGAAACCCGACCAGGGGACGATCCTGCTGGAGGGGCGGAAGATGCGCTTCGCTTCGCCCAAGGATGCGATCGCCGCCGGCATCGGCTGCGTGCCCATCGACCGCCGCAACGAGGGCCTGGCCACCAGCCTGGACGTGGCCAGCAACATCAACCTGTTGGTGCTGCGGCGCCTGTCCGGGGGGCCCCTGCTCAGCCCGAGGCGGGAGCGCCAGAACGCCGGGCGCTGGGTGGAGGAGTGCCTGATCAAGACCCCCTCCCTGCAGACCCTCTGCGCGAACTTGAGCGGCGGCAACCAGCAGAAGGTGGTCATTGCCAAGTGGCTGGCGGC
>MIBK01000184.1:159-8288 GCA_001829505.1 Spirochaetes bacterium RBG_16_67_19 | reverse complement strand
CGTGCTGATCCTGGACCATCCCACCCGCGGCATCGACGTGGGCGCCAAGGATGAGATCTACAGGCGCATCCGCGAGCTGGCCGCCTCCGGCATCAGCCTGCTGATCATGTGCGACACCCTGGAGGAGGACATCGGCCTGGCCCACCGCCTGGTGATCATGAAGGACGGCAGGATCGTGCGCGACCTGGCCTGCCCCCGGGGAGCCAAGCCCTCCCCGCTGGACGTGATCGGCGATATCGTGTAGGGGGGCGGCGATGAGAGCGGCCTGGCGTATTCAACCGATCCACATTTCCCTGGCCATGTTCCTCGCCCTGGTGGCCGGATTCACCATCGGCGACCCCAGCTTCCTTTCGCTGTACAACGCCGTGACCATCCTCAACTCCGTGGCCATCCTGCTGGCCGTGGGCCTGGGCCAGGTGTGCGTCATCCTCACCGGCGGCATCGACCTTTCGGTGGGCAGCATCATGTCCCTGGTGTCCGTGGTCTTCATGATGACCCTGGGCCCGCTGGGCGCCTGGTCCTACCTGGTGGTGCTGGCCATCGGCACGGCGGCCGGTTTCTTGAACGGCCTGATCGTCTCCCGGCTGCGCATACCCTCTTTTATCGCCACCCTGGGGATGCAGGGGGTGCTGGTGAGCGTGGCCTACCTGCTGTCCGCCCAGCCGCTCTCGGCTCCGGACACCGCCTACGGGATCCTGGAGCTGGTCAACGGAAAGCTGGGGCCGGTGCAGGCCGTCTGGCTCATCGCCGTGGCGGTGTTCCTGGTGTTCTACCTGATGCAGCGCTACACCGCGCTGGGCAGGACCATCCTGTACATGGGGGCCAACGAGCGCATGTCCTATCTCTCGGGGCTGCCCATCGACCGGGCCCGCACCCTGGCCTTCGCCTTTTCCGGTTTCGGCGCCGCCGTGGCCGGGATCATCCTCTCCTCCACCCTGTATTCGGGATACCCGACCATCGGGGCGGTGTACGTGCTCAACTCCATCGCCGTGGTGGTGGTCGGGGGCACTGCCATGACCGGGGGCTCCGGCGGGGTGGTGAACACCCTGGTGGGCGCCCTGATCATGGGCGTGATCAACAACGGTCTGACCGTGGTCGGGATCGATGTGTACGCCCAGCAGGTCTTCCTCGGGGTGCTGATCATCATCGCGGTGGCCGTCACCTTCGATCGAAAGAAAGTGGCGATCATTAAATAGCTGCAGCAGCCGCGTCGCCGGCCCGCGGTCCAGCCGCGCGCCGGCGGTTTTGCGACACCAAGGAGGCGACGACGTTCATGCAGAAACCCAGGCTTTTCGCCAAGCTGCCAGATTACGTGGCAACTCCCGACGGCATGGCCATCGACGATCAGGGAAATCTCATCCTGGCCTGCCCCAACTACGCCGATCCCTCCCTGCCCGGCTGCCTGCTGAAGATCGACCCGGACCGCCGCATCCGCAAGTGGGTGGACGTGCCGGTGAGCGAGGAAACCGGGCACGCCTTCCCCATGGGCATCGCCTTCGGGCCGGACGGGGACCTGTACCTCTGCGACAACCAGGGCTGGTCGGGGGCCCCGGAGCTGGTGTTCAAGGGCCGCATCCTGCGCCTGCGCATCCGCGAGGACCAGGTGGTGAAGACCACGGTGGTGGTCTCCGGCCTGGAGCACCCCAACGGCATCCGGGTGCACCGCAACCACCTCTACTTCACGCACAGCATGCTCTCCCGGGTGAAGGATCCCTCGGGCCTTTTGGTGAGCTGCGTGTACCGCTTCGGCCTGGAGGAGGAGGGGATCCGGGTGACCAACACCCTGGAGGACCGGCACATCCTGGCCACCTTCCTGACCCACAACAAGGACATCCAGTACGGGGTGGACGGCATCGAGTTCGACAAGCAGGGCAACCTGTACGTGGGCAACTTCGGGGACGGGGCGGTGTACAGGATCCGCTTCCACGATGACGGGTCGGTGAAGGAGAACAAGGTCTGGGCCCAGGACCAGAGCCAATTGAAGAGCACCGACGGGATGATCATCGACGGGGAAGGCAACCTGTACATCGCCGATTTCTGCGCCAACGCGGTAGCCAAGGTGAGCCCCGGCGGCAAGGTGAGCCGCATCGCCCAGAGCCCGGACACGGACGGGCTGCACGGGGAACTGGACCAGCCCGGCGAGCCGATCATCTGGCAGGGCAAGCTGGTGGTGACCTGCTTCGACCTGGTGACCGGGCCGCAGATGGTGAACACCAAGCACGAGATGCCGGCCACGCTGTCGGAGCTGGAGCCGCGCTGAAAGAGGCTGTTCGGGTCGGGCTTTGAGAATGCACAATAGGCGGCGGCTGGACACCGAGCGGGTCCGGGAGGCCGACCTTACCTGGTGAGGAGCGAGGCATGACCAATTTCAGTTTCTCCTATGGCACGAAGATCCTGTTCGGCAAGGGCCAGGAGGCGGAGGTGGGCCGGGAAACGGCCGCCCATTCCCGCAAAGTCCTCCTGCATTACGGGCAGGGCAGCATCAGGAAAAGCGGCCTGTATGACCGGGTCTGCCGCAGCCTGCGGGAGGCCGGGGTGCAGTTCGCCGAGCTGGGGGGCGTGGTGCCCAACCCGCGCCTGGGCCTGGTGCGCCAGGGCATCGAGTTGTGCAGGAAGGAAAAGATCGACTTCATCCTGGCGGTGGGCGGGGGCAGCGTGATCGACTCGGCCAAGGCGATTTCCATCGGGGTGCCCTATGCGGGGGACGTCTGGGATTTCTTCACGCGCAAGGCAACGGTGCGCAGCGCCCTGCCGGTGGGCGTGGTGCTGACCATCCCCGCGGCGGGCAGCGAGTCCAGCATCGGCATGGTGGTGACCAAGGAGGAAGGGCTGTACAAGCGGGACGTCGTGGACGAAATCGTCCGGCCCCGCTTCGCCATCCTGGACCCCCAGCTGACCCTGAAGCTGCCGGCCCGCGACACGGCCAACGGCGTGGCCGACATGCTGGCCCACATCCTGGAGCGCTACTTCACCAAGGAGCCCGGGGTGGACCTGACCGACCGCCTGTGCGAGGCGGCCATGCAGGGGGTTATGCGCACCGCGCTGCTGCTGGCCGGCGAGCCGGAGAACTACGACTACCGGGCCCAGATCATGTGGGCCGGCACCATCGCCCACAACGACTTCCTCAGCCTGGGGCGGGTGGGGGACTGGGGCTCGCACATGATCGAGCACGAGCTCTCCGCGATCTACGACGTGGCCCACGGCGCCGGGTTGAGTGTGATCTTCCCGGCCTGGATGCGCTACCTGTACCGGAAAGAGGTGCAGCGCTTCGCCCAGTTCGCGGTACGGGTGTTCGGCCTGCCCATGGACTTCGAGCACCCGGAGGCCACCGCGCTGGCCGGCATCCGCCGGCTGGAAGCCTTCTTCCGCCAGCTGGGCCTGCCGGTCACCCTGGGGGAGCTGGGCGTGCCCACGGACCGCCTGGAGGAGATGGCCCGCAAGTGCACGGAACGCGGGCCCATTGGCAGCTTCGCCAGCCTGGGCGAAAAAGAGGTGCTGGCCATCTACCGGCTGGCCGCCGAGACCGCCGGCCGGGGCTGAGGGGCTGCAGGCCTGGCTGCTGAAGAAGCTCGCCGGGTAGCAAACGGCCGTTTTCCCGGCTATGCTGGCGGTTTGAGGAGCCCTGATGAGCGAAGTCGGTGATTCCGCCCTGGCGGGGGCCGGGCTGTTCGTGGAGGAGCGGCAGGCCAAGATTCTCGAGTACGTCGAGGAGCACCGCAAGGCCACCGTGGCCCAACTCTGCCTTCATTTCGGCGTGTCCAGCGCCACGATCCGCAACGACCTGCGCGACCTGGAGAACCGCCGCCTGATCATCCGCACCCACGGCGGGGCGATGGTCAAGACCAAGACCGGCTTCGAGCTGGACTCCAACCAGAAGCAGGTCCAGAACCTGGAGGCCAAGCGCAGGATCGCCCAGGCCGCGGTCCGGCAGATCGAGGACGGGGACACCGTTCTGCTGGACACCGGCACCACGACCCTCGAGCTGGCCCGCCTGCTGGCCGACAAGCGCAACCTCACCGTGGTGACCAACGACCTGGAAATCGCCCGCCTGCTGGAGGGCGGCGACAGCCTGCAGGTGGTGCTCATGGGCGGGATCCTGCGAAAGGGCTTTCACTGCACGGTTTCCTACGGCAACTCCCAGAGACAGGCGCTGGAGGGCTTGAGCGTGGACAAGGCCTTCATGGGCGTGAACAGCTTCACCCTGAAGCGGGGGGCCAGCACCCCGGACATCCGCCACGCCGAGACCAAGAAAAGCATGATCGCCATCGCCACCACGGTGATCCTGCTGTGCGACTCCAGCAAGTTCGGCCGGACCTCCTTCGTGCAGTTCGCCAGGTCCGAGGAGATCGACCTGCTCATCACGGACGGCCTGCCGGAAGCCGAGCAGCGGAAGCTGGAGGAGAACGGCATCCAGGTGATTGTCGCCGAATAGCCCTACAGCCGGCGGACCGAGAATCCGCCGTCCACCATGACCACCTGGCCGGTGGAGTAGGCGAGGTCCCCGCGGGCCAGCATGGCCACGGCCCTGCCCACGTCCTCGGGGGTGCCCCAGCGGCGCTGCAGGGTGAGGCCCTGCTCCAGCAGGGCGTCATATTTTGCCGCCACCCCGGCGGTCATGTCGGTGCGGATGACCCCGGGGCGCACCTCGAACACGCTGATCCCCTCCTCGGCCAGGCGCGCCGACCACAGCAGGCTGGCCATGCTCAATCCCGCCTTGGAGATGCAGTACTCGCCCCGGTCGACCGAAGCCACGGTGGCGGAGATCGAGGTAATGAAGATGATCGAGGCCCGGTAGGCGGGGGAGGCGGCCTTTTGCTCCAGCATCCAGCGGGCCGCGGCCTGGGTGAGGAAGTAGGGCCCGCGCAGGTTGATGCGCAGCAGGCGGTCGAAGCTCTCCCGCGTGGCCTCCAGGATGTCCTTCCGCTCCCGCGGCGCCACGCCCGCGTTGTTCACCAATAGATCCAGGCGCCCGAAGCGCTCGCGCACGGCGGCGACCAGGCGCTCGGCCGCGTCGTCCTCCCCGACGTCCGCGCGCACGTAGTGGGCCGCCGTCCCGCCGGCGGCCAGCTCTTCCAGGGTCTGGCGGACCGCTTCCTGTTCCCGCACTCCGCAGAGGGCCAGGTCCCAGCCTTCGGCGGCCAGGGCCCGGGCCGAGGCCAGGCCGATGCCCCGGGTTCCTCCGGTGATCAGCGCCACCCGCCCGCCCATGCTCAAGGTGCGCCCAGCTCGGGAACCTGGACCCAGCGCCGGGACCGCGACGATTCCAGGGCCGCCTCAGCCAGCTGCACCCCCTTGGCCCCTTCCAGCAGGTCCCAGCGGAAGGGCTCTTCCAGGACCAGGTGGCGCAGGAACAGCTCCCATTGGGCCTTGAAGGCATTGTCGTAGCTCTTCTGCTCGGGCAGCTTCTGCCAGCCGGCGAAGAAGTCGATGGGATTGGGCTGGTCGGGATTCCAGACCGGGCGAGGCGTGGCGCTGTAGGGCTGGATCCAGCAATCGCGCAGCCCGGCCACGGCGGAGCCCTGGGTGCCGTCCACCTGCAGGGTGAGCAGGTCGTCCCTGCGGACCCGCACCTCCCAGGAGCTGTTGAGCTGCACGATAATGCCGCCCTCCAGCTCCAGCGTGCCGTAGGCGGCATCGTCGGCGGTGGCGGGATAGGGGCGGCCGGCCTCGTCCCAGCGCTCGTCGATGTGCGTGGCGGCCAGGCAGGAGACGGCCTTTACCCGGCCGAAGAGGTTGTCCAGCACGTAGCGCCAGTGGCAGAACATGTCCAGGACGATGCCGCCGCCATCCTCCCGGCGGTAGTTCCAGGAGGGCCGCTGGGCTGGAACCAGGTCGCCCTCGAAAACCCAGTAGCCGAACTCCCCGCGCACCGAGAGGATGCGGCCGAAAAAGCCCCTGCGGACCAGGTCGGCCAGCTTGAGCAGGCCGGGCAGCCAGAGCTTGTCCTGGACCACCCCGTGCTTCACGCCCCGCTTCCTGGCCGCCGCGTACAGCTGCAGGGCCTGGGCGCTGGACACGGCCGTGGGCTTCTCGCAGTACACGTGCTTGCCCGCGGCGATGGCCTTGGTCACCGCCTCCGCGCGCAGCAGGGTGGTCTGGGCGTCGAAGTACAGGCTCAGCTTGGGATCCGAGAGGGCCGAGTCCAGATCGGTGGTCCAGCGGGTCAGACCGGCCGCGCGAGCCGCCGCCTCCAGCTTCCCGCTGTTGCGGCCGACCAGCAGCGGCTCCGGCAGGATCAGGGTATCGCCGGCCGGGACCCCGCCCTGACGGATGATCGGCACGATGGAGCGCAGCAAATGCTGATTGGCGCCCATGCGTCCGGTCACTCCGTTCATGATCAGGCCGACGGTGTGCGTGCTCATCCCGAGGCCTCCGTGTGCTGCGGCCGGGCTCCGGCCGGCAGCGGAGGGGCCTGGCTGCCGGCGCGCGGCAGGGTGCCCTCCAGCTCCTGGCGCCAGTGGGCCACCTCACCGGCGGGACCGTACACGTAGATCAGGACCAGGGGCCGCTGGCCCACGTTGGTGAGTTGATGGAAGACCCGGGGCGGGATGTAGCAGGCCTGACCGCTCTCTAGTAGCGTGCGCTCCTGCCCCAGGCAGGCCTCGCCGGTGCCTTCCACGATGAAGTAGACCTCTTCCTGCTCCTGGTTGTGCCAGGGCACCTGGCCGCCGTCGGGCTCCAGGGTGACGTAGCCCATGCAGAAGTTCTCCGCCTGGAGCGGCGAGGCCCCGCCCACCAGGTTGCGGGTGTGGCGCCGCGCGGGATAGGCGCGGCCCGCGATTTTCGACAGGTCGGCGATGGTCATGCGTCCTCCCTTGTCCTCCAGAACACCAGGTACGGGCCTCCGCCGGCCAGCCGCTGGGCGTACAGCCCGGCCTCCCGCAGATGGTAGTCGCCCCACATGCTGGACTCCCCGCAGGGCACGGCGCGGCCGGGGGGGATCCGGTCCCAGCCATTGGGCCGGTGGTAGACCGAATGCAGCAGCAGGCCCTGGTGCCCGGGCGCCAGGCTCAGGTAGGGCTCCTCCAGCAGGCGGGCCAGCACGCCCAGGCCCGCGGCCCGATAGCGCGCGCCCCGCGCATCGCTGCGCGCGAGCAGGCAGGCGCCGAAGCGCATCAGGCCCTGGCAGGCGATGGCCGCGGCGGAGCTGTCCACCGGTTCGAAGGCATTGTAGGGATCCGCAGGGGTTTCGCGCCAGTCCCCCATCCGGTTCAATCCCGGAGCGCCGGTATCCCAATAGGGCAGGCCGTCGGCGGCCGTGTTCTCCAGATAGAAGTCGCAGGTGGCCTCCAGGGCCCGCAGCACGCCGTCCAGGGCTTCCTGCCTGGCCGCGGCCAGAGGACCCCAGGCGGGTGCGGGTAGGGCCTCCAGGAACTCCAGCTGCTCGGCGAAGCCCAGGATGGCCCAACTCAACCCCCGCGTCCAGGTGCTGAAGGGGGAGTAGCCCTGCTGGGAGTTGGGGCAGCGGTATCGTCCTTCATTGAAGATCGACTCGTGGGCCACCCTGCCGCGCAGGTCGTAGTGGTCGCGGCCCTCCCCGTAGTACACCGAGTAGCGGGCGGTGGCCTGGGCGTGCTGCAGGAGCCGCTCCAGCAGCGACACCCGCGCGTCGTTCTCCTCCATCAGCACGTGTCCCAGCCGGTGGGCCAGGGCCAGGGAGCGCAGGCTGCGGATGGTGTCCACGAACAGGGAGTGCGGGCCGTTGAAGGAGTAGATGAACCCGCCGCCGCCGTCGATCCGGGTCCACCGCCCGGCCTGCACGGCGCCGCTGGCCTTGAGGGCCAGCTCGTAGTGGGACCGTTCCCAGGAGTCCTCCGGGAGGCGGCCCTCGTTCATCAGGCGCAGGAGGTTGCCGTAGGTGCTGACGTTGTTGAAGCCGTGGTCGTGCACCCCCGTGTGGGTCAGGTGCGCCGGCATGCGCCGCACGGTGTTCGCGCGGCCCAGCTCCAGGAACTGCCGATCCCCCGTGGCGTCGAACTGCAGCAGGGCCGAGCCGTACTGGAAGCCCTGGGTCCACTCCGTCCAGCCCCGGGAAGTCCAGCGCCCGCCGCTGGTGAACACCGGCGCTCCCTGCCGCGGATCGAAGCCGGCCTCGGTCTGCAGTATCTTGGCGGCGGACAGCTCCCACA
>MIBK01000184.1:0-153 GCA_001829505.1 Spirochaetes bacterium RBG_16_67_19 | reverse complement strand
CCAGGGCGGGGGCCAGTGAGCCGGGAGCGAGCTCCGCCTGGACCCTCATCCCACCTCCCGCAGGAGGCCGGCGCTGTCCAGGACCCGGCCGAACTTCATGGCGAAGTTCTTCAGCGTGGCGTCGTGCAGCTGCGGATCGAAGGAGGACACCGC
>MIBK01000183.1:9399-14588 GCA_001829505.1 Spirochaetes bacterium RBG_16_67_19 | reverse complement strand
AGGCTGTCCGGAAGCCCTCTCATGAACTGCGTCATCAGCAGGACGGCCAGCGGCAAACCGAAGGCCGTGTAGACCAGGATGATCCCGAGGCGCGTGTCGGTGAGCTTGGCCGCGGTGAGCATCAGGAACAGGGGGATAATCACCGACTGGATGCTCAACAGGTAGCCCAGTCCGATCAGGCCAAGGATGAAAAGCGAGAGCCTGCGGAACGGCAGCTTGCTCAGGGCGAAGCTGATCATCAGCCCCAGAAAACTGATGAGAAAAGTCGACACCGCCGTGTAGACCAGGCTGTTGATGAACTTCAGGCCGAGCGTGCCGCGGGTAATGGCCGCGGCGTAGTTGAACCAGACGGTGCCCAGGCTGACCTTCAGGCGAAGCGGCGGGGGGAGCTGCCACAGGCGCAGCCGATCGCCAGGCTTCAGGTCGCGGAGCTGCGCGGGAAGCTTTTCCTTGAGCAGGAACTGCACCATCAGCCTGCGGCCCGGTGAAATCGTGGCCGACTCGATGATCAGCCGCTCGCGCTTGTCCACCTCCGGGTCGTACGGCAGGATCACGTTCAAGGCGGGCGGTATGACCAGGTACTCATCGTCCCTGTTGTCAAACAGGTCATGGGGAAGCAGGAAGGGGTTTCTGATCAGCTCGTCGTTGGACTTGAACGAGGAGTAGAGCATCCACACCAGCGGCAGCACGGTGATCAGGGCCCAGCTCGTGAAAACCGTGTAGGAGACCACCCTGCCCAGCACCCTGCCGGCGGCCCCGCGGCTGGCCGCGGCGGATAGGGAGCCCATCTCAGTGCTCCTCCCCGGCACGCAGCTTCCTGCCGACGTAGTTGCTCAGGAGTATGAGGGCCATGCTGATGAAGACGATGACGTTGGAAATGGCCGAGCCGTAAGCGAAGCGCATCGGGTTGCTGTAGTCCTGGAAGGCGGTGCGGTACATGAAAATAGGCAGCACCTCCGCGTTCATCCTCACCAACCCCTGGGTCGTCATGGCGAAGATCAGGTCGAAGCCCCGCAGCGACCCGGCGATGGCCAGGGTCGTGGATACCAGGACGGTGCCGGACAGCAGCGGAACGATGAGGCGAAAAAAGATCTGCGGCTCATTGGCCCCGTCGATCTTGGCGGCCTCGATCAGGTTGAGGTCCAGCTTCTGCATGTTGGCCAGGAAAACGACCATGTACAGCCCGGTGTACATCCAGATCAGGGCGAAGCCAATGGGGTACATCACTGTTTCCGCCCGCAGCATCAGGTCGAACTGCGCGTTCGGGTTGCCGGACAGCAGCTGCAGCAGCCTGGCCACCGGGCCGTCGGCCTGGAACAGCCGTTTCCACAAGGTGCCGATGACGATCGTGGAGAGGAAATTGGGGAAGAAGACCATGGACTGGTAGAATATGCCCGCCCGCACCAGCTTGCGGAACAGGATATAGGCCAGGGCGAAGCCGATGGGGATCTGCCCGAACACCGACACGGCCACCACGACCAGGTTGTTCTTCAAGGCATGCCAGAAGGCCGGATCCCGGAGCATGGTCCGGTATTGCAGCAGGCCGACGAAGCTCCAGGAGCCGCCGCGGTTGGGGTTGAAGTCCGTCAGGCTGAGCCACAGGGAGTACAGGATGGGATAGGCCACGATCACCAGGTACACCGCCAGTCCCGGAATCACGAGCCCCAGATAGGCCGCCAGGGCCTGGTTGTCCTTTTTTTTCACCTTCTCACCCGCTAGACGACGAAGGGGGAGGATCCCCCTTCGTCGCGATAATTCCTTAATGCCCGCTCATCTGCGCATGAGCGCTTCCACCTCCGCGGCGACCTGCTGCGCAGTGGCCTGACCGGAGGCGATCTTCTGCATGCCCGCGTTCAGCGTGTCGTTCGGAGCGCCGCTGAGGAAGGCGTCGATGACCTCGGTGTTCTTGGCCTTCTGGGCCAGGCCGACCTTCTGCTTCACCAGCCCGGGCAGATCGTCGGGCACCACGAAGTTCTTCAGCACGGGGGCCACGATGGCACCGTCGCGCAGGCGCTGGGTGGTCTCCTCGTGGCTGTAGAAGTACTGCAGGAACTTCAGCGCGGCATCGCGGACCTTGGGATCCGCGGCCCCCGCCTTGGTGACGCCGTAGCCCACCGAGATCGCCGCGGCCACGGAGCCAGCGGTGGCCGCCTTTTCCCCGGGCAGCTTGGGCCAGGCCATCATGACGGTGTTGTCGGCCACCTCCGGGTTCTCGATGCTCCCCGCGATCCACTGACCCTGGATCATGAAGAGGGCCTTCTCGTTGCTGAAGTTGGAGAGGTTGGCGCCGTAGTCCACCATCACGGACTTGGAGGCGATCACCCCGTCCTTGATCATCCGGGCGATGAAGTCCAGAGAATCGACGAACACCTTGTCGGTGAACTTGTTCTTGCCGGCCACCGCCTTGGAAACCCAGTTGGGGTCGCCGGACATCCGGGCGATGATCGAGGACATCAGGCAGGAACCCCAGGCCCAGCCGTCGGCGCCGTCGATGGAGATCACGTCCAGGCCCTTGGCCTTGGCGGCCGGAACCATGGCCACGATGTCCTGATAGGTCTTCGGGGCGGTGAAGCCCAGGGACTTCACAAGCTTCTGGTTCATGTACAGCACGGTGGTGATGTTGGAGGTCCCCAGGGGGATCTCCCAGATTTCGCCCTTGGGTCCCATCGGCGGGATCAGCTTGAGGTCATAGTACTTGGAATCCATGAAGGGCTTGTGGTCGAACTGCTGGCTGGCCTCCTTCCAGGGCGCCCCCCAGCGCGCGTCCGCCCCCATGTAGGCCAGGTGCGGGGCGTCCCCGGCGGCCAGGCGGGCGACCACCTTCTGGTGGTAGGCCTCGTCGTAGAGCAGCTCGAAATCGATGTCGATGTCCGGATTGGCCTTCTCGAAGGCGGCCACGATGCGCAGCCAGTTGACGCCTTCCGGATTCGAGTTGTCGCCGTAGGCCATGGTCTTCACGACGACCTTGGGGGCGGCCGTCAGCACGACGGCAGCCGACAGCAGTAGCAGTCCTGCCAACAGTAGAGCAGCTTTTTTCATGAAAAAGCCTCCTTAATTTCCCCCGCGCCGCGGGGAACTCCCTTTCACTGCTGCTGAAAGGGCAGTTTCGTTTTTCTCCCCTTCGACGAAGGGGCTGTCTACGGACATCAGGTCCGGGATCGCGCCGATTGGCCCACCGCCTTCGGTTTCTGCGGAGGGCAAGGCCGACAGGTCGGTTAGCACCCGTTCGAAGCTGGCGGTGAGGTAGGTTCCGGCGAAAAGGCGGTGCAGGACCATGCCGGCCGCGCCGTAGGCCACGGCCTTTTCGCCCAGCGAGGAGAAATGGATGCGGCAGTGCGCTTCGTCGGGGTAGGGCCAGTTGCGCTGGATCTCCTCGGCCAGCACCGCCTGCACTTCCTTGCGGTAGCGCTCGATGTGGCCGCCCAGGAACACCCGCCCCAGGTTGAAGGTGTTGGCGATCATACTGATGTTGCGGGAGAGCTCCCGGATGAAGCGCGACAGGACGGCGGGGTCCTCCTCGATGCGATAGGCCTCCTCCTCGGTGAGGGAGAACTGGCCCCTGCACTCCGGGGTGCAGAAAACGCTGCGGAACTCCCCGGCGGAGAAGCTGTGGCCGTAGTGCACCCGCCCCCCGATCACGATGCCCAGGCCCACGGCGGTCTTCTCGTGGTAGCGGCTGCGGTCCCGCACGTCGCGGAACTCGGCCAGCACGAACAGGAAGTCGCGCAGGCGCTTGCTGCGGTGGAAGGCCAGCTCCCCCCAGGCGCAGGCGTTGGCGTCGTTCTCCAGGAACAGGGGCAGGTCGTAGCCCTGGGCGATCTGGCCGCGAAAATCAAACGGGTCTTCCAGCTGCAGCGGGATGGAATAGCGGATCAGCCCCTTTTCCGGGTGCACGACTCCCGACACGCCCACCCCTATTCCCAGCAGGGGCACTTCGCTGCGCCGCAGCTCCTCGCGGACCCTTCCGGCGATGTCGAAGAAGCCGTCCCGGAAGCCGGCGCCGGTGAGCTGGGCGCGCTCGAACTTGGAGTACAGGATGCTGCCTTCCAGGTCTGTGGCCACGGCGGTGTAGGACTCCGGACGCAGCTCCAAGCCCAGCACGCAGCCGTAGCGGCGGTTCAGGGTGAGCGGCACGGGCCGGCGGCCCCCGAGGGGCCCGGCCGCCCCCTCCGCTGTCTCGTGCACCAGGCCCGCGCTCAGGAGCTCGGCGGTGATGCTGGTCACGGTGGACTTGTCCAGGCCGAGGTTCTTGGCGATCTGGATGCGGCTGATCTCCCTGTGGATCCAGATCTCGCGCATGATGCGGGAGGTGTTGACTGCACGACTTCGCTTCGGTTGAATCATACTCTTTTTAGTTGGTTGGATTATGAACCAACCAACTTGGTATATCCGATTTCTTGAGAGTTGTCAACAGTTATTTTGCCTCCGACCGGCGCTTGACGTGGCGGATTGCCGGGAGCATACTGCGTTCGTTGGAAATGAAAACCATCGACCTGGCCGGTGTCTGGGAGCTGCTGCAGGCCGGGGACGGGTCCCCGCGGCTCTCCGGCCCCGTACCGATGCCCATCCCCGGGGACAACGTCTCCGCGCTGCTGGAGGCTGGCCTGATCCCCGACCCCTATGAAGGCACCCGCGAGCTGGAGCTGCAGTGGATCGGGCGCAGCGACTGGCTGCTGCGCCGGCGCTTCACCGTGGAGCCGGGCTTCTTAGAGGGCCGGCGGGCCTGGCTATACCTGGAGAACGTGGACTCGGTGGCCGAGGTGCTGCTCAACGGACGGCCGGTGGCCTCCGGCACGAGCCTGTTCGTCCCGGTTCAAGCGGAGCTAGGAGAGATTCTGCGCGCGGGGGAGAACCTTCTGGAGGTCCGCCTGCGCTCCCCCGAAAGGGAGGCCCTGGAGCGCAGCCGGCGCCTGCCCTACCCCGTGCCCCACACCCAATACCCCGTGCAATCCCAACACCGCAACCTGCTGCGCAAGGTGCAGTGCCACGCGGGCTGGGACTGGGGGCCCTGCCTGATGCCCAGCGGCATCTACGGCCCGGCCTTCCTGGCTTCCAGCGCCGAGGGGCGCCTGGAGCACCTGCACACCGAGAGCCGCCTCGACGGCCGGGACGTGGAGCTGACGGTCCAGCTGGAGTACTTCGCCTTCCGGGCCGCGGAGTTGCCCCTGGAGATCCGGGCGGCTGGCGCC
>MIBK01000183.1:7224-9210 GCA_001829505.1 Spirochaetes bacterium RBG_16_67_19 | reverse complement strand
GGTGGGCCGCAGCCTGGTCTTTCGGGTCAACGGGGTCGAGGTGTTCTGCAAGGGGGCCAACTGGATCCCCTGCGACGCCCTTCCCTCGCGGCAGACCCCCGCGCGCTACGAGGCCCTCTTGGAGGCGGCGGCCCAGGCCAACATGAACATGCTGCGGGTGTGGGGCGGGGGCCAGTACGAGCGGGAGTTGTTCTACGAGCTGTGCGACCGCAAGGGCCTGCTGATCTGGCAGGACTTCATGTTCTCCTGCGCCGCCTACCCGGCCACCCCGGAGTTCCTGGCCGAGGTGGAAGCGGAGGTGCGCCACCAGGTCCGGCGGCTGCGGGACCACCCCTGCCTGGCCCTGTGGTGCGGCAACAATGAGGACCTGGGGGCCCTGACCTGGTTCCCGGAGACCCGTGCCAACCGCGATCGCTACCTGGTGGACTACGACCGCCTGAACGAGGGAACCGTCGGCAGGATCGTGCGGGAGCTGGATCCGGGGCGGGCCTGGTGGCCCAGCTCCCCCTCCTCCGGGCCGGGAGACTACTCGGACAACTGGCACGAGGACGGCAAGGGGGACATGCACTACTGGAGCGTGTGGCACGAGGGCAGGCCTTTCGAAGCCTACTACGAGGTGACTCCCCGCTTCTGCTCCGAGTTCGGCTTCCAATCCCTGCCCTCCGCCGAAGGCGTGCGCGCCTTCGCCCCCGAGTCGCAGGCCAACCTCACCTCCCCGGTGATGGAGCACCACCAGCGCCACCCCCGCGGCAACACGGTGATCGCTGAGACCCTGACCCGTTACTTCCGCTTCCCCGAAGGCTTCGAGGAACTGCTGTACTTAAGCCAGGTGCAGCAGGCCCTGGCCATCCGGACCGCCGTGGAGTACTGGCGCAGCCGCCGGCCGGCCTGCATGGGCATCCTGTACTGGCAGCTCGACGACTGCTGGCCGGTGGCCTCCTGGTCCTCGCTGGAGTACCCGGTGCGCTGGAAGCCGCTGCACTACGCGGCCCGGCGCTTCTTCCAGCCGGTGCACGTGGCGGCCTTCTGCCGCGACGCAGCGTTGGTGGAAGTGCATGGGATTAACGACACGCGGGAGGTGGCGCCCGGCGAGCTGCGGATCCGCTTCCTGGATTTCGCCGGCCGCCCCCGCCGGGAGGAGAAGCGGGAGGTCCGCCTGCCCCCTGAAGCGGCCACGCCGCTGGGCGCCTACCCCCTGGCGTCCCTGCCCGCCCGGCCCGAGGAGCTGTTCCTCGACCTGCACTTGGTCCAGGCGAAGGCAGAGGTGGAGAACCAGCTCTTCCTCTGCCCGCCCAAGCGCTGCGAGCTTCCGGACCCCGGGCTGCGGACCGTGGTGCGGGCCGGGAAGGACGGCAGGGTCCGGGTGGAACTGGCCGCCGAGCGGCCGGCCTTCTACGTGCACCTGGAAGCCCCCGGGCTGGAGGGCCGCTTTTCGGACTCCTGCTTCACCCTGCTTCCCGACCGCCCGCGCGCGGTGGAGTTTCTGCCCTTGGCGTCCGCGTCCGCGGCGCGCGCTGCCGGAAAGGCTGCGGAGCTCGAGAGAGTCCTGAAGGTGCGCCATCTGCGCGCCACCTACCGGTAGGAGCAAACACAATGAAAAACCACAGCTTTCCACAGGATTTCCTCTGGGGGGCGGCCACCTCGGCCTACCAGGTCGAAGGAGCGGCGGAGGAGCGCGGGGAGACGATCTGGGACCGTTTCTGCGCCATCCCCGGGAAGGTGTCCGGGGGGCAGACGGGCCGGACGGCCTGCGATCATTGCCATCGCTGGGACGAAGATCTGAAGCTGATGCGCGAGCTGGGCTTGCGCTCCTACCGCTTCTCGGTGTCCTGGGCCCGCGTGCTGCCCGAGGGCTCCGGGCCGGTCAACTCCGCCGGCCTGGACTTCTACCGGCGCCTGCTCGACGGGTTGAGCGAGGCGGGCATCGCCCCGCTGGCCACCCTGTACCACTGGGACCTGCCCCAAGCCCTGCAGGAGAGAGGCGGC
>MIBK01000183.1:6371-7183 GCA_001829505.1 Spirochaetes bacterium RBG_16_67_19 | reverse complement strand
CCTGCTGCTTTTCGACCGCCTGGGCGACCGGATCGGTCATTGGATCACCCTCAACGAGCTGTACGTGGTCGCCCACCTGGGCTACCGCACCGGCGAGCACGCCCCGGGCTTCCGGGACGAGGGCCGTGCCGTGCAGGTGGCCCACCACCTGCTGCTGGCCCACGCCTGGGCCGTGCAGGCCTTCCGCTCGGGCGGGGGGACCGCCCGGCAGCCCGGCGACCCGGGCCGCGGCCGGATCGGCATCGGTCTGGACCTGCCCTGGGTGCAGGCGGCCACGGAGCACCCCGCCGACCAGGCCGCCGCACTCCGGTACGACGCCTACCATAACCGCTGGTTCCTGGACCCGGTGTTCCGCGGCCGCTACCCCGAAGAGCTGCTGTCGGATTTCCAAAGCCGGCACGGGGCTCCGCGCCTGGAAGCCGGCGACCCGGAAGCCCTTGCCGCCTCGACCCCGGATTTTCTGGGTGTGAACTACTACTTCCGGGAGCTGGTCCGCCGGCCGGCGGATCCGCAGGGCAGGTTCGAGGTGGTCCGGCCCGACTACCCGGGAGCGCGCTTCACCTCCATGGGCTGGGAGATCTGGCCCGACGGGCTGTACGAGCAGCTGCGGCGCCTGGACCGGGAATACGGGCAGCCGGCGATGATCGTGACCGAGAACGGGGCCGCCTTCCCGGACCAGCCTGGGGCCGACGCCCGGATTGAGGATGGGCAGCGGGTGGAGTACCTGCGCGCCCACATAGAGGCGGCTGGCCGGGCCCTGCAGGCCGGCGTGCGCCTGCAGGGCTACCAGGTCTGGTCCCTGCTGGACAACT
>MIBK01000183.1:5886-6143 GCA_001829505.1 Spirochaetes bacterium RBG_16_67_19 | reverse complement strand
GGCCAGGAAAGACAGCGGGATGGACACGATGCCCGGGTTCTTCAGCGGGATCGGCGCCGCCAGCGGGTCCAGGCCGTACAGCTCGTACATCGTGGGGGACAGCAGGATGATCCCGATGGAGCTCACGATGCCCACGATGATGGAGGCAGTGATCCCCGCGGCGGTAGTCCTCTTCCAGAACAGCATCATCAGGATCGCCGGCAGGTTGGCCGAGGCGGCCACCGCGAAGGCCAGCCCCACCAGGAAGGAGACGTTGA
>MIBK01000183.1:4616-5787 GCA_001829505.1 Spirochaetes bacterium RBG_16_67_19 | reverse complement strand
GGCCACCGCGAAGGCCAGCCCCACCAGGAAGGAGACGTTGAGGCCCTTGAACAGGATGCCCAGCAGGATGGCCAGGCCGCCCACCACGAAGGCCACGACCTTGCCGGCGGCCACCTTCTGGCGGTCGCTCTTGATCACCCCGGCGAAGCGGTCCAGCACGTCGTGGGCCACGGCCCCGGAGGCGGCGATGATGAGGCCGCTCACCGTGCCCAGGACCGTGGCGAAGGCGATGGCCGAGATCATGGCGAACAGGAAGGTGCCGAAGGAGCGGGCCAGCAGCGGGGCGGACATGTTGTTGTCGGCCAGGTTGATCACCCCGCCGGTCATGGCCCCCAGGCCCATGAACAGGGTGAGCACGTAGAAGAAGCCGATCGCGGCGATGGCCACGATCGTGGATTTGCGCGCCGCCGCGGGGCTGGGCACCGTGTAGTAGCGGATCAGGATGTGAGGCAGGGCGGCCGTGCCCAGGAAAAGGGCCAGCATCAGCGAGGCGAAGTCGATGCGCTCCAGCGGCGTGCCCTCGACCTTGAACTGCAGCCCCGGCCGCAGGATGCGGCTGCCCTCGGTCAGGACCGGATAGAACACGCTGACCCGGTCCGGTCCGTCGGCGAACTTCGCTTCCTTCCATTGGCGCACGCTTGAGCCCGGCGCGCCGATCAGAGCCAGGAAGCGGAAAGGTCCAACGCTGCCGGTCCGCCCCTCGCCCCCGCTCCTGCCGGCGATCGAAGCCATGTTGCCCACCGGGGCCAGCTGGTTCTCACGCGAAGCCGGCTGGCCGTTGATGAGCTTCGCCCCGCCGGGCCGGGTCACCACGTACTGGCTCTCCTGCAGGGTGAGGTTCCCGGCGGAGTCCTTCTGGACCGCCCACCAGCTCTCCCGGCCATCGGCCAGGAGCTTGACGAAGCTCCGCCCGCGCACCTCCCTCACGGCGGATACCCGGAAGGAGGGGTCGGCCACTGTCAGCACCCCGCCGGACTCGGAGGCCTCCAGGGTGCGGTATTCGCGCATGGGCACCCTACCGCCCTGGTCGGGCGAGGTGGAAAGCCCCCGCACGCTCACCGCCACCACCAGGACCGTGGAGAACACGATCAGCAGGGCCCCCTTGATGAACTGCACGTAAGTGGTGGAGGTCATGCCCGCGGTGGCCACGATGGTGATCACGATAGCCCCC
>MIBK01000183.1:3577-4571 GCA_001829505.1 Spirochaetes bacterium RBG_16_67_19 | reverse complement strand
CGCCCGCGCCGACCATCTGCGGGATGAGGTAGAACAGGGACACCACCAGGGTGCTGATGGCCGCGGTGAGCTTGATGCCCCGGTGGTTGTACCGGGCGTCCAGGGCGTCGGTGAAGGTGTACTTGCCCAGGCGCTTCATGGGCTCGGCCACCACGAACAGGGCCACCACCCAACCGGCCAGGTAGCCGATGGAATACAGGAAGCCGTCGTAGCCGGCGGTGGCGATCATGCCGCAGATGCCCAGGAAGGAGGCGGCCGACAGGTAGTCTCCGGCGAAGGCGATGCCGTTCACCCCCCAGTGGATGCGGCCGCCGGCCGCGTAGTAGCCGGAGGCCGACTTGGCCCGCCCGGCGAAGTAGAAGGACAGGGCCAGCACGGCGGCCACGAAAAACACGAACAGGGCGACCGACAGGATGCTCATGCCTTCTTCTCCCGCCGCGTGCAGGCGGCGTTGTAGACCAGGGCCAGCAGCAGAGCGAAAACGATCAGCCCGAAGCCGTACACCACGGCCAGATTCAGGCCACCCAGGGCCAGCCGGCCCATCAGGCCGGGCCGCACCAGGTTGATGACCACGAAGCTCGCATAAATCGCCGCGTAGACGATGAACAGGATCACCCCGAGACGTCTCTTGAAGCCGAAGGCGGGGTCCTTCCCCGCCTTGGCCGCCGGTTCGTGCAGCATGCGGTACCTCCAGGGATGGGGTGTTTATCGCACAACCGCCCGTATTATGCAATAATCCCCGTGCATGTCCGCCGAGCGCATCCCGGTCTGCCTGCACTGCCACTCCTCCTGGAGCGACGGGGCCTTCACCCCGGAGCAGTTGGCCGGCGAGCTGGCCGCCCGGGGGGTGCGGTACGCCGCCTTGACCGACCACGACACCCTGGCCGGCCTGGCCTCCTTCCGCGAAGCGCTGGCCCGGCTGGGAGTGGCAGCCATCGCCGGCGTGGAGATGAGCGTGGCCTCCTCCCGGGGCGAGCTGCACCTGCTGGCCTAC
>MIBK01000183.1:3193-3467 GCA_001829505.1 Spirochaetes bacterium RBG_16_67_19 | reverse complement strand
GGCCGAGGCCCCACCCGCCGGCCTGCCCGACCCCGGCCAGGCCATCCGCGCCGCGCACGCCGCCGGTGGGGCCGTCTTCCTGGCCCACCCGCTGTCCTACTCCTTCGGCGGCGAGGCGCTGGAAAGCGTGGTCCGCGAGCTGGCCGCCGCCGGCCTGGACGGCCTGGAGGCGCTGTACTCCCCCTACTCCGAGCCGCAGGTGCGCCTGCTGCTGGACCTGGCCGCCCGCCTGGGGCTGGCCGTGAGCGCCGGCGGGGACTTCCACGGGCCCGGG
>MIBK01000183.1:2570-3110 GCA_001829505.1 Spirochaetes bacterium RBG_16_67_19 | reverse complement strand
CGGAGGGCCCCGGCCGGAGGAGCGCCAGCCCCCGGCGGCGAGCCCCCGCGAAGCCCGCCGGCTGCGGCCGGGACGCTTCGCCGCGCGCATCGTCCTGCCCACCCTGACCGCGGTAGTGCTGTTCGTGCTGGCCTTCTTCGTCCTGATCATCCCGCGCTTCCAGGCCATCCTGCTGGAGCGGAAGAAGGAGATGATCCGCGAGCTCACCAATTCGGCGGTGAGCATCCTGGCCGAGTACGCCGCCGAGGAGCGCGCCGGACGCCTCAGCCGGGCGGAGGCCCAGGCGGCGGCGGCCGGACGCCTGCGGGACATGCGCTACAACCTCAAGGACTACTTCTGGATCACCGACCTCGAGCCGCGCATGATCATGCACCCCTACCGCCGGGAGCTGGAAGGCACGGACGTGAGCGGCTACACGGACGCCAACGGGGTGCGGGTGTTCGTGGAGTTCGCGCAGGCCGTGCGGGAGAAGGACGAAGGGTACGTGGAGTACCTGTGGCAGTGGATGGACGACGCCCAGCGCATCGCGCCGAAGCTCTC
>MIBK01000183.1:764-2354 GCA_001829505.1 Spirochaetes bacterium RBG_16_67_19 | reverse complement strand
AATCCCACGAGCGCTATCGCACCCTGGTGGAGGCCTCCGGGGAGGGGCAGGTGGTGGTGATCGACGGGGCCTGCGCCTACGCCAACACCGCCTTCCGGCGGATGCTCGGCTACACGGACGCGGAGCTCGCCCTGCTCACCGTGGCGGACCTGGTGCGCCCCTACCCCGGGCAGGAGCAGGAGGCGCGCGCCTTTCTGGCCACGGTCGCCTCCGAGGAGGCCCGTGCCGCCGGCTCGCGCCTCTTGGCCTGCGGCCTGCAGGGCAGGGAGGGCAAACCGGTCGACGTGCTGCTCTCCGCCTCAGGCATCCGCGCGGGAGGACGGCCAGGGGCCATCCTGACGGCCAGGGAGGTGGGCTCCTGGCAGCGCCTGGAAGGCGGCGGCGGGGAGCTGCGCGCCCTGTGGCAGGAGAGCGAGGTGGCCCTGTTCCTGGCCACCTGGGGGCGCCGCGCCTTCCTGCTGGACTGCAACCCCGCGGCTCGCAGCCTGCTCGCCCCCGGCGGCGAGCGGACCGACCTGTTCTCCCTGTTCGCCGATCCGCGCGAGGCCGAGCGGGTGTTCGCCGAGCTCGCCGCCACGGGCCGCCTGCGGGAGCGGGAGCTGGCGCTGGCGCGCTCGGACGGCTCCACCCGCATCGTGCGGCTCTCGGCGGCCCTGGCCCGCGCCCCGGACGGCGCCATCCGCCACCTGGAAGCGCTGGCCTGCGACCTGACCGAGCTGCGCCGGCAGGACCGGCGCCGGGAAGAGCTGCTGGCCGAGCAGGAGACCTCTTCCCTGTTCCTGAGCCGCCCCCTGGCGGCCATTGCCCGCCGGGTGCCCACGGTCGAGCTGGAGTCCAGCCTCCGCGATGCGGCCGCCCGCATGACCCGCGAGAAGGTGGACTGCCTGCTGGTGGCCGGCCCCTCCGGGGAGCCGCTGGGCATCGTGACCGACCGGGACATGCGCGAGCGGGTCGTGGCAGCGCAGGCCGATCCCGGCCGGCCGGTGCGGGAGTTCATGAGCTCGCCCCTGGTCTGGGCCCCCGCCGGCGCCCTGGTCTACGAGGCGGTGCTGCTGATGCGCGACCGGGGGCTGGCCCACCTGCTGGTGCGCGAGGGCGGGCGGATGGGGGTCGTGCGGGCCCTGGACCTGCTGCAGCTGCAGCGCCATTCCCCCGCGGTGCTGGGCCGGGAGATCGCCGCCGCCGCCGGGCTGGAGCAGGTGGCCGACTGCCGCGGCAGGCTGCTGGAGCTGGTGCGCGGCCTGGCGGCCAGCGGGGTAAGCCCGCGCAGCACCACCCGCATCTACAACGCCCTGGCCGACCGGATCCTGGCCAGGCTCATCGAGCTGGCCGTGGCCGAGCTGGGCCCGCCGCCCGCGCCTTTCGTCTTCCTGGCGCTGGGCAGCGAAGGGCGGCAGGAGCGCACCCTGGGCTCCGACCAGGACAGCGCGATCCTGTTCGACGCCGAAGGCCCCGCGGAAAGCGAGCGCCGCTACCTGCTGGCGCTGGGGGCCCGGGTGTGCGCCGGCCTGGAAGCGATGGGCGTGCCGCGCTGCGCCGGCGGGGCCATGGCCGACAATCCTTCCTGGTGCGCCACCTTCCAGCAGTGGC
>MIBK01000183.1:339-589 GCA_001829505.1 Spirochaetes bacterium RBG_16_67_19 | reverse complement strand
CGCCCGGGACGTCCGCGAGCGGCGCCTGCCGGCCTGGCCCAAGGGCGGCCGCCTGGACGCCAAGGAAGCCATGGCCCCCATCGTGAGCTTCGCCCGGCTGTACGCCCTGAAGCACGGCGCGCGCGCGGCCGGGACGCGCGAACGGCTGGAGGAGCTGCGGGAAAGGAGCCTGCTGGACGGCGGGCTGGTGGGCGAGACCCTGCAGGCCTACGACCTGTTGAGCAGGCTGCGCCTGGAGGCCCAACTGGCC
>MIBK01000183.1:196-303 GCA_001829505.1 Spirochaetes bacterium RBG_16_67_19 | reverse complement strand
CGAGCAGACCCTGCTGCGCGAGTCCCTCGGCCTGCTTTCCCTGCTGCAGAAGCGCATCGGCTTCGACTTCCTGGGAGGCACCGGTTGAGCACCAGCAGGAGTCAGCT
>MIBK01000183.1:0-179 GCA_001829505.1 Spirochaetes bacterium RBG_16_67_19 | reverse complement strand
TTCAGTAATATTGCCGTATGAAGACCACGATCGAGATCGCGGACAACCTCATGCACCGGGCCAAGGCGCTGGCCCGCCGGGAAAAGACCACCCTGCGGCGGCTCACGGAGGAAGGCCTGCAGCTTGTTTTATCCCGCCGGGAGGAGGGCCCCGGCAGAAAGGTAAAACCGGTGGTCTTC
>MIBK01000182.1:12971-13114 GCA_001829505.1 Spirochaetes bacterium RBG_16_67_19 | reverse complement strand
CGCGCCGCATCCTGCAGGTCGGCCTGACGCTGACCCTGGCCAGCCTGGCGGTCTTCCTGGCGGCCCCCTGGGTCGGGGTCAAGCTGGCCGCCATCCTGTTCTACGGGCTGGGCACGGCCCCCGTGTTCCCGCTGCTCATGGCG
>MIBK01000182.1:11897-12921 GCA_001829505.1 Spirochaetes bacterium RBG_16_67_19 | reverse complement strand
GTTCGCGGCGGTGTCACTGGGGGGCATGGTGTTCCCCATCCTGCTGGGGACGGTCGCCGACTCCGTCGGCATCCGCGGGGCCTACCTGATCGTGGCCTGCATCCTCGTCGGGCTGCTGGCCGCGGTGAGCCTGGCCCGGCGCCGTCTTTTCAGTCCGGAAGGCGCCTGACCCGCCGGGCGTCCCCCTCCCGCTTCACCAGGCCATCGGCCTCCATGCGGTTGAGCAGGGGGATGAGATACTTGCGGGACAGCCCGCTGGCGGCGCGGGCCTCGGCGATCTGCAGCAGGGAGCCGGCCGCCTGCCCGGCCAGGATGGCCCGCACCAGCTCCCGGTAGGTTTCCGCGGAATAGAAGATGGCTCCGTCCAGGGAGACGGCCAGGCCGGCCCGGGCCAGGCCGGCCAGCTCCTTGCGCGCCCCGGCGATCTTCAGGCGCTCCGGCTCCAGCCCCGCCGTCCCCGCCGTTCTCAGTTGGCCCAGCAGGCTTCGGGTGAACGGCGAGAGGTTGGCCTCGGGATTCTCCGGCAGGAAGGCCAGGCTTCCCCGCAGGGCCAGCCGGCCGCCGTGCTCCAGCCCGCCGATGATGGCGCCCAGCGCCTCGGGTTCCAGGCCCAGCCGGGAGGCCAGCTCCCTGAGGGGGACCCCTCCGGCAGGGGAGGCCAGGCGAAGGATCTCCCGCTCCAGGGCGCCTAGATCGTCGTCGCGGAACAGCCATTCCCCGCGCGCCACCGTGCCCTCGGGCGCGCCAGTTCCCGCCGCGAGCTCGCGTTTGCGGATGCGCCCCGCGACGGCCAGCCGCAGCAGGGCCTGGTCGGAGGCCTGGCGCTGGGAGGGCAGGCTCCGCAGCGCTTCCGCCAGGCGCCGCCGCAGCCGCCGGTCCGTGATCCCCGGCCAGGCGAGGCGGGCCTCGGCCAGGATCTGGCTTCCGCCGGAGCGCAGGCACAGGCAGGGCTGGTTCCAGAAGGCGGGCAGGGGCTCGGCGAAGCGCAATCGCGCCAGGCCCTGCTCCAGCCGGAGAAAGGCGG
>MIBK01000182.1:11430-11821 GCA_001829505.1 Spirochaetes bacterium RBG_16_67_19 | reverse complement strand
CGGCCGCAGGGCCACGACCAGCTCCCGCTGGACCCAGGCCTCGGCCGCGGGACCCACCAGGCAATCGCCGCGCCCCACCTCGCCCAGCTCCAGGCCGTGCAGGTTCACGGCCACGCGCGAGCCGGGCAGGACCCGCTCCTGCTCGCGGAAATAGGACTGCAGGCCGCGCACGCGCACGGTCCGGCCGGCCGGCAGCAGGCGCAGCTCCTGGCCCCGCTCCACGGGTCCCCCTTTCAGGGTGCCGGTGACCACCACCCCGACGCCGATCACGTGAAACGCACGGTCCACGTATAGCAGGCAGCTCTGCGGGCCCCAATCCAGGGCCGGATCCGCGTCCTGCACCAGGCCGGCCAAGAGGTCGCGCAGCTCCGTGATGTTGCGGCCCGTGCGG
>MIBK01000182.1:11017-11356 GCA_001829505.1 Spirochaetes bacterium RBG_16_67_19 | reverse complement strand
CTCCGCGCGCTCCGGGGAAGCCAGGTCGCTCTTGGTCACCGCCAGGGCTAGCCGCCCCACGCCCAGGGCGGCCAGCACCCGCGCGTGGTCCTCGGACTGCTGCATCCAGCCGTCGTCCACGGCCACCGTGAGCAGCGCCGCGTCCAGCCCCCAGGCCCCGGCCACCATGTTGCGCAGGAAGCGCTCGTGCCCGGGCACGTCGATCACTCCGATGGGCCGGCCGTCCCTGCCGGGGAAGTGGGCGAAGCCCAGGTCGATGGTCATGCCCCGGGCCCGCTCCTCGGGCAACCGGTCGGGATGGGTACCGGTCAGGGCCTCGATCAGGCTGCTCTTGCCGTG
>MIBK01000182.1:9804-10994 GCA_001829505.1 Spirochaetes bacterium RBG_16_67_19 | reverse complement strand
TGACGGGCATCAGCCGAGCAGGGATTGGAGGGCGGAGCGCAGGACCGGCAGCTCTTCAGGGCGGACGGTGGCCAGATTCAGCAGCACCCGGTCTGCGGCGATGGTGCCGATGATCGGGGGGTCCCACTGCCTCAGGGCCGCCAGCAGGGCCGGCGCGTCGCCGACCAGCTCGAGGGCCAGGGAAGGGTAGTCCTCGTCCGGCGCGCTTCCTCCCCCCGGGGTCATGACCGCGGGCACCAGGCGCGCCCGCCCCGCCTCCAGGCCGCGCAGCACGCGCCGGCCGCGGCGCTGCAGCTCCTCGGCCTCCAGGCCCAGCAGGTCGCCGGCGGGCCCGGAGCTTTCGCCGTTCAAGCGGCGCACCAGGCATTCCTCCAGAAGCGACAGGACCGTCTTGCCGGGGCGGAAAATCCGGTGCAGCGGGTGGCGGGAAAGGCGGCGGATCAGCTCGGCCTTGCCGGCAATCAGGCCCGCCTGCGGCCCGCCCAGAAGCTTGTCCGCGGAGAAGCACACCAGGTGCGCGCCGTCCTTGAGGCAGCGGCCCACGGCCTGTTCTCCGCGCACCCCCTCGTCCAGGGCGCCGGAGCCCTGGTCCACCGCCAGGATCACGTCCGCGGGCAGGGCCCTGGCCAGGCGCTCCAGCGGGGGCTTCTCCGTGAAGCCCCGGATGCGGAAGTTGGAGCTGTGCACCACCAGGGCCATGGCGGTGGCCAGGCCCGCCGCCTCGGTGTAGTCCTCCACCGTGGTGACGTTGGTGGTGCCCACCTCCACCAGGCGCGCCCCGGAAAGGGCCAGGATCTCGGGGATGCGGAAGCCGCCGCCAATCTGCACCTGCTCCCCGCGGGACACCAGCACCTCGCGCCGGCGGGCGAGACAGGAGAGGATCAGGAAGAGGGCCGCGGCATTGTTGTTCACCACCAGCGCGGCCTCCGCCCCCGTGGCCAGCGCGCACAGCTCGGCGGCCAGCCCGCCGCGCCGGCCGCGGCTTCCGGAGTCCAGGTCCAGCTCCAGGTTGCAGTAGCCGGTATTGGCGGCCTGCGCCGCGCTCCAGGCCGCGGAGGGCAGCGGGGCGCGCCCCAGGTTGGTGTGCAGGATCACCCCGGTGGCGTTGATCACCCTGCCCAGGCGCCGCTGCGCGGCCTTCCGGCAGGCGGCCTCCAGCTCGGACAGCACGGCCTCGCCCATATCGGCCG
>MIBK01000182.1:4955-9637 GCA_001829505.1 Spirochaetes bacterium RBG_16_67_19 | reverse complement strand
CACTCATTTTACGGAAGAGGCAGGAATCGAACCTGCCGCCGCGCGTTGGCGCGGCCGACGGTTTTGAAGACCGCGGGGACCACCAGATCCCGTCAGCTTCCGCCCCCGATGATAGGCAGCGGGGGCGGGGCTGTCAATCGAAGCGGCTCGTGCCGCGCAGCCTGCTCCCGGGGACGGCCGGCTACCCCGGGGACTGGCCCGGCGCCGGTGAAAGGTCAGGGACGCGGCCGCACGTAGTACGGGCGCATCATTTCGTTGTCCTCGTGCTCCAGGATGTGGCAGTGCCAGACGTACAGCCCTGTCAGGTCGAAGCGGGCGATGATGCGTGTCAGCATCTCCGGGTGGGCAATGACTGTGTCCTTCCACCCCTGCTCCCCCGGCAGGGGGGCCGTCGGCTTGCCCGTGATGAAACGGGACGGGTCCGGCGGATTGCCCTTGCGTCCCGAGGATTGGAAGCGGGCTTGGGCCTTCTCGAACCTATCCTTGTCGAAGGCTGTGCGGTCCACGACCTGGAACTGCACCAGGTGGAGGTGGATCGGATGCGCGTCGGCGGTCAGGTTGGTAATCCTCCAGATCTCCGTGTCCCCGACGACCGGCGTCTCGGTGATGTCGTTCTCCCAGTCCAGGGGCCCTTCCTTGATGGTGCCCAGCAGGGCCTCGACGGGCACGTCCGCGGGCATGAACATTTTTTCATTCAGGGTCACCTCTCGCATGGGCAGTGAAGTGCGCAGGGGCTGGACGGGGGGCAAGCGGTCGGGTATGCGGCCCGCGACGCCCTGCCCGGTCGCAGCTATCACCCGCAGCTGCATCACCAGGCCGGTGGTCTGGGGGTCGGCCCGGTCCTCTGGGGCGATCTCCTCCCCGCCGAACGGGGAATCCGGACCCAGATTCAGGAGGGTGATGAGATCCCCCTCCCGCAGGCCGGAGAAATCCACCAGCACATCCGCCCGTTCCGCAGGGGCCAGCAGGATTTTCTCTCTCTGCAAGGGGCGGTCCGGCAGGAGTCCCCCGTCGTTGCCGATCTGGTGGAAGCGCAGTTCGCGGTCGAAGCGCAGGATCAGGAAACGGGAGTTGCAGCCGTTCAGCAGCCGGAAGCGGTACAGCCGCGGCTCCACCTCCAGGAACGGCCAGGTGCGGCCGTTGACTACGATGCTGTTTCCGAAGAACTCGGGGTTCCAGGCCGGCGCCACGGGGCTGTCGGGTGCGTAGGGTCCCGTGTAGCCGTCAAAGAACTCCCGGCTGTCCGGGTAGAACAGGGACCCGTCGGGGCGGAAGGAGCGGTCCTGGATCACCATGGGAATCTCATAGTGGCGCGTGCCCGGCGCTTCGCTCAGCCGCGGCGCGGGACTCGGGAGATCGAGCGCCTCCTCCGCCTCGTCCCTGAGGATCCAGAACCCGGCCAGGCCGGCGTACACGTTCAGCCGGGTGATGCCCAGGGTGTGGTCGTGGTACCAAAGCGTGGCGGCGCGCTGGTCGTTGGGGTACTCGAATACAGCGGCCCCCTCTGGGGCCGGGTGCACCGACCCGTACACACTGCCCCGCCGCGCTGCGCCGTCCGGAAGGTCCGCGGCCGAGGGCAGATACCAGGCGTCCGGATAGCCGTCGCTGTCCGGAGGAACGTGCGCACCGTGCAGGTGGGTGACGATGGGGACCGGGCCACGGTACAGGGCCGGGTCCATGCCGTGAGAGCCCGGCCGGCCAAGCGGGTTGGCCCAGTGCAGGGTCGAGTCCACCGGCAGCAGGTGCGGCAGGAAGCGCGGACGGTCCGCGCCGGGATCATCCACCAGCCCGTTCACCCAGACCACCCGCACGCGTTCCCTGCTGCGGGCTTCCACCGTGAAGGCCGGGAAGCTGAACGAGGAGGGCGCGCCATGGCCTGGCAGGGGGTCGCCCTCCAGGCCGTAGCCCCAGACCGTCGTCGGCGGGTAGCCGGCAGGCAGCACCTGCTGGCTGAACTGCCGGGCGGCGATCCTGTACTCGGTGGCCGCCTGGCCGCTGCCGTTCCAGTCCTTCCGCCCGCGCGAGGGCATTACCGGCGGTATGAGGAGCGGCTCCACGAATTTGGGGATTTCATTGGGGTCCAGCAGTTCGGCGGATGCTCCGGCGTTTTCGCCGGGAGCATCCGCCTGCATCGCGGCACCCTCCATTGGGGTTTCACTCTCGGCGGGCCTGCCCGTGATCAGGCAGCCGGACATCACGACCGCCGGCAGCAGCAGTGTCAAGAGCCGAAAGACCGGGGCCTGGCGCAGCACGCGGCGAGTTTCAGTCTCCACTTGAACGCTCATCGATGGTCCTCCCCCAATTAGGTGATCCTGCTTGCTTCTGCAAAAGAGAATAGCGATCGGCAATAAATATTACAAGTGAAATAAGGCTAAGCTACTCCACGTGGAGGCCAGGGTGCCGTCACGCCGATCCACGACGAAGCGCCGGTACACGGAGCAGGCGGCGCGCGGGGTCTGCGCGGGCAGGAAGTGCTCCACGGACCGCGAGGGGCAGCCGGGACCGGCCTGCTCTCCGGAAAGGGCGCACACCTCCCCAGGTTCGGTTCCTGTGGGCGGGGGGAACGGCGCCGCGTCGATGCCCTGCTCCTCGCCGCTGCGGCGGTCGGCCACCAGGGCGGCGACCACCATGCGCCGGCGGGCTGAGAACGATGCGGGGGACGGGGTGGGGTGACAGCTGGCCCTCGCCGCTGTGTTATATTATACAGATAGCGGAAAGGATGGTTCCTTGGCTATCGATGTAGAAGCGCTCTACAGGAAGTATGGGCCCATGGTGCTGCGCCGCTGCCGCCAGCTGCTGAAGGACGAGGACAAGGCGTTGGACGCGATGCAGGAGACCTTCGTGCGCCTGCTGCGCAACCGCGAGCGCCTGGAAGCTTCCGGGCCTTCCAGCCTGCTGTACCGCATCGCCACCAACGTCTGCCTGAACGTCCTGCGCGGCGAGCGGCGCAGGCCTCAGGCCGGGGACGAGGAGCTGCTGCTGACTATTGCCAGCCTGGACGAGCACGAGGAGCGCTCGGCGGCCCGCTCGTTCCTGGATCAGCTTTTCGGGGGCGAGCGGGAATCCACCCGGGCCATGGCCACGCTGCATTACGTGGACGGGCTGACCCTGGAGGAGACGGCGGCGCAGGTGGGTCTGTCCGTCTCGGGAGTGCGTAAACGCCTGCGGGGGTTGCGGGCCAAGGGCCTGGCCCTGGAGGAGGGCTGAGGAACATGAAGAAAAACCGGGTTCCCGATATTCTGGTCGAACAGCTGCTGCTGGGCGAGCTGCCGGAGGCCCAAGCCAGGCAGTTGCGCGCCGACCCCCGGATTCGCGCCCGCATGGCGGAGCTGGAGGCTTCCAACCGCGAGATCCTGGAGCGCTACCCGCCGGAGGTGATGGTCAAGCGCATCGGCTGGCGCCTGGAGAAGCAGGCGGCCCCCGCGCGCTCCGCCCCCCGGCGCTGGTCGCTGCCCCGCCTGGCGCCGGCGGCCGGCCTGGCGGTGTTGCTGCTGGCCGCCGGCGCAGTGCTGGTCACCGTGGCTCCCTGGCGGGATTCGGGCGAGCTCACCCGGCTGAAGGGCGCCCGCTCCCACCTCGTGATCTACCGCAAGACCGCCGCTGGAGCCGAGGCACTGGCCGCGGGCAGCGGCATCCGCGCCGGGGACGTGCTGCAGATCGGCTACGTGGCCGCCTCAAGCAAGTACGGGGTGATCTTCTCGATCGACGGGCGCGGGCTGCTCACCCTGCATTATCCGGCCAGCCCGCAGTCCTCCAGCCAGTTGTCCGACCAGGGGGAGACGCTGCTGGACTATGCCTACCAGCTGGACGACGCCCCCGGTTTCGAGCGCTTCTTCCTGGTCACCGCGGACCGGGCTCCGTCGGTGGAAGAGGTACTGGCGGCGGGCCGCCGCCTGGCTTCCGATCCGAGGCAGGCCCGCCAGGCCGGCCTGGGCCTGCCTTCCGGGCTGGAGCAATGGTCCATGCTGCTGGCCAAGAAATGAGGAAACGAGCATGAAACGCTTCTTATCTATTCTGCTGCTCGGGGCGGCCGGGACGCTGTCCTTCGCGGCCGGGGACTCCACCCTGCCGCTGCGGCGGTTGGCCTTGTACATCGGCTCCAACGACGGAGGCCCCGGGCGGGTGACCCTGCGCTACGCCGAGGAGGACGCCCGCTCCATGGCCGGGGTCATGCAGGAGCTGGGCGGGGTTTCCGGGGAGGACAGCCTGGTGCTGCTGGCCCCCACCGCCGAGGACTTGCAGCTGGGCTTCCGCCAGGCCCGGCAGAGGGCCCGGGCGGTGCGCGAGAGCTCCCGCCGGGTGGAGTTCCTGGTGTACTATTCGGGGCACTCCGACGAGCAGGGCCTGCTGTTAGGGGGGGAGCTGTTCGGCTATCCGCAGCTGAAAAACGCCATCCAGGAGGTCCAGGCGGACGTGAACATCGCCATCCTGGACTCCTGTTCTTCCGGGGCCTTCACCCGCCTCAAGGGCGGCACCCGGCAGCCCCCGTTCCTGCTGGACGAATCCTCCTCGATGAAGGGCCACGCCTACATCTCCTCCAGCTCCGCCGACGAGGCGGCGCAGGAATCCGACCGCATCAGCGGCTCCTTCTTCACCTACTTCCTGATCTCCGGGCTGCGCGGGGCGGCGGATTCCACCCGCGACGGGCAGGTCTCGCTCAACGAGGTGTACCACTTCGCTTT
>MIBK01000182.1:4164-4848 GCA_001829505.1 Spirochaetes bacterium RBG_16_67_19 | reverse complement strand
TGGCCGCCAGCACCCTTGAACTGGCGGAGGGGCTGCAGGGCCGCCTGTTCGTGCGCAACTCCGGCGGCCGGCTGGTGGCGGAGCTGGCCAAGGAGCCCAGCCTGGTGATCGCGCTGGGCCTGCCCGCGGGCCAGTACCGGGTGACCCTGGAGCAGGGGCAGCGGCTCTTCGAGGCCGTGGTCGACGTCCGCCCCGGCCGTCCCGCATCCCTGGGTCCGCGACATTTCGCCCCGGCCAAGCGCCAGCCCACGGTATCCCGCGGGGACGGGGAGGCGGAGGCGACGGACGGAGCGGATCCGTGGCAGGCCGCCGAGCCGGATGAGGGTTTCTGGCAGAGGGCCGAGCGGTGGTTCAACCGCGACATGCAGCCGGCTCCCGCGGTGCCTCTGGAGCCATCCCTGGCGGAGCCGGTCCCGGAAGCTGCGGCGCCCGGCGGCCTGCAGGGGGAGCCGTGGGAGCAGGAGGCTTCGCGCGTGCCCTTCGCGGTGGGCGTGCTGCCCATGGTGTCCACCGCGGGGCCGGGCCGGCACGTGCACGCCCTGTCCCTGAACCTGCTGGTGGGCAGCTCCTGGGCCGTCCACGGGGCGGAGCTCGGGGCGGTGCTCAACCTCACGGAGCGGGAGGTCCGCGGCGCGCAGCTGGCCGGGGTCGGCAACATCCTGGAAGGGGATCTCACCGGCTGCC
>MIBK01000182.1:0-4144 GCA_001829505.1 Spirochaetes bacterium RBG_16_67_19 | reverse complement strand
CTCGTGGGGGGGCGCACCCGTTCCTACCAGGCGGCGGGGGTGTTCAACATCGTGCAGGGGGATTCCGCCTACGTGCAGGCCGCGGGGGTGTTCAACCTGAACGCGGGCGCTTTCCGCGGCCTGGGGGCCGCGGGGGTGTTCAACCTGGGCCGGGGGCCGGTCTCCGGGCTGCAGGCCGCCGGGGTGTTCAACCTCCTGGAAGGGCCGCTGGCCGGAGCGCAGGTGGCCGGGGTGTTCAACCGCGCTGATGAGGTGGCCGGCGCCCAGGTGGGCCTGGTCAACATCAGCGGGGACGTGCGGGGCAGCCAGATCGGACTGGTGAACGTGGCCACCGGCGAAGTGCGGGGCACCCAGGTGGGGCTGGTGAACGTGGCCCACAGCATGCGCGGGCTGCCGGTGGGGGTGGTGAACGTCTCGGAGAAGGGCGGCTTCACCTGGTCGGGCTGGATCACCGAGGACGGCTACGGGTACGTGGGACTGCAGATGTCCAGCGGCCTGCTGTATACCGTGCTGTACGGCGGGACCCAGCTGGCCGGATCCCCGGCGCTCGTCGCCGCCGGCCTGGGGATGGGCCTGCGGGTGCCGGCGGGCCCCTTCACCGTGGAAACCGACTTCAGCATCCAGCACGCCTTCGAGGGGGAGCCCCAGGACTGGGGCCAGGGCTTCGCCACCGGATACTCGCCGCTATTCCCCACCGTGCGCCTCCTGGCGGGATGGAAGATCTTCCGCTCCCTGGCGCTGTTCGGCGGGGTGGTGCTCAACGGGCACATCCCGGGCAGCACCCTGCGGACCCCGCTGCACACGGGCACGCCGCTGGCCTTCAACTTCGCCAACGGCAGCCTGGAGCTCTACCCCAAGCTGGTGGCCGGCCTGCGCTTCTGAAGCGGAATGGTCCAGAGCACCGCCGGCAGGATGATCAGCGCCCCCAGGGTGGTCGTGAAGAGGGCCAGGGAGACCAGCAGGCCGAAGTACAGGATCGGCATGAAGCGCGAGAACACCAGGACCAGCAGGCCGGCCACGATGGTCAGCGAGGTGAGCACGATCGGCCTTCCGGCGATGGCCAGCGTGCCGGCCAAGGCCTTGTGCTGGTCGCGCGGGTCCGGGAAGGCCGCCAGTTGCCGCCGGTACCACAGGATCAGGTGGATGGAATCGTCGATGCCCACGCCCATGGCCACGCTGGAGAACATGACCGTGACCACGTCGAAGGGGATGGCCAGCAGGATCATGAAGATGAAATTCAGCATGATGCCCACCAGCAGGGGGATCAGGGTGATGGCCCCCAGGCGCGCGGAGCGGAAGCCCAGGGCGGTGACCAGGAAGATCAGGGCGATGGAGCACAGCGCGGACCAGAGCTGGTCGCGGGCCAGGGTCTCGGAGATGTAGAGCAGCACCATGGAGCGGCCCCAGGGCTGGGGGCGGGGCAGGCCCTCCAGGTTTTCGGCCATGAGCCGGTCCAGGCGTTTGAGCAGCTGCTTCATCCTGGGCTCCAGGATCACCGAATCACTCTGGCTGTCGTACACCCGGACCGCGAAGTTCAGGCGGCTGTAGTCCTCGTTGGCGGGCAGCACCTCCAGGGAGCTGCCGTACGGAGAGGCGGAGATGGCCCGCAGGTAGCGGGAGGCCAGGAGGATGGGGGCCCGTTTGTCCGGGACGACGGCCTGCCCGGTGAGCGCCTGGTTCATGAGCCGCAGCAGGGTGGTGAAGGATAACACGTAGGACACGTCGGGCTCCGCCGCCAGGGCCTCCTCGAAGCGGGCCACCCTGGCCAGCACCTCGGGCCGCAGGAAGTAGTTGGCCTCGCCGCCGGGGGCCTCCAGGGTCAGGAAGATGTTGGTGAACCCTCCGAATCGCTGCACCAGGGCCCGGCTGTCCTGGATGAGCTTCTCGCTCTGGCGATAATAGGCCAGGTAGTTGGTCTGGTACTGCACGTGCCGCAGGGCCAGGCCGAAGCCGGCCGCGATCAGCACGATCACCGCCAGGATCGCCCAGCGCCAGCGGATCACCCAGAGGGCCAGATGCTGCATGCTCCTGGTGATCGCCCCGTTCAACACCCGTTCCTTTTCCGCGTCACTCGGGTTGCGCCCGAAGGAAAGCATGGCCGGCAGGAAAAGCTCCGCCAGCAGCAGGCAGTAGAGGATGCCCGCCGCGGTGGCCAGGCCGAACTCCCGGATCTGCCGCAGGGTGGCGGTGGCCAGGCTGCCGAAGCCGATGATCGTGGTCAGGGCGGCCAGGAAGACCGTGGCGTTCACCAGGCTCACCGCCTGGGCGATCCAGTCCTTGTCCCGGCCGTGCTGGGCCTGCCGGTAGTACTGGTTGAGCACGTGGATGCTGTAGGAGCTGCCCAGGGTCAGCACCAGCGGCGGGGCCATGATGCTGACCACGGTCAGCTTCATGCCGGCCAGGACCATGGTGCCCACGGTCCAGAGGGTGCCCAGGACGACCACGACCAGCGGCAGGAGGATCGAGCGCACGGAGCGGAAGGACAGGAACAGCACGACCAGGATCACCAGGAAGCTCAGGCCCAGGAACTTGGGCACATCGGATAGCAGGGCGTCACGCGTGGTCTGCGTGATGATGGGCGCCCCGGTCAGGTACACCTGATAGCGGGCCTTCAACGGCCGGACCGCCTCCTGGACCGCGGCGAGCAGGCTGCTGTACTCGGGGGCCAGCTTCACCGGGAACACCGCGCCCAGGGCCCGGCCGTCCCTGGAGAGGATCAGGTTGCGGGCCAGGGGATTGCCGGCCAGCCGGTCGCGGAAAAGGGCCAGCTCCGCGGGGGTGCGGGGCGCCCCGCCGCCCGGTCCGGCAGGAACCAGGCGCAGCTTGCCGTCCTGGCTCTCGAAGACGACCAGGTTGAAGGGGTGGATGGCCCCGGTCACCTGCGGATGGTCCTGGATGCGCCGGACGGCCTGCTCCAGCAGCCGAAGCCCTTCGATTGTAAAGGGATCCTCGGCCTCCACCGCCAGCAGCAGCTCGCCGGAGTCCTGGGAGCGGCCGTAGCGCTTCGTGAGCTCCAGGGTCTTCACGTTGCGGGGAAGCAGGTTGGTGACGTCGGAGTCGACTTGCAGGCCCCGCACCGCCCAGGCCATGAGCGCCGTGACCGCCGCCGTGACGAGCATCACCGCGACCCGGTTGCGGATGCAGAAGCCTACCACGCGCTGCACGAACTGCTGGATCATACTATCGACCAGGGACCTGTCAATGCGAGCCTGAAGCCGGAAGAGCGACGCGGAAGCTTGTCCCCGCCTCCGGGCCACGGGCCACCTCGATGCTCCCTCCGTACTCCGAGACGATGCTCTGGCAGATGGCCAGGCTCAGGCCCACCCCCTTCACGCCGGCCTGGGAGGAGCCGGGATCCGCGAACTCCCCCTTGGTGGTGAAGAATGGCGAGAACAGCTTCGGCAGATTTTCCGCGGGGATTCCGCAGCCGCTGTCGCTCACTTCCAGGAAGACCCGTCCCTCCTGCACCCCCGTGCGCAGGACGATGATGCGGGTGTCGCGGTCGATGAGGGCGTGGAGGGCATTGGAGAGCAGGCTGGTCACCACGAAGCTGAAGCGGGAGGGATCGGCCTCCAGGGGCGGGGTCTGCTCCAGCTGGCAGCGCACTTCCACCCGCTGCTCCGTGAAGCGCTTTTCGAACAGCGGCAGGAGGGCTTGGACCAGCAGCTCCAGGTGAAGCTGCTGGCCCAGAGGCTGCGAGGAGCCGGTGAGCCCGTGGAGGCGGTCGGTGATGTCCACTGCGCGCTGCACGGCCTTCTGCGACTCGCGCACGTACTTCGCCCCCTGCGGGGGAAGCCCCTCCAGGCCCTCGAGCAGGCCCAGGTAGCCCTTGATGATGGTGTTGAGGTTGTTGAACTGGTGGGCTATGCCCTTGGCCAGGATGCTCAGGCTCTCCAGCCGCTGCGCCCGCTGCAGTTGAGCCCGGACGGCTTTCGCGGCGGTGATGTCGCGGGCGGTGGAGGCCATACCGATCAGCTTTCCCGCCGGGTCCTTGATGGGGGAAAGGGTGAGGGACACGTCGATCAGCTTCCCGTCCTTGCGGCGCCGCACCGTCTCGAAGTGCTCGATGTGCTCCCCGCGGGCCATCCTCTCCCGAAACTGCCGGGTCTCCTCCTCGTACTCCGGCGGGATCAACAGCGAGGTC
>MIBK01000181.1 GCA_001829505.1 Spirochaetes bacterium RBG_16_67_19 | reverse complement strand
GCTCAGCGCCCAGGTGGCCTGGGAGAACCTCAAGCCCGCGCTGGAGGAACAGGCCATGGGTTACCAGACCGCCGAATTGTCCTTCAAGCAGCTGCTGGGGCTGAAGCGGGCGGACACGATCCAGCTGCTCGATCCCCTGCGGATCAGGACCGTGGAGGTGGACGCGGAAACCTTGATCCGGGATCGGGTGGCCGGCCGCCTGGACCTCCAGGCCATGCGCCAAGCCCTTGCCATCCAGCGGAACGCCAGGAACCTGCAGCGCAGGGCGACCTACACCCCCCTGCTCAGCCTGATCTACACCCTCGATCCGACCTTCGCCGGCGACCCCTTCCGGGATCCCTGGTTCCAGGACCCGCGCGGCGACTGGATGCAGCCGACCGGGATGTTCGCGGTCAACCTGAGCCTGTCTCTGGACGCCCTGCTGCCGTTTTCCTCCACGGCGGTGAAGATCGCCAACATGGAGTCCGGCATCGCGGAAATGGAGAAAGCCCTCTCCCAAAGCAGGCAGGCGGCGGAGCTGGAAATCGAATCCCTGGTGCTGCAGCTCCGGAAGACCCAGGCCTCCATGGAAGTCCTGGAGCTCAACGTCCGGCTGGCGGAGAAGGCCTACGAGCTGGCCGAGAAGGGATTCGCCACAGGGGCCCTGGAACGCCTGGAGCTGGACGACGCCGATAACAAGCTCTCCAGCGCCCGCAATCAGGTACTGAGAACGAAATATGCGTATATTACTACTTTGCTAGACTTAGAGTATGCCGTAGGAGCTTTGGAATGAAGAACACGATCCTCATCTCCCTGACCATGTTGAGCCTGTCCGTCCTCGGTTGCCAGAAGCCGCCCGCCGGGGAACCGGCGGCGCTCGACTCCTCAGCGGATCGCCAGGCCCCCGTGGCCGTGCGGGTGCTTACGGTCGAACCGGGCGATTTCATCGAGTACGGCGAGTACTACGGAAAGGTCGCCGCCCTGGAGGAGAAGACCCTGCTCAGCGCGGCCGGGGGATCCGTGGAAGCGATCACCGTCCGGGAGGGGGACCTGGTGGCCAGGGGCCAGTCCCTGGGCCGGATCGACTCGGCCAGGACGCGCACGGCTTATGAGGTGGCCCTGCTCAACGAGCGCATCGCCCGGGAGAACCACGGCCGCCAGCAGCAGTTCTACGACGACGGCAACGCCTCGCGTCTGGCCATGGACCAGGCGGAGCTGGCCTGGCTGAACAGCAAGAGCGCGCTGCTGGAGGCGGAGAAGATGCTGGAGGGGGCGATGTGCATCACCTCCATCGGCGGGGTGGTCACCTCCCGCTTCATCGAGCTGCACCAGGAGCTGGCCCCCGGAAGCCGCACCTTCACCGTGGCCCGCCTGGACAGGGTCAGGATCGGCATCGGCATACCGGAGCAGGAAATCGCCGGGGTGTCCATCGGCAACGGGGCGGAGGTCAGCTTCGCCATGGTGCCCGGCCGGACCTGGAAAGGCTCGCTGGCGCGGGTGAGCCGGGAGGTCTCCGCGGAAACCCTCACCTTCCAAGCGGAGGTCCTGGTGGACAATCCGGACCGGGTCATCCTGTCCGGCATCACCGCCAAGGTCAGGCTGAAGCGCCATTCCCTCCGCAACCAGATCGCCGTGCCCAGCCAGGCCATCCTCACCAGCGGCGAGCAGACCTACGTCATGGTCGAGAAGGACAGCCGGGCGCAGAAGGTCCCGGTGGTGCCCGGCCCGAGCGACAATACCCGCACCGTCATTCTGTACGGATTGGCCGCGGGAAGCCGCCTGATCACCGAGGGCAACCACCTGGTGCAGGACGGCTCCGCGGTCAAGGTGAAAGAGCAGGGTTGAAAAACATGATCAAGCTGTTCATCAAGAAGCACAATGCCGTCTTCATCGCCTGCGCCCTGATCATCGTGGTCGGGGTCATGGCCTACATCCGCCTGCCGCGGGAATCCACCCCGGAGATCAAGCAGCCTTGGATCTTCGTGACCACGGTCTATCCGGGCGTTTCGGCCAGGGACATCGAATCCCTGCTCACCATCCCCATCGAAGAGGAGATCGACGGCCTGGAAGGGCTGTCCAAGATCACCTCCTCCAGCGCCCAGAGCGTTTCCTCCATATTCGTGGAGTTCACCGCCGATACCCAGGTGGAGACCGCCCTGCGCCGGGTGAAGGAGCGGGTGGACGTGGCCAGAGCCGACCTGCCGGAGGACACCGAGGAGCCCCAGGTGCGGGAGCTGAACTCCTCGGATTGGCCCGTCTTCATCGTGGCCCTTTCCCATGCCGAAGGCAGCGGAGTCATCGACCGGCCCGCCAGGGAGCTTCGGGACCGGCTGAAGCGCGTCGCCGGCGTGCTGGACGTCACCATGGCCGGCAACCTGACCAGGGAAGTGGCCGTGGAGCTGGATCCCCTCAAGCTGCGGCACTACGGCCTGACCCTGGACGACGTGGCCGGGGCCATCCGCGCCGAAAACGCGAACATCCCCGGGGGGACCCTCAAGAATCCGGCCAAGAACTACGCCCTGGCGGTGACCGGGGAGATCACCGATCCCGCTCTGTTCCAGGACATCGTCATCCGCTCCGGCTCCGTCAAGATCCGCCTGGCCGACCTGGGCACGGTGGCCTTCCAGACCGCGGACCCGCAAACCTACTCCCGCCTGAACGGCCAGCCGGCCATCTCCCTGGAGGTGAAGAAGCGAACCGGCCAGAACCTCATCCAGGTCGTGGACGCCGCCAAGAAGGAGATCGAAAGGTCCCGGGCCGCCTTCCCGGCCGGCACGCAGATCACCTATTCCTATGACGGTTCCAAGGAAATCAAGGACATGATCAGCGACCTGGAGAACAACATGTTCTCCGGCTTCCTGCTGGTCCTGGCCGTGACCCTGCTGTTCCTGGGCCTGCGCAACTCCTTCTTCGTGTCCCTGGCCATCCCCTTCTCCATGCTGATGTCCTTTTTCGTCCTGCAGCTGCTGGGGGTGACCCTGAACATGATCGTGCTGTTCAGCCTGATCATGGCCCTGGGCATGCTGGTGGACAACGGCATCGTCATCGTGGAGAACATCTTCCGCCACGCCTCCATGGGCAAACCCCGGCAGCAGGCGGCGATCGACGGCGCCAGTGAAGTGGCCGGACCGATCATCTCCTCGACCATCACCACGGTGGTGGCCTTCTTTCCCATCATCTTCATGCCCGGCATCATGGGCCAGTTCATGAAGTACCTGCCCATCACGGTCATCGTCGTGCTCACCTCCTCCCTGGTGGTGGCCGTGGCCATCAACCCCACCTTCTGCGCCCAGTTCATGGGCACCTCGGCCCGGGCCCAGCGCAAGATCCTGGAGGGCAGCGCCGGCTTCGTCCGCTTCCAGAAGTGGTACGAAAAGCGCCTGCGCTGGGTCCTCAAGCGCCCGGGGCTGGCCACCCTGGCCACCCTGGGGGTGGCCCTGGCCGGCTTCCTCCTTTACGGGGTGCTCGGAAAGGAGCCGATCTTCTTCCCGTCGCTGGATCCCTCCACCGCGGTCATCAACCTGGAGGCGCGGCAGGGCACCCCGCTCGAGGAAACCGACCGCTACGTGCGCCGCATCGAGCAGATCCTCCCCGCGGTTCAGGCCTCGGTGAAGCACGTGCAGGTCACCACCGGCGCCAGCAGCGACGGATTCGGCATCGGGCAGGAGGAATATCACAAGGGGACCGTGCGCATCGAGTTCAAACCCTACCTCCAGCGCGAGGTGAGCGGCGTGCAGGCCACGGAGAACCTCAAGAAAGCGCTGGAGGACTTCCCCGGCGCGGAGGTCGGTTTCCAGGAGCTGGACATGGGTCCGCCGCAGGGCCACCCGGTGTCCTATCAGATCACCGGCAGCGACTACCAGGTGATGGGGGACATCTCCGAACAGGTGCTGCGGATTCTGGAGGACTATCCGGAGCTGAAGCTCATCAACAGCGACTACGAGCCGGCCCGGCCGGAGGTGGCCGTGGAAATCGACCGGCAGAAAGCGGCCTACTACGGGCTTTCCACGGTCCAGATCGCCTCGGTCATCCGCAACAGCATCAGCGGGGCCACGGTGGGCAGCTTCCGCCAGGACTCCGAGGAGTACGACATCGTGGTGCGCTACCAGGACGAGTACCGCGACAGCCTGAACCACCTGTCCAGCCTCCAGGTCACCGGCGACAACAACGAGCGCATCCCCATCCAGGCGGTGGCCGAGATCCGCTACCGCTCCGCGGTGGGGGTGATCAAGCGCTCCGGCCTGCAGAGGGCCATCGAGGTGTGGGCGGATTTCAAACCCGGCGTGCAGAACAAGGCCGAGGTCAAGGCGGCCATCGCCGGGCGCGTCGGCGGGTTGAGCCTGCCCGCGGGATACGCCGTGGGCACGGGCGAAGGCCTGCAGATCCAGCAGGAGTCCACGGATTTCCTGGTGCAGGCCTTCCTCATCGCCCTGTTCCTGATCTTCGCCGTGCTGATCGTGCAGTTCAACTCCTTCGTCGACCCGTTCATCATCCTGATCTCCGTGTTCCTGTCCATGGGCGGGGTGTTCCTGGGCTACGCCCTGAGCGGCATGGAGTTCGTGATCATCATGTCCGGCATCGGCTGCATCGCCCTGGCCGGGGTGGCGGTGAACAACTGCATCGTGCTGGTGGACTACACCAACCTGCTGATCCGCCAGGGCGGACCCTGGCGGGAGGCGGTGGTGCAGGCCGGCAAGATCCGCCTGCGTCCCGTGCTGCTCACCGCCATCACCACCGTGCTGGGGCTGGTGCCCATGGCCCTGGGGGTGAGCTTCGACGTGCACTCCTTCACGGTGCAGGTCGGCTCGGAGCAGTCGGAGTTCTGGAAGGCCTTCGCCTGGGCCATGATCTTCGGCCTGTCCTTCGCCACGGTTTCGACGCTGGTCATCGTGCCGGCGCTGCTGACCGTGAAGTTCCGCTTCAAGGATTGGTGGGCGCAGAAAAGGGGCAAGAGCACCGAAGGCAACGGTCACGGCGCGCGCAGGCAGCAGGAGGAAATCATCGCGGTGGCGGAAGCCGTGGCTGGAGGACGGCCCCCCCGGCGAGTATGATGGGGGATGCGCAACCTCCTGGAAACGCTGCACGGAATCCGGCTGGCCGGGCTGGGCAATGCCCTGCGGGCGGTGCGCTATGCCCGCCTCCGCGATCGGCTGGACGCCCGCCACCTGCCTGCGGAGCCCCCGCGGGAGACACGGCCGCGCGGGCGCCTGCGCTCCGCCCAGCCCGCCCAGGGCGGTGCGCGCTTTCACTACGACGGCGGGGAGCTCGCCGTCCGGTTCCTGGCCCCCGACTTCCTGGCCCTGGCCTGGGACGGCCCACCGCTGGCCGCCTCCGCCGCCGTGGTGGGCCTGGATTGGCCGGAAGTGCCCGCAACTCTGGCGTCGGAGCCGGAGGGGGGCTGGTCGCTCGCCAGCCCGTCGCACGAGCTGCGCCTGGCCGAGGGCGGGGTGTTGGAGCTGTGGCAGAAGTCGGCCGGGCCGGCGCGGCTTTTGCGCCGCGAGCAGCCCGTGCTGCGCCATGGCAGCGGCTGGAGCCAGATCGTGGAGCTGGAGCGGGAGGCGGCCGTAGTCGGGTTGGGCGAGAGGGCCGCGCGCCTGAACCTGAGGCCCGGAAGCTACCGCTTCTGGAACCGCGACCCCGGAGGAAAATACGGCCCCGGGGATGACCCCCTGTACCTCTGCCTGCCGGTCTATCTGACCCTGGGCTCCGGCGGCGCCTGCCTGGCCTTCTACGACAACCCCTGGGACGGACGCCTGGAGCTGGGGGAGCGGGCCGAGCTCGCCTTCGCCGGCGGCCCGGCGCGCTGGTATCTGGCCGCCGGCAGCCCGGCCCGCCTTTTGGAGCTGTACACCGAGCTGACCGGGCGAGTCCCCCTGCCTCCCCGTTGGGCCCTGGGCTATCAGCAGTCCCAGTGGGGCTACCGCACCCAGGCGGAGATGCGGCGTATCGCCGAAGAGTTTCGACGGCGCGACCTGCCGCTCAGCGCCCTGTACCTGGACGCCGACTACCTGCGCGGCTACCGCACCCTGACCCCCGACCTGCGGCGCTACCCTTCCTTGCCCGCCTGGGCGGGGGAGCTGCGCGAGCGGGGGGTGCACCTGGTGGCCAGTGTGAATCCCGGCATCAAGAGGGAGCGGCGCTTCGAGCTCTACGCCGAGGCATTGCGCCTGGGCCTGTTCTGCCGCCGCCCGGACGGCAGGCCCATGCCCGGGGTCTGCTGGCCGGGCTGGGCGGCCTGGGTCGACTTCACCGAGCCCCGCGCGCGGGAGTGGTGGGGGCGGCAGTACGACCGGCTGCTGGACCTGGGCATCGACGGCTTCTGGCACGACATGAACGAGCCGGCCCTGTTCTCCGCCGCCGGCGACCCCAGCCTCCCCCTGTGCACCCGGCACGCCCTGGAAGGCCGCGGCGGGGACCACCGCGAGGCGCACAACCAGTACGGCCTGGGCATGAACCGGGCGGCCTTCGAGGCCCTGCGGGCCCGCCAGCCGCAACGGCGGCCCTACATCCTCTCGCGCTCCGGCTGGGCCGGCGGCCAGCGCTATGCCTGGACCTGGACCGGGGACATGCGTACCGGCTGGGACAACCTGCGCCAGAGCCTGGCCACCGTGCTGGGCCTGGGCCTGTCCGGCTATCCCTTCGCCGGCCCGGACGTGGGCGGGTTCAGCGGGGAGCCGCCGTCCACGGAGCTGTTCATCCGCTGGTTCCAGCTCGCCTCCTTCCTGCCGTTCTTCCGCACCCACAGCGCCTGGTACCTCCCCCGGCGGGAGCCCTGGGAGTTCGGCCCCCAGGCGGAGGCGATCCTACGGAAGGCCCTGCAGCTGCGCTATCGCCTGCTGCCCTGCTGGTACACCCTGGCCTGGCAGGCCGGCCTTTCGGGCGCCCCTCCGGTGCGCCCGCTATGCTGGGCGGATCCGGGCAGCGCGGAGCTGCGCGCCGCGGACGACGCTTTCCTGCTCGGCGACGCCCTGCTGGTCGCCCCGGTGCTCGAGGCCGGCGCCACTCGCCGCCAGGTGCGCCTGCCGCCCGGGCAGTGGCATGAGCTGGAGAGCGGCGGGCACCACGCCGGCCCCGGCCTGGTCGAGCTGGACGCTCCCCTGAACCGCATCCCCGTGCTGGCCCGGGCCGGCAGTGTGCTGCCCGTCGAGCGCGTCGAGTCGGGCCGCCGGGCGCTGGAACTGATCTCCTTCCGCCCCGCGTCCGCCGATGCGGACGGCGGCCTGCTGTACAGCGACGCGGGCGACGGCTACGGGCCTCATCGGCTGGACCGCTTCGGGCTGGCCCGGACGCTCGAGGGCTGGAGCCTCTCCTGGACCAGCGAAGGCGGCTATCCCTGGCCCTACGACGAAGTGAGCCTGGAGCCGCGGGGCTTCATCGCGCCGCAGGTGCGCGCCGGCGGCGCGGAGGTCCCTGGCCGTGGCGGCCGCTTCGTGCTTCCGGGCCCGGGGCCGGTCACGATCACGGAAGAAGGCAGCCCGGCGTAGGTCAGCGGCTCCCGGCACTTGACAGTTCCGGAGTTTCGGCTTATAGTGGACAAATAGGATGCCTTTTATCCACTTATAAATAGCGCAGGGGGCACGAAATGCAGTTTTCCGTAAGCATCGAATACGCCATCCACGGAATGATCTACCTGGCCCGCGCTGCCGGCGAGAAAGCCGTCCTGCTGGCCGACATCGCTGCGGCCATCAAGGTGCCCAAGGAATACATGCGCAAGATCTTTCAGATGCTGACGCGCAGCGGCCTGATCACGGGCCGGCGCGGCGCCGGGGGCGGCTACCGTCTGGCCCGCCCGGCCGGCGAGCTCACCCTGCGCCAGGTCGTGGAGGCGGTCGAAGGCTCCCTGCCCTTGTACGGCTGCCTGCACATGCGCCGGCACTGCGAGTTGAGCCTGAGCTGTCCCGTGCAGAAGGCTTTCGACGCCGCCCGCCAGAAAATGGCTGAGGCTCTTCAGGGCACCACCATCGCCGACCTGACCCGGGAGATCGCGGAGAATCGCCGCGAGCATTCCTGGCTCAAGGTGACCGCCTGAGGTGAAGCGAGGAGTACCGCCATGACCACGGTGAAGTTGATCGACTTGAAGGGCCTGTCCAGCGAGGAGCGCGAGCGCAGGCTATTCGGCGCGCTGGACGAGGTGCGCACCGGGGGCAGCGTGCAGGTGAGCCTGGAGTTCAATCCCCTGCCCCTGGCCTACGCCCTGAAGGCCGGCGGCGAGTTCCGCGTCGACTACCTGCGGGAGGGGCCCGCGGAGTGGGTCCTGGAGCTGATCCGCACAGCGCAGCCGGCCGAGAAGCGGGAGCAGCTGAAAGAGCTTCTGCGCCAGGCGCGCCAGGGGTCCCTGAGCCCGGAGGGCCAGGAGCAGGCCCGCGACCTGCTGCGGGTGCTGGACGTGGCCACCCTGGCCCTGCTGGAGCGGGACCTGGCCCGGGAGGGCATGAGCCAGGCGGATATCCGCCAGCTCCTGGCCGGCCTGCACCTGCAGGTGCTGGGCGACAGCCTGGCCTCCCTCGGCCCGGCCAGCGCCGCCGCGCACCCGCTGCGCACGCTCATGGAGGAGCATCAGTCCATCCTGGCCGCCCTGAACTCCCTCGACGAGGTGGCGCGGGAGCTGGAGGCCGCCCCGTCGCTGGAGGCCGCGCGCCGCCAACTGGAGCGCCTGCGTCGCCTGCTCGCTCAGCTGCAGGAGGCCGAGAGCCATCACCGCCGCGAGGAGGAGGTGATCTTCCCCCGCCTGGAACGCCTGGGCATCCTGGAGCCCCCCGCCCTCATGCGCCAGGACCACGAGCGCCTGCGCCGGCGCAAGCAGCGCCT
>MIBK01000180.1:10161-10288 GCA_001829505.1 Spirochaetes bacterium RBG_16_67_19 | reverse complement strand
GGGGCGCGACAACTTCGTGGAAATGGAGTTCCACATCTACGACACCTACTCGGGCAGGCTGGTCGCCGGCTCCGTGCTGGAAAAGGCCTCCAGCGCACTGGGCCTGGGCACCGGTCTGGTGCTGCAG
>MIBK01000180.1:3105-10103 GCA_001829505.1 Spirochaetes bacterium RBG_16_67_19 | reverse complement strand
TGGAAGAGGGCCGCCGGCTGATGACGGCCCGGCGGGCCGCCGCCCCCGCCCAGAACGATCCCATCGCCGCCCTGCTGTCCCCAGTGCAGCCCGTGCTGGAGCAGATCGACCTGACCGTGGTGGCCATCCGGAAGGTGGCCGAAACGCTGAACCGCGACCTGCAGGGCCAGGGCAGCGGCCCCCTGGCCTCCACCCTGAAGGACGTGGCCGGGACCGCCCGTGAGGTGAACGCGATTGCCACCCGCCTGGAAGGCATCGCGGCCAACCTGGAGACCTTGAGCGCCGGACTGAGCGACCCCACCGGCCTGGCCAGGCGGCTGCTGGATCCCAAGGGCTCGCTGAATACCATCCTGGATGACGACAATCGGCTCTACGACCAGATCCAGGGCAGCCTCCAGGAGCTGCAGGCGGTCATCGCCCAGCTCGCCGAGTTCACCCGCTTCGTGAACAGCGCCCAGCCGCAGATCGTCGGCTTGCTGGAGCAGGGGCGGACCACCCTGGACCAGGGCCAGGATGTGCTGGAGGCCTTGAAGAACAATCCGCTGCTGCGGGGCGGTGTGCCGGATCGCCGGGAGCAGCAGACCACCTTCCAAAGCTACCGGGACGAGGAGTTCTGATGCGGCGCACCGCGCTCCCCCCCCTAGCCGGCCTGGCCGGCCTGGCCCTGCTGGTCGCCGTCCTGCTGGTTGCCCTAGCCGGCCTGGCCGGGCTGGCCGCCTGCTCCACGGCCCCTAAGCGGAAAACCGAGGTCGTGGAGCGCAAGGAGCGGGCCGCCGAATACGCCGTGGCCGGCAACGCCCGTTTCGCCAGGGGCGACTACCGGCAGGCGCTCCTTCTTTTTCGCCTGGCACTGAACGAAAACCTGGCCGTGGACCATCAAACGGGGAGCGCCGCCTCGTACAACTCCCTGGGCCAGGCCCACCTGGCGCTGGGCGAGCTGGAGGAGGCTGAGCGCTACTTCCGCGAGGCCCTGCGCCTGGCGGAAAAGCTCTCCGACGCCCGCCTCCAGGCCCAGAGCTCCAGCAACCTGGCCGAAATCCACCTGGCCCGCGGTCGGACCGGGCAGGCCGAAGAGCTCCTGCGCGCGGCCTCGGCGCACCTTCCGGCCGGGGACCCGGGACCCGAGCAGGCCATCCTGCTGCACAACCTGGGCGCCGTGCTCAAGGCCCAGGATCGCCTTCCGGAGGCCCTGGATTTCTTCCGCCAGGCCCTGGCCCTGAACCTCCGGCAGGAGCGCTTCGAGGAGGCGGCCAGCAACCACTACATGATCGCCTCCGTCCAGTCCAGGCAGGGGGACGCCGCGGCGGCCCTGGCCAGCCTGGGGGAGGCCCTGCGCTTCGACCGGCTCATGGAGCGCTCCCTGGGCATCGCCAAGGACCTGGCCGCGATGGGCCTGCTGTACCGCAGGCAGGGGGAGGAGGCCGCGGCTCTGGACTCCTACCGCCGCAGCCTGCAGGTCTACCAGAGCCTCTCCCTGGTCGAGGAAGCCCGGCGCCTCCTGCCGGCGCTCATCGAGCTGGCCGAGCGGGCCGGATTCGCCGGGGAAGCGCAGACCTACCGCCGCCTGGCGGCCGAAGCGGCCGACCCGGCGGGGCGGAAGTAGCCTTGCGCGGCAGCGGCCGGCCAGGGCGCCTCCTGCGCCGCGCCGGGCTCGCCCTGCGGCCGGTGGCCCTTCTGCTGGGCCTGCTGGCCCTGATCGCCGGCCTGTCCTTCCTGGTGGCCTTCCCCCTGTGGTACTTCTCCTCCCGCTCCCGGCCGGTCTTCACCCTGGTCGTCGGCGGCCTGCTGGCCGCGGGCCTGCTGTACCTGCCGGTGCGCGGGCTGCGCCGGGCCAGCCGGCGCGCCGGGGGGTTCGGCCCCCTGTGGCGGGGGCGCATCCTGCCGACCCTGCGCACCGCCGCTCTGGTGCTGGCCGGCCTCGCGGCGGCCTACGGCATTGCCCTGCTGGCCGCCAGGACCTTCCGATAATAAAATCGTAACCATGCGCCGTGCCTGGGCTTGCCTGCTGCTTTTGCTTTCCGCCGCCGCCGCGCGCCCGGACTACCCGCCAATCCGGAGCCTTTCCCCGGAGGACGAGCTGTTCCGGCAGATGCAGGCCGACCTGTCCGGCTATTTTCGGGCCGTGAACCGCGGGCGGCCGGCCCTCCCCGGCGGCGGACGGACCGGCCTTCCGGCTGGCGGCCCGGCCGGCGGATCGGCCGAGCTGCCCCCGCTGCGCTTCTTCGCCCTGGCCAGGCCCGAAAAGATGGACCTCTTCGCCCTGGCCGCCCGCCTGAACCTGCCGTACGCCACGCTGGCCACCCTGAACGGAGCTTCCGGCCCGGCCCGCTTCGCCGAGCTGCAGACCCTGGTGGTCCCCAACCTTCCGGGACTGTTCGTGCCCGACGAGGCCCGCTCCTCCTTCGAGGAGATCCTCGCCTCGATCACGGCCAACACCAGGCGCGACCCCCAGCCGGTCGTAGTGCTCCTGCCGGGCGGCACCCGGCGCTTCTCGTTCTATCCCGGCGAGGACTTCTCCTCGGTGGAACGGGCCTTCTTCCTGAACATCCTGTTCCGCTTCCCCCTGGCCCTGGGCCAGCTCACCTCGATGTACGGCCCGCGCCCCCATCCTCTGACCGGATCGCCGGACTACCACCACGGAGTGGACATCGCCGCCCCCGAAGGCATGGAGGTCCAGGCGGCCCGGGACGGGCTGGTGGTGCAGGCCGGTTTCGACCCGGTGCTGGGCAATGTGGTGGTCCTGGCTCACGAGGGGGGCTACCAGACGGTGTATGGGCACCTCCGCCGGATCCGGGTCGCCTTGAACCAGCAGGTGCGTTCCGGTATGATCATCGGCGAGGTCGGCAGCACGGGGCGATCCACGGGGGCGCACCTGCATTTCGAGGTGCGCCGCAAGGGTTCCAGCCGGGACCCGCTCCCGCTCCTGCCTCCGGGGAAAAACCAATGAGCTGGCGGGCTGTCGCGGCCGCGGTCGGGCTGGGGTTTCTCGGCACCCTGGCCTTTGCCCAGAACCTGCGCGGGCTGGTGGTGGAAGAGCTGCGCGTGCCGGGCGACGCCGCCTACGAGCGGACCGTCGGCATCGCCCTGGAGGAGATGGCCGCCCTGTCATTGGAGGGTGACCCGCGTTTCCTGCGGGGCATCCGCCTGGAACTGCGCCTTTCCAACCTGCTCAAGCAGCACTTCGACAGCTTCGCCCTGGCCGTGTACCGGCGCCTGGACCCCGCGCCCCGGAAGGGCGTCACGGCGTATCGCGGCGAGCGGATCTTCTTCCAATACCTGCCCTACCTGAACCGCATCCAGGTGCAGCTTCCGCTCGCGGCCGAGCAGGACGGCGAGGCTGCGGCTGAAGCCGGCGACGGCATCTATCGCTTGCAGATCCCCCTGTCCCGCGAGGATTTTCCGATCCTGGTGGCCATTTTGCCGTTGATGAAAGGCATTCCTGACACGGTGGCCGAAGCCAGGTTCTACCTGACCGTCAAGCCGGTGCTGGCCCACCGGGGGACCATCCAGCTTTCGCTGCGCTCCGCCCCTGGCACGCCAACCGAATCCATCACCGCCTGGCTGGACGAGCGGGAGCTCAGCCCCGCGGAGCTGCAGGCGCTCAAGGCGGGCCAGGAGCTTCCGGCCGGCCTGCACCGGCTGCGCCTGGACTCCCCCGGGCTGCAGGAGGTGAACACCAGCTTCACGGTGGAGCCCGGGAAAAGCGCTCTCCTGGACATCGAGCTGCGCTCCCTGGCCACGCTGCTGAGCATCGAGGCCCCGCAAAGCGCCGAGGTGTACCTGGACGGCGAAAAGCTGTCCTCCCTGACCGCCCTGCCCATCGCGGAAGGAACCCACCAGGTGCGGGTAAAGATCGCCGAGTACAACGTCACCAAGAAGTTCAGCGCACAAAGCGGAAGGCACTATCATCTTTCCTGCGTTTTTGATATACTCATCAATGAGGATTAAGCTTTTCGGGCGTAGCGTCGATAATAAGTGTGTCGGTACCTAATATAGTTCCCCTCCCAGTTTACTATATTGTCGACCGACACCTTAGACGAAGGCCGGTTCCTCTGGAACCGGCCTTTTTTTCCCGCCCGATCGGCCTTGACACGAGCACAAGCCTGTCCGTATCGTGAGCGCGTATGCCTGAAAAACGCCGCCTGGTGACCCTGATCCTGCTGGGCGCCGGGTTTCTGATCGCCGTGGTCCTGGGAATCACCCTGGGCCTGACCCTGGGGGCCACGCGCAACATCCAGCAGACCGGCTCCCTGCAGGAGCACAAACCGGCACTGCCCACCCAGATCCTGGACCGCAACGGCGAGCTGGTGACCGAGTTCTTCTCCGAGGAGAAGCGGGAGCTGGTCTCCATCGACCAGGTGCCCCGCCACCTGATCGACGCCCTGCTCACCCGCGAGGACCGCGACTTCTACAAACACCGCGGCTTCCGGCTGTGGTACATCATCCGGGCCGCACTGGACATCGTCACCGGCCGCTCCTTCCGCGGCGGCTCGACCCTCACCCAGCAGCTGGCCGGCTACCTCTATGCCGACCGCACGGACATCTCCATCAAGCGCAAGCTGGTGGAGCTGTGGTGGGCGCTGCAGCTGGAGCGCAACCTCACGAAGAACGAAATCCTCGAGCAGTACCTGAACACCATGTACTTCGGGCACAACACCTACGGGGTGGAGACGGCTTCCCAGTTCTACTTCAAGCACTCGGCGCGCGATCTGACCGTGGCCGAATCGGCCATGCTGGTGATCCAGCTGGCCTCCCCCGGCCGCTACTCCCCCATCAACCACCCCAACCGGGCCAAGAGGCTGCAGGAGGAGATCCTGGCCCAGATGGTTTCCCTGGGCTACACGACCGGGGAGGAGGCGGAGCGCTCCTTCCAGGACTACTGGATGGGCTACGACTACACGCGCTCCAACCTCACCTCGGCCTGGTTCGAGCGGGAGGACCAGGCTCCCTACTTCTCGGAGTACGTGCGCCAGCGCCTGGAGGAGCAGCTTCTGGGCTCCATGGACCTGTACAAGGAAGGCCTGATCGTGCACACCACCCTGGACCTGGGCCTGCAGCGCACGGCCGACCAGGTCATGGAGAAGTGGATCCAGGTGGTGAACAACCAGCACCAGACCCAGGCCGCCAGCCGCCTCTCGGTGGCCGACGCCACCTTCCTGCCGATCGTGGACCTGCTGTCATTGAGCTTCAACATCGAGGGCATCCGCTTCGCCGGCTCCAAGCAGCGCTCCCGGGGCCTCACCCAGTTCCTGGACTCGGTGAATCCGGTCATGGACCTGAGCGCCTCCCTGTTCGGCCTGGAGGGCGTCAAGCTGGCCTCCCAGGAGGCCTACGCCAAGTTCTCCCTGCGCTCGAAGAAGACCAAGGTGGAAGGGGCCCTGGTGGCCATCGAATCCACCACCGGCCGGGTGCTGGCCATGGTGGGCGGGCGGAGGTTCGAGAGCACCAACCAGTTCAACCGGGCCGTGCAGTCCAAGGTGCAGCCCGGCTCGGCCTTCAAGCCGCTGTACTACTCGGCGGCCATCAGCTCGCGCAAGCTCACCGCGGCCTCGATGATCGTGGACGCCCCCGTGGTGTTCTGGAACGACGACAACACCCCCTACATCCCCCTGAACTTCAAGGGGGAATGGAAGGGGCGCGTGCTGCTGCGCGACGCGCTGCAGCACTCGATGAACGTGCCCTCGCTGCGGGTGCTGGACACCATCGGTTTCGACGCGGCCATCGAGCGCTCCAGCCGAATGCTGGGGATCACCGACCCCGCGGAAATCGAGCTGGTCTTCCCGCGCAAGTACCCCCTGGGGCTGGGCATCATCACGGTGTCCCCCCTGGAGATGGCCCAGGCCTTCGCCACCTTCCCCAACCAGGGCCGGGCGGTGGACCCGGTGGCCATCCTGTTCGTGGAGGACCGCAACGGCCGCATCCTGCTGGAACCGGAAAAGGAGCTGCGCGCCGCGCAGCTGCGCGCCGGCAGGGCCCAGCAGATCATGCCCCCCCAGGACGCCTACGTCATGACCAGCCTGCTGCAGGGGGTGGTGAGCTCCGGCACCCTGCGCGGCGCGGCGGAGTGGGTCGGAGGATTCGGCCGGCCGATCGCCGGCAAGACCGGAACCACCCAGAACTGGTCCGACGCCTGGACGGTGGGCTTCACGCCGCAGGTCACCACGGCCATCTGGTTCGGCTTCGACGAGCGCGGCTACTCGCTGGGCATCAACCAGACCGGCGCCACCTCCGCCGGCCCCGCCTGGGCGGAGTTCATGAAGAGCGCCCACAAGGATCTGCCCGTGGCGGAGTTCGGCCGGCCGGCCACCGGCCTGATCGACGTCGGAGTCTGCGCCAAGTCCGGGAAGCTGCCCACCAAGTACTGCAACGAGGGGATCATCAAGGAAATCTTCCTGTCCGGCACCGAGCCGCGCGAGTTCTGCGACCTGCACCAGTTCGAGCAGGAGCGCAACGAGGGCCTGAAGCAAACCATCAAGAACTCTCTCCTGCTTGGAGGGGACCTGGGCGGCGGTTCCGGCCCGCCGGACATCCTGGACATGCTGGACCTGGACGAAACCCCCTCCTCCGGCTCCGGCAATCCCCTGCTGGACTGAAAGTGGGGGCCATGGGCAGCCTGCATTTCAGCCGCGATCACGCCTGGGTAAGGATCGAGGGCAGCCGCGCGGTGGTGGGCATTTCCGAGTTCGCCCGCTCCGAGCTGGGCGAGGTGTCCTACGTGGAGCTGCCCCCGGCCGGCAGGCGGGTGGCCCGCGGGGAGGTGGTCTGCTCGATCGACTCGCTCAAATCGGCCAGCGACATCTACGCTCCGCTCTCCGGCACCGTGGCGGAGGCCAACTCCCGGCTGGCCGGGGAAGCCGGCTGCGCGCTGGTCAACGACGACCCGCAGGGCGAGGGCTGGCTGTTCGCCCTGGACCTGGAGGACCCCTCCGAGTTGGGCGAGCTGCTCGACCCGGAGGGCTATCGGCGCTACCTGGAAGAGGGCTAGTTGCCGCCGACCC
>MIBK01000180.1:0-3097 GCA_001829505.1 Spirochaetes bacterium RBG_16_67_19 | reverse complement strand
GCCAGGCCAGCACCAGGGGATTCCAGACCGGCCGGCCGAAGCGCAGGCGGAAGTCCTCGGCCGCCTTGGACAGAGGGTAACTCTGCCCGTACTGCCGCTTCAGCACGTCCCAATGCCCCACGATCCACACGTACAGATCCGCCGCCTGGCGCCCCTGGAAATGGGCCAGGATGTTCTCGGAGCGGACCAGGCGCACCAGGGGCTCGTACACCTGGTCGTACCAGGACAGCAGCGCCTCCTGGAAGGGGATCTCGTAGGGCTTGGACTGGTTGATGTAGTACTTGTGGGCGTGGATGTGGCGCAGGACCTCGTCGTAGCGGCCGGTATCGGTGAACTCCATCGATAAGTCAGGGCGCAGCTTATCCAGGCCGGTCTGCCGGAAAAACTCCCGCTTTTCCAGCTCAATGACCGCCCGCTTCAGCTCCTCCCGGCCCATGCCAGGGGACAGGGCCAGGCGGGATTTCAGGCTGATCACCTCCGCGTCGATGAACTCCGCTCCCTGGGTGCGGGCCACGGAGACCCGGTGGTTGCCGTCGCGCACGAAGTACACCCCTCCGATCTCGTAGAGGGTGACCGGAGGCAGATGCACCTGCTGGTAGTGGGCCAGGTCCACCCGGGTCCAGCGTCCCCGCAGGTGCTCGCGCTTGGGCAGGAAGATGCGGTTGAAGTCCAGGTAGCGCCCTTCGCTGCCCACGATGCGCTCGATGGGCACGGTGCGCAGGCCGCGATAGCTCTCGGACTCGGGCCGCAGGAGCGCCTTGACCTCCTGCAGGGAGAGCAGCTGGTCCTTCTCGTTGCGCAGTAGCGCCAGGGCCCGGCCGAATATCGCGCGCAGGCGGGCGCGGTTGAAATCCTCCTTGGTCAGGTTGTCGAAGGCCATCCGGCTCACATGGGCACCTCGATCAGGGCATGGTCGTAGGCGTTCACGACCGTGGTCTGGTCATAGCTGCTGACCCGCACCGCGTCGCCGGAGTAGAGGTGGATATGGCCGTGCACCAGGTAGCGCGGCTTGAAGACCCGCATGAACCAGAGCAGCGCCCGGAAGCCCCGGTGGCAGGGGTCCTGCCCGTCGTGCAGGCCGAGGGGCGGGGCGTGGGTGAGCAGCACGTCCAGGTAGCGCCCGAAGAGCAGCCGGTTCAGCAGCAGCCGCGGCATCAGCAGGGCCAGGCGCAGGTAGACCTGCAGATCGGTGTACTGGTTCTCCCCGCCGTTGTACCAGCGGCTGCCGTCCAACCCGGCCAGCAACAGCCCCTTTTCCCGGCGAACCCTGCCGTTGAGATAGACCGCTCCCGTGGCCGGGGCTTCCACCTCGCGGCGCAGCGCCGAGAATCGGCCCAGGGTGTCGGACATTCCCCGGAAATGCTCCATGCCCTTGAGGTTGTGGTTGCCGAAAACGAACAGCAGCGGCTTGTTCAGGGTGGACATGATGAAGTCGTAATAGCTCAGGGGCAGGTCCCCGGCGCTGAGCACCAGCTCCACGTCCTGGAAGCGCTGCTTGATGCCCGCGCTGTACACCAGGGGATCGATATGGTCGGCAATGCAGAGGATCTTCATTTATGCCGAATTCGAAAGTAGTATGATTGTCGTGGAAGTGTCAAATAGGGCACGATATATTCAATGGTAAACAGATGAACATCCTGACGACCGTGGCCGCGCTGCTGCTGCAGCTCAGCGCCCTGCAGGAGGGCGAGAAGCTCTTCCTGGAGAACCGCCCGCGGGAGGCCCTGCCCCTGCTGGAGCAGGCCCTCAACGAGAATCCGGACAATGAGCGCTTGTACCTGTACCTGGGCATCGTCTACGAGCAATTGCAGAACCCGGACAAGTCCATCCAGGTGATGCGACGCGGCTTGAACGTGGCCCGGGGGGTCAAGGACCTGCTGTACTTCAACATCGGCAACAACCTGTTCCGCCAGAAGGAGTACACCCTGGCCGAGCAGATGTACGGCAACGCCCTGGAGGTCAACCGCGTCCTGGAGGACGCCGTGTTGAACCGGGCCAATGCCCGCCTGGAGCTGGAGAGCTACGCCGGCGCCCGGACCGACTACATCGAATACCTGCGCCTGGCCCCCGCCACCCCGCAGCGCGAGGCCATCGAGAAGATCATCGCGCTGCTGGGCGGGATGCTGGATGAGGCGGAGCGCCTCAAGCAGGATGAGCTGGCCCGCCAGAAGGCCCTGCTGAACGAGGTGCTCAACTCCCTGCAGAACGCCTCGGAGGACACCCGCAACCTGTCCGCGGGCAGCGAGGACATACAGGAGCAATATGACGAAGTGGACATCGAGGATTGAAGCATGGAACGCAAGCACGTCCTGATCATCGTCCTGGCGGTCATCCTGCTGGCCCTGGCGGCCGGCGGGACCTGGCTCGGCATCACCGCGCGGGACCGGGCCGCCCGGCAGCAGGCCGGCGAGGAGCGGGCCAACACCCTGGAGCTGGCCCGCGGCTACATGGAGCGCCAGGAATACGAGCGGGCCATGGAGCTGCTGGACCGTCTGCTGCTGAAGGACCCCAAGGACCAGGAGGCCTCCGCGCTGCTGGACGAGATCATCCGCCGCAAGCAGGCCTCGGCCCTGGAGTCCAAGCAGCAGGAGCTGGCCGCGATGCAGCGCCAGCAGGCCCAGCTGCAGGCGGGGCTGCAGGAGCTGGGCAGCTCGCTGAAGGAAAAACCGCCGCAGGAGCGGACCCCCGTGGTGGTGGCCCCCAAGCAGGTGCCCGAGGACGCCAGCGCCAAGGAGCGGGAACGCCTGAAGAAAATCAACTCCCTGATGGCCCAGGGGGTGCAGAAGTTGAACGACGAGCAATACGCCGCGGCCCGCAAGCTGTTCGGGGAGGTGCTGGAGCTGGACCCGGACAATGCCCAGGCCAACGCCTATTCCGGCAAGGCCTGGTTCGACGAGAACCCGGAGATCCCCGCCAACGTGCAGGCCGCGGTGGATTCCTCCACGCGCGCCGCGCGCAAGGACCCCAGCCTGTGGCTGCCCCACTCCACCCTGGGCCAGATCTATGAGAACGCCAAGAATTACGACAATGCGATCCAGGAGTACAAGGAGGCCTCGCGCCTCAAGCCCGACGACTACTACCTGCTGTACTCCCTGGG
>MIBK01000179.1:10478-11562 GCA_001829505.1 Spirochaetes bacterium RBG_16_67_19 | reverse complement strand
GGATTCGGGAAACAGGCCTTAGAAGTCAAAGTCCCCGATGTTCGCCGGCGTCAGCAGCACGTCCGGAGCGTAGGAGAATTTCCTCTCCATCAACGTCGTGGGCTTGCCGGCCCAGCCGAACTCGTCGCCGGGCTTGGGCAGCACCTTGTTCTTGGTCAGGTAGTTGTAGGCGATCATGACGCCCAGATAGGTCATCTTGGCCGGATCCAGGATCAGAGCGCCCTTGACCACCCCGTCCTTCACGTAGTCGGCGTTCTGCTTGCCCAGGGACACGCTCCAGACGGCGACTTTTCCGCCCAGGCCGGCGTTCTCGATGGCCTTGGCCGCCGCCGGGACCCCCGTGGTGACCGTGCTGGCGAAGCCGGCCAGATCCGGATTGGCCTGCAGAACGGATTCACTGATGCTCAGGGCCTTCTCGTAGTCGTCCTCGGTCGCGTACACCCCGACGACCTTGATGCCCGGGTACTTGGCCAGGGTGTCCTCGATGGACTTCTGCCGGCGGGCCAGGAACTCCGAGCCCATGCTGCCGGTCAGGATGGCCACCTTGCCCTTGCCCCCGATCTCCTTGGCCAGGCCTTCGCCGATGTTCTTGCCGCTGGAGACCTCTTCCCAACCGGAAGCGGTCCAGATGGGCTTGTCCCCGGCGCCGATGTCGAAGCCGAACACTGGCACTCCCTTGGCCATGGCGTCCTCAATGGGCCTCTCCCAGGCCTTCCCCTCCGAGCTGGCCAGGATGATGGCGTCCACCTTCTTGTTCACCTGGTCGTTGAAGATGTCCAGCTGCTTGGCCGTGTCGGCCTTCTCCGGACCGAGGAACAGATAGTTGATGCCCAGCTCCTCGGCGGCCCGCTTGGCGCCCAGCTCGCAGCGCACGAACCAGGGGTGGCCGACGAACATCGGGATGATGGCAATGGTCATCTTCTTCTTCTCCGCCCCCGGGCCGGCGAAGCCCAGGCTGGCGGCGAAGAGCAACACCAGCAGCACCAATAGGAACTTCTTCATACACGCACCTCCATTCCAGATATTTCGGCGCTGGCAAAGCTGACAGCGCTGCAACTCCTATTAAATCACAAAGCCCCCCACC
>MIBK01000179.1:6072-10417 GCA_001829505.1 Spirochaetes bacterium RBG_16_67_19 | reverse complement strand
TAGCGGGCCGGCGTGGTTCCGCAGCCGGCGGCGAAGGTGCGGTTGAAGTAGTTGTAGTCCTTGAACCCGCAGCGGGCGACTACCTCCTTGATCGGCAGCTCCGTTGCGCCCAGCAGCTCGCGGGCCGCCTCCAGGCGCGTGCGCACCAGGTAGCCGCGGAAGGTCGCGCCGGCCACCCGCCGGAAAAGGGAGCTGAAATAGTTGGGCGACAGGTACACGGCCCGGGCCACGTCCTCCAGGCGGATGTCCCGGCTGTAGTTTTCCCGGATGAAGCCCTGGGCCTTGGCGATGACCTGGTGGCCGGAACCGGACTTCGGATCCACGGCCGCTGGCCTGGCTTCCAGCACGGAGATGGTCAGGTCCCGGAGGGTCTTCTCCAGCTTGATCTTCTCCAGCTCCCGGCGGTGCAGCTCCCGGGCCTTCAGGCCGACCATCTTCTGCAAATGCAGCTCGTTTTCGGCCTTGATGATGTAGTTGGCGAACAGGTGCAGGAGCTTGGCGAAAAAGAGCAGGCGGCTTTTTTCCACCACTTTGATCCGCCGGTAGGCCTCCTCCAGGCGGTCGAAGGGAATGTCCAGGCTGCTCAGGCGGCGATAGACCCGGCGGAGGCGCGCGCCCGCTGGGGGCTCCAGCAGCACCTGGCCCGTGTACATGGAGCCCAGCGGGCTGCCCTTGTATTCCAGGGCAATGGCCACGTCCACCAGCCCGGCGTGGCACTGATAGATGTGATAGCTCGCCTTGCGCCGGGCCGCGGCCAGCCCCCGCCGGTCGCATTCGCGGCAGCGCGCCAGGCCCTCGGCGCTGGACTGGATGAGCTTGCAGTAATCGCTTTTCTGGTCCCTGGGGTAGTCGAAAACCCGGCCGCCGCTGCCCGGATCCTGGAAGGAGATCAGCATCCCCGTGTTGCGGTAGTAGATCTCGCGCAATTGGCTCAGGATCTTCAGGCTGGTCAGGTGCTGCAACACGGAGTGTTCCATAGCTCGGCCCGCTCAACGTACTCGCGTCCCCGCGGGGCTGTCAATAAATTTTTATAGAAATTTGTAGGCAAAATCCAGTGGCCCCCCGGGCGCCGCCTGGTATAGAATGAGCCATGGCCAAAAAAACAGTGCGCAATCCCGACCTCGACCTGATCGATTTCCAGCCGGCCAGGTTCCTGGCCTTCCGGGACATGGAGGTCTGCAAGAAAGTCGCCGCCATCCCCAAGGCGGACCTCTGCCGCCTGCCCCGCGGCACGCACCGGGGCTTCAAGGCAGTCATCCGGCCGGTCAAGGATTTCCACTTTCAGATGGCGCTGGATATGCTGGCCCGCATCCGGCAGGCGCTGGAGGAAGGCAAGCAGTTCGTGGGCGTGTTCCCCACCGGCCCGATCTTCCAGTACCAGATGCTGGCGGACATGGTGAACGCCCTGCGACTGCCCCTGCACCACGTGCACTACTTCTCCATGGACGAGTACGCGGGACATCAACCCTGAATGGCCCGGCTCTTTCCACTGGACCATCCAGAAGCACTTCATCAGCCGCCTGGACCCCAAATTGCGCATCCCGGCCAGGCAGATTCACTTCCCCTCCAGCAGGAACATCGAGCGCTACGACCAGATGATCCTGGAGGCCCGCCGAGACCCCTCGGCCAGGGGCGCCCACATTGTGTACGGAGGCACTGGACTTTCCGGGCACTACTCCTTCTGGGACCCTCACCTGGCCAGGGAGGCTGGCCTGGATCACAAGGGGTGGCTGGCCGCCGGACCTCGCCTCGTGGAGTTCCATCCCATCTCCACCGTGCAGATGGGGGTGACCGACATGCAGGGGGCCTGGGCCTTCGTGCCGCCCAAGGCCTACACCACCGCCTCCACCACTATGCTCAACGCGGACTACCGCTCCTGGTGGAACGACGGGGCCGGCCTCACGGCCGACGGCTCCTACTCCGGCGGGATCGTCTGGCAGAAGTTCATCACCCGCCTGTCCTTGCACGGCCCGATCGTGCCGGAAATCCCCTGCTCGATCCTGCGCCTGGCCCCCGGGGAGGTCAACATCATCGAGCCGGTGGCGGAGGACCTGAAAATAGAGCTCACCGCCTGAGACCGGCATGAGCCTGGCGCAGAAGCTCGACGCCTGGGTGCGGGACAACCGCGAGCGCATCCTGGCCATGATCGCCGATCTGGTGCGCATCCGCACGGAAAACCTGCCCCCGGGAGGCAACGAAAAGCCGGGGCAGGAATACCTCGCCTCCTGGGCTTCCTCCTTTGTACCGCCCCGCGACCTGGACCTGTTCGAGGTGGACGACATCCCGGGGATCCGGGAGCACCCGCTGTTCTTCCCGACCATCGACGGGAAGCAGAAGATCTACCAGGACCGCCCCGTTTTGGTAGCCCGTCTGCCGGGCAGCGGCGGGGGCCGCTCCCTGGCCTTCTCCGGGCACATGGATGTCATGCCCACCTACGGCAAGACCTGGGAGGTCTTCCCCGACCCCTACAGCGGCCGAATCAAGGACGGGCGCATGTACGGTAGAGGGACCCTGGACATGAAGGCCGGGACGGCCGCCGGTTTTTGGGCCCTGCGCTGCCTGCGCGAGCTGGGCGTGCCCCTGAAAGGGGACGTGTACGCCGAGAGCGTGGTCGACGAGGAGAACGGCGGGGGGAACGGCACCATCGCCGCCCGCCTGCGCAATCCGGACATCGACTTCGCCATCCTCTCGGAGCCTTCCGGGCTGGCGGTGGGCATCGAGTCCATCGGCGGCAGCGACTGGAAGGCTTCGGTCAGCGAGGCCGGCCCCGGGGGCATCGGGCCGGATGCGGAGCTGCCCAACCCGATCTACAAGCTGGCCCGGGTGGCCCTGGCCCTGGAAAAGTACGACCGGCGCTTGGCCGGCATGCGGGTCCCGGACACCTACGACCCGGGTATGCGCATCCGGCTGCTCACCTACCAGCTGGCCTCAGGGGGTTCCGGCTACGCGGAATCGGGGGCCGTGCCCACCTCCGGGCACCTGTTCTTCTGGCAGGAAACCTACGCCTACTGGAGCGAGCGGGAGGCGCGGGCCGATTTATCGGAGTTCGTCCGCCGGGAGCTGGCCGCCTATCCCGCCCTGCCCGGGGGTGAGGTGCGCCTGGAGACGGTGATCCGCTTCCTGGAAGGGCACCGCACCGACCGCCGGCATCCCGCACTGGGCTCGATCCGCAAGGCCTATGGGGAGCTGGGGCTGGAGCACCGCGAGCAGGGCATCCCTTTTGCCACCGACGCCTTCGCCTTCCGCAAGTGCTCGCGCACCGAAGTGGCCATCATCGGCCCCCGGGGCTCCAACCCGCACGGGGTGGACGAGTACGTGGAGGTGGACAGCGTGCTGGATCTGGTCCGGGTGATGGTGCTGACCGCGCTGGACTTCTGCGCCTAGACCGCGACCTTCTGCAGATCCACGATTACCTCTTCCCTGCCCAGGGCCGAGCGGCCGACCACGCCCCGGCGCTGGAACTCCTGGATCACCGGGGTGAGCTCCTTGGCTTCCAGGCCCAGGTGGGCGACCGCCCACTCCAGAAACTCGGCGACCTTGACCCGGTGGCCCTTGAAGGTGGCCGTCCCCTTCTCGACCGCGAACTGGCGCAGCCCCGCCAGGATCTGGTTCTCGCGGTTGGTGATGGTCAGGTTCTGGATCAGCAGGTTGCTCTTGCGCAGGCGCTCGGAGAGCACCAGGATCATCTTGCGGGCGAAGTCCGGGTTGCGCTCGATCATGGACAGGAACAGGGGCTCGTTCATCCCCAGCATGCGGCAGGCCTTGGTGGCCACGGCGGTGGCCGAGCGGGGCTTGTTCTCGATGAGGGCCATTTCGCCGAACACGTCGCCGGGCTTGAAGGTGCTCAGGGTCTTGGCGGTGTTGGCGGTGGTCCGCTTGCGGATCTCCACCTCCCCCTGGATGATGATGAACATGTGGTCGCCGGTGTCCCCTTCCTTGAAGATGACCTGCCCCGGCTCGTAGGCCTTCACGAATTTCCTGAATAGGTCCTTCTCGATCTTCATTGGCCCCCCACTCGCGCTTCCAGCGCCGCCAGGACCGGCTCCTCCTCCACCGCCCGGACTTCCGGGCTGCCCACCCCGCGTAGCAGCACGAACCTCAAGCCATCGGCCCGCCGTTTCTTGTCCGCCCGCATGGCCTGCAGCAGGGTGCGTGCGGACAGCCCGGGGGGCTGGCCCAACCGGAAGCCGTAGGCCGCCAGCAGGGCCGTCACCTCCGCCGCCAGCGGGCGGGCGGTGACTCCCAAGGCCACCCCCAACTCCAGCGCCCGCGCCAGGCCCCAGGCCACGGCCTCCCCGTGCCGGTAGCGGCGGAAGCCGGTCGCGGACTCCAGGGCGTGGGCGAA
>MIBK01000179.1:5462-5956 GCA_001829505.1 Spirochaetes bacterium RBG_16_67_19 | reverse complement strand
CGCGGAGCAGCTCCGCGCGCCGGTCGGCGAGCATGGCCAGCAGGTCCGCATCGCCCAGCAGTGCGGTCTTGATGGCCTCGGCCAGCCCGCTGCGCAGCTCCGCTGGCGGCAGCGTGGCCAGGGCGGGGATCCAGATCACCAGTTCCTCGGCGGGGTAGAAGGTGCCGATCAGGTTCTTGGCCCTGCCCAGGTTCAGGGCGGACTTCCCGCCCAGGGCCGCGTCCACCATGGCCAGCAGCGTGGTCGGAACCAGGGCCAGCCGGCAGCCGCGCATGTACAGGGAGGCGGCGAAGGCGGTCAGGTCGCAGACCACCCCTCCCCCCACTCCCACCAGCAGGCCATCGCGGCTCAAGCCCTGCTTCAGGGCGGCGGCCATGATCCGCTCCGCCCAGCGCCAGGCCTTGGCCGGTTCCCCCGCGGGCAGGACCACGGCGCGGTCGATCCTGCGGCCGTGCAGGCGGCGCACATTGCGGTCGAAAACAGCCAGGCTTCCC
>MIBK01000179.1:4222-5442 GCA_001829505.1 Spirochaetes bacterium RBG_16_67_19 | reverse complement strand
CGGCCCCTGCTCGGTGAAGCGCACGCGGGTCTCAAACTCCCCAAAGCGGAAGCGCAGGCCTTCGCTCACTCGGCCAGGCCCCCCAGCGCCCGGAAGGTGGCCAGGAAGTCGGGGAAGGAGACGGCGGCGGCTTCGAAGCCGCGCACCTGCACTCCGCCCGGAATGCCGGCGCCCAGCACGGCGGCGGCCATGGCGATGCGGTGATCGCCACCGCAATCCACGGTTCCGCCGTTCAACACCTGCGGGCCCTCGACCGCGAAGCCGTCCTCGGCCAGCTCCACGCGGCCGCCCACGGCCGCCAGCAGGCGGCCGACGGCCTGCAGGCGGTCGGACTCCTTGTGCTTCAGTTCCCCGGCTCCGCGCACCAGGGTGCGGCCCCGGGCGAAGGCCCCCAGCACCGCCAGCAGCGGGATCTCGTCGATCAGGGCTGGCACTTCCGCGGCCTCGATGGTGGCCCCCGCCAGCCCACCGCAGGGGCGCAGGCGAAGGCGGCCGACCGGCTCGCCTCCCCACTGCCCCTCGGGCAGCTCCTGCACTTCGGCGCCCATGCGGGCCAGCACCCGCAGGAATCCCAGGCGGGTCGGGTTCAGCCCGCAGCCGGTCACCTCCAGCTCGCGGCCGCTCACCAGGGCCGCGGCCAGGAAAAAGGCGGCCGAGGAGGGATCGCCGGGAACTTCCAGCTCGAAGGCGGGCAGCGAGGAGGCGGGGGCCAGATGCAGGCGGCCCGCTTCCAGCCGGCAGGGCAGGCCCAGGAAGCTCAGGAGGCGCTCGGTGTGGTCCCGCGAGTCCAGGGCCCCGCCCAGGCTGGACTCTCCGTCGGCGCGCAGCGCGGCCAGCAGCAATGCGCTCTTCACCTGGGCACTGGGCACCGGCAGGTCATAGCGCAGGGCCCGCAGGGTCCCGCTGCCGGCTAGCAGGGCCAGCGGGGCCAGCCTGCCGCCGGCGCGCCCTTCGATGCGGGCCCCCATGCCGCGCAGCGGCTCCACCACCCGCAGCATGGGCCGGGCGCGCAGCGAGGCATCGCCGCTCAGCACGGCGTGCAGCGGCTGACCGGCTAGCAGGCCGCAGACTAGACGGATGGTGGTCCCGGAGTTCTGGGCGTCCAGCACTTCGGCGGGCTCGCTCAAGCCGCGCAGACCCCGCCCGGAAACCAGCCAGCCCCGCCCGCCTGCTTCCTCCTCCACCTCCACCCCCAGCGCGCGCAGGCAGGAGCGGGTGGA
>MIBK01000179.1:2689-4146 GCA_001829505.1 Spirochaetes bacterium RBG_16_67_19 | reverse complement strand
TGGGTGATCGACTTGTCGGGCGGGGGGCGCACCAGCCCGCCGATGCCGCGGGGGGCGGAGAAACTGTAGGTCATTCGCTTTCCCAGAGGTTCCGCAGCTCGAGGATGAGCTTCTGGGTGCGCAGCTTGTTCATGGCCTTTTCCTGGATCTGGCGCACTCTTTCCCGGGTGATGCCCAGCAGGCGCCCGGTCTCCTCCAGGGAATGGGGCCCCTCCCCGTCCAGCCCGAAGCGCAGGCGGATGATGCGGGCCTCCCTGCGGCTCAAGTGATGCAGCACCTCGGCCAGGGTGTCCTGCAGGGCCAGGGCGAAGGCGCGCTCAAAGGGCGCCGGGGAGGCCCTGTCCCGGATCAGGTCGGCGAGGCGGGTGACGTTCTCATCGTCGACGGCCAGGTCCAGGGAGGTGATGTCCTGGTTGAGCTTCTCCACCAGTTTGATCTTCTCCACCTTCAGGTGCATGTAGTTGGCCAACTCCTCCCTGGAGGGGTCACGCCCGAGCTCCTGGGTCAGGTACTTGGCCACCAGGTAGCACTTCTTGATCGTGTTCAGCATGTGGATCGGGATCCGGATCATCCGTCCCTTGTCCGCCAGAGCCTTGATTACGGCCTGACGTATCCACCAGGTTCCGTACGTCGTGAAACGGCAGCCCTTGCGGTAATCGAAGCGTTCCACCGCCTCGATCAGCCCGATGTTGCCCTCGTCGATCAGGTCCAGCAGACTCAACCCCCGGTACTGGTAGTGCTTGGCGATGGCCACCACCAGGCGCAGGTTGGCGTTGATCATGCGGTGCTTCAACCGCACCTGCAGGCGCTCCACCCGGAGCTTCTCCCGCGCGTACTCCTGCCGGCCGATCCTCCCTCTGGCCAACTGCCGGCGCAGGCGCTCGAGGCGACCGCGGTTGGCGGCGATCCGCTCGCTCAACTCGAGCTCCTCCGCCTGGCTGAGCAGCCCGTAGCGGGCGATCTGGCCCAGATACACCGCCAGCGGGTCGGCCTCCAAGGGAGGGTCGCGCTGCGGTCGAGTGCGCTCTTCCTCGTGCTCCTGCTGGGAACTCTGGTTCCCGTTTTCCACTCTCAGCTCCGGGGAGCTTGTGAGGGATCCACCGGAACGCCATCACGATACACCAGGAAGTACAACTGAGGGATGCCCTGATGGGCGTTCCTGCCGAGCAGGCCTATCTGCGTGCCTTTTCGCACGCGGTCCCCCACCGCCACCAGCGTCTCTTCGTTTCCGCCGTAGACGTAAGTATATCCGTTTTCCGACTCGATGAGAACCACACGGCTGAAGCCCCGGTAGGGGCCGACCCAAACCACCAGGCCGGTGGAGACTGAAAGGACCCGGTCCCCCGCCTGGCCGTAGATCAGCGCCCCGGTGATCCTCCCTGACAGGGCTTCCCGCTTCCCGGGATGCGGCCAGAGCAGCGCTGCCGGCGTGGAGGCCGGCTCTCCGCCCATAGCTG
>MIBK01000179.1:0-2680 GCA_001829505.1 Spirochaetes bacterium RBG_16_67_19 | reverse complement strand
TCGCCGCCCCTAGATGCGCCTGCAGGCGCGCCGGCTGGCGCGCTCGCTGGCGCGCCGGTAGGCGCGCTCGCGGGCAGGAAGAGCCTGCGGCCCACCTTCAGCGCGGCCGCCTCGGCGATCCCGTTCAGGCGGGTCAGCTCCGCCAGCTTCGCGCCGTGGTCGCGGGCGATGCTGTACAGGGTGTCGCCCTTGCGCACCGTATAGACCGCAGGGATGAGGATGGTAGCTCCCGCGCGCAACCCGGCGGGATCCTTGATCTGATTGAAGGTCTGCAGCACTTCCACGGGCACCTGGAAGCGCCGGGAAAGGCCGAACAGGGTGTCCCCCTTGGCCAGCACGTAGCTCTGCTGGCCCGCCAGCGGTAGGGCGGCCAGCAGGAGGACCAGGCACAATATGGCGCTGCTTCGCTTCATTGGGGGGCCTACCCCAATCTTCGGCTTAACAATCGAAAAACTTTCGGGCTGGACAGATTTGAACTGTCGGCCTCTCGGTCCCGAACCGAGCGCGCTAACCACTGCGCTACAGCCCGCAGGTAGGAAAAAAAACCCCCTGCGGGGGGTTATCGGGAGCGACGGGGTTTGAAAACGACCCGAACCCGAATCACGATGTTTCCCCACGTAGCCCGATGTAGCTAAGTGTAACCGCTATCAGGGGTTGTGTCAATCAGTACGTTTCGCTATGTTGCATGGTGTAGCGCAAAATAGCCCCGAGCGGACACGATAAAGGCTACGTCGGGGGCTACAGCCAGTCTGCCAGGAGGATCTGAGGATGGAACTACATGAAATGGTCTGGGGTCCGGGTGGGGTCGATGAAGCGCAGCAGCAGGACCCATGCTACACGTGCGGGAAGGCGCTCTCCGCAGCAGCCTGGACAACGCATCCAGACTATGACTTTGAAATCCCCGATCTCAGAAACAGGCGAGAGTCCTTCGCCAGCCTGCCGGATGAAATCCGTATCTGCAACAGTTGCAAGCAGAACGCCAAGCCAGCAGCAGCATTCCTGGCCTGGGCTCTAAAGCAGCACCAGCGGCTAGCCGGCAAGTAAAGGGACGCGCCAGGTGGCCCCAGGACGAACGATCTCGGGCTGGGTGGTACTGGAACACCACCGGAAAACAGAGGGCCGGCCCTCAAGGAGCCGGCCGTACAAGGAATAGAGTAGCGATGGCAAAAAAGCCCGGGGTGCTCGCCAACGGCGGCCCCGGGGGCCTGGAGCGGGCTCCTGTTCCCGCTCCGTTGCCATAGAAAAACCACGGCCTAAACTTGCTTGCCGCTGAGAACCTTACGCAGCATCGAGACGAGATAGTTGTTAGCGCGGCCGCCTACGTAGTTGTTCGCCTGCGCCGCGGCCTTGTAGGCGGTCATTTGCAACTTCTGGTCTGCGCTCAGGCGGCCATCCCCTTCCACGTAGTCGGCCAGTCCACCGGCGCCCCATAACGTACTGAATGCCGCGTCGGCCGAGGAAAACTGTCCACGCGCCATCTACTTACCCTTCCTTCCAGCCTTCACCGGCTCGGGCTGGTAGCCTTCCGGCTCGGCGTGTTTCGAACGTATTTTTTCCCCAACCGACATGAACGGTGCGCCGGCGGCGGCCTCTCGGGCTGAATAATTTAGCGTCAACCGGCCGTGTGTGCGACAAATTCGCCTCCACATTTCGCGGCCCTCAGGAGATACGGCCCGGTGGAGCTCTACGGGCACGTGGCAGGTCGGACACCTCGTCAAATCCGTGAACGGTTTCATCTGCGCCTTCCTTTCAAAATGGCTTCTATCGGGTGGTCACGCCACCACTGTTCTTCCCGCTCCTCCAGCTCGGCCCGCCGCAGGGACGCCTGGAACTCGGCATCCGACCGGCTCAACCAGCGGACACCTCCCCTGACGCCGGCATTCCGTATGCGCTCCCAGCGCTTCGCCTCCTCGCCGATCAGCCCTTCCTCGCGGATCACGCGGGCGCCCCTTCCGGCTCCTCCACCGCGTCCTCGGGGACCCCTGACTCCAGCATCGCCTTGAGCCGGCCCTGGACCTTGGCCAGGTCCTCCGGGATCGTGGCGTCGTGTCGCTGGTCGGTGAAAAGGGAGTCGTGCCACTTGCAATGCTCGGTGCCGATCGAGACCCCCTTCCGGAAGGCCTCCCCGGCCGGCGCTAGCGCTTCGCTCAGGGCCTCCTCCGCCTCCTGGCCTTCCAGCAGGCGCAACTTCGGGGGCACCGTCTTCAACAGCCAAAACCTATCGGCCTTGGGGTCGCCCATGCCATGCCAGGAGGGGCGGCTCACCTTCTTGGTGAACTCCTCGGTCAGGTGTTTGCCCACCTCCTTGCGCGTAGCGATAAGCTGGCCAGGGACTCGGTGGCCTCGGCCTTTTTCATCATAGACGGTGTGCGGCCCGTACACCCGCAGGGAATGCAGGCCGAAACGTGGCGTGAACTCGTCCACCCACGTGTCCCGGCGCATCGGCCCCAGGTACGGCAGGTCGATCCAGCCAGGCCCTTTCTCCCCGGCGGGGATGATCACCTCGTATACATAAACGCCTTTCATGCTCCTTCTCCTTCCCCGCCCTCCGGCGGTACATCTTCCATCGCGGCCAGCTCGGAGCCGGCCTCTGTCTCCCCGGCCAGGGCGGCCTCCAGCTTTGGGGGAATCCCCTCTGCTGCTTCTTGCTTCTGCACCAGATACTCGATGTCCTGCGCCG
>MIBK01000178.1:6959-12863 GCA_001829505.1 Spirochaetes bacterium RBG_16_67_19 | reverse complement strand
CCAGGGGCTGGAAGGCCAGCTCCAGCTCCGGGGCGAGCAGGGTATCGTTGGTGATGGCCGTGGGCAGCTTGGTCAGGATGCCCACGTCCCCGGCTACCAGGGCCTCGGCGTCTTCCAGCTTCTTGCCCTGGCAGGTGTAGATCTTGTTCAGCTTCTCCTTGCGCCCGTCGCGGGCGGTCACCAGCTCCGTGTCCGAGCGGATCGCGCCGCTGATCACCTTCACAAAGGAGAGCTTTCCGGAGAACTGGTCGATGCTGGTCTTGAACACGAAGCAGGCGGCCGGGCCCTTGGGATCGAGGGGCTGGGCGGCGGCCTCGCCCCCCTCCTTTACGGCCAGCGGCTCCTGGCGGCCCAGGGGCGAAGGGCAAATGGAGGCCAGGGCATTGGCCAGGCTCAGGATCCCGGAGCCCTGCAGCGCCGAGCCGCAGAGCACGGGCACCGTCTTGCCGGTTCGCAAGCCCCCGATCAGGCCCCGCTGGATCTCCTCGTCGCTCAGGGTTTCGGTCTCGAAGAACTTCTCCATAAGCTTGTCGTCGCCCTCGGCGGCGGCCTCGATCAGCGCCTGGCGGCGGCCGGCCATCTCCTCGGCGAGCTCGGCGGGGATGTCCACGGCAAGGCTCTTGCGGCCGGCTTCGGGAGCCAGGTAGGCCTTGCCGGCGACCAGGTCCACCACGCCCTTGAAGCCCGACCCTTCGCCGATGGGCACGGTCAGCGGAACGAAATTGGCCTGGAAGTTCTCCTTCAGGCTGCTCAAGACGCCGGCGAAGTCGGCGTGCTCCTTGTCCAGCTTGTTCACGAACACCAGGCGCGGCAGGCCCCGGGCCTTGAGGCGGCGCCAGGTCTGGATGGTGCCGATCTGCACCCCGGCGTCCGCGGCCACCAGGACCAGGGCGGTCTCCGCGGCGCGCAGCCCGGCCACCAGCTCGCCGGCGAAATCGGAAGCCCCCGGGGTGTCCAGCAGGTTGATCTTGCGCTCCTGCCACTCCAGGTGGGAAAGGCTGAGGTGAATGGAGATCTTGCGGGCGTTTTCCTCCTCGGTGAAGTCGCTCACCGTCTTGCCGCCCTCCACGGTTTCTGCCTTGGGGATCCCCCCGCCGAAGGCCAGCAACTGCTCCACCACCGAGGTCTTGCCGGTGGCCCCGTGACCGGTGACGGCAATATTGCGGATCGCCTCGCTGTCAAAAGCCATGCGTGTGCTCCTTATCGTGGGGAAGTCAGCCGATTGTAGCCGCTCTTCCGGAAGCTGTCAACGAAAACCTCCGGTTGGACTCAGGGCGCGTTGAAGTCCGCGCGCGGCGAGAAGTGGCTGAACTCCATGGTGAAGGTGGCCCGCCCTTGAGTGGCGCTGCGCAGGGCCGTGGAGTAGCCGAACATATGGGCCAGCGGGACGTGGGCGTGGATGCTCTCCACCCCGGGCTTGGAGTCGATGCCCGTGATTTCCGCCTTGCGGGAGCTGAGGTTGCCCAGCACCTCGCCCAGGAACTCCTGGGGCACCAGGATGACCACCCGCATGATCGGCTCCAGCAGAACGGGCCCGGCCTTGCGGCAGGCGGCGTCGAAGCCCAGGGCGGCGGCGGCCTCGTAGGCCATGGCGGTGGAGGTGCTGGGGTTGTAGGCCGCGCCGGAGAGGGTCACCCCCACGTCGATCACCGGATAGCCGTACATGATCCCTGATCCGAAGGCGGCCTGCACGCCGCGTCTCACCGCCTCCACCAGCTCCCTGGGCAGGTCGGGAGGGGCCACCCGGCTCTGGAAGCGGTTGCCCGTGCCCCGGTCCAGGCGCTGGACCCGGAGGGTGATCTCGGCGCTGTTCTCCTTGCCGGCCAGCACCTTGTGGTAGCGCTCCACGTGCTGGGCGGCGGAGGTCACCGATTCGCGGTAGGAGACCTGCGGCGCGCCCACCTTGGCCTGCACCTTGAAGTCGTCGATCACCCGGGTGACCAGCACGTCCAGGTGCAGCTCCCCCATGCCGGCGATGATCAGCTGCCCGGTCTCCTCGTTCTCCTTGACGGTGAAGGTGGGGTCCTCGCGCTCCAGCTGGCGCAGGGCCGCCTCCAGCTTGGTGCGCTCCGAGAGGGTGCGGGGCTCGATGGCGATGGAGATGACCGGCTCGGGGAAGTGCATCGGCTCCAGCAGCACCGGGAACTGGTCGCTGCCCACGGTGTCGCCGGTCTGGGCCAGCTTGAAGCCCACCACCACGGCCACGTCCCCCGCCCCGACCGCCTCCAGGGGCTCGGAGCGGTTGGCGTGCATGCGCATCAGGCGGTTGATGCGCTCCCGCTTGCGCTTGCCCACGTTGTACACGGCCACCCCGTCGCGGAACTCCCCGGAATACACGCGCAGGTAGCTCAAGTTGCCGGCCTCGCGGTCGGTCTGGATCTTGTAGATCAGGCCCACCGGCGGGCCGTCCCGGCGGGCCGGCACCTGCACGTTCTTTTCCTTCTTGGTGTGGAAGGCCTCGGGGGGAGGAACCTCGTCCGGGGCCGGCAGGTAGTCCACCACCGCGTCCAGCAGGGGCTGCACCCCCAGGTTGCGCAGGGAGGCGCCGCAGAGCAGGGGCACGAAGGTTCCCTCCAGGGTGCCCTTGCGCACGGCCTGCCGGGCCAGCTCCAGGGGGATGTCGGCCTCTTCCAGGAACAGCTCCGTGATGCGGTCGGCCAGCGCCGGGTCCGGAACCTTGGAGAGCTGGTCCAGCGCCTTCTGGCGGTACTCGCGCACCTGGTCCAGGCGGGAGGCGTCCACCGGGCTCTCGTAGATGGTCTGCCCGGCGTCCTGCACCTCCCAGCGCAGCTCCTTCATGGACAGCAGGTCGATCACCCCCTCCAGCTCCGACTCCCGGCCGATGGGCAGCTGGAGGATCAGGGGGTTGGCGGCGAGCTTATGGCGGATCTCCTCCACCACCCCGAAGAAGTCCGCCCCGACCCGGTCCAGCTTGTTGATGTAGGCCAGGCGGGGCACGTGGTAGCGGTCCGCCTGGTGCCAGACGGTCTCGGACTGCGGTTCCACCCCACCCACGGCGCAGAAGATGACCACCGCCCCGTCCAGCACCCGGATGGAGCGTTCCACCTCGGCCGTGAAGTCCACGTGCCCGGGGGTGTCGATGATGTTGATCTGGCGGTCCCGCCAGTAGCAGGTGGTCACCGCGGCGGTGATGGTGATGCCGCGTTCCTGCTCCTGGACCATCCAGTCCATGGTGGCTTCCCCGTCGTCCACCTCCCCCAGGCGGTGGCTTTTTCCGGTATAGAACAGGATGCGTTCGCTGGTCGTCGTCTTGCCGGCGTCGATGTGGGCGATGATACCGATGTTGCGGATGTTCTTGAGCTCGGGTTGTTCCATAACAAGTGGTACCATATGTATAATCGATCGGATCTGTTATGAAAAGCTGGCCCGCTGTTTTCCTGCTCCTCGCGCTGCTGTGGGGCGCCGCAGGGCCCGCGGCCCTGGCCCAGGAGGCGGCCGCGCAGCCGGGGCTGGAGTGGCTGAACGGCTTCCGGTCCGCCCGGGGCCTGGCTTCGCTGGGCGGGCCGGCCGCGGAGCCGGCCCTGCAGAGGGCCGCTGACGCCTACGCTGCCGTGCTGGCCGCTTCCGGACGCCTGGCCCACCGGGACGCGGAGGGGCGTAGCGCCCTGGGGCGCTACCGGGCCGCCGGGGGGAGCGCGGCCCGCGTGGGGGAAATCCTGGGCGCCGGGCCGAGCCTTTCGGCCGTCGCGGCGGCCTGGCAGGCCAGCCCCGCGCACGCCGCGGCGGCCCTGGATCCCCGCTGGACCCATGCCGCGGCGGGGCGGGTGCGGGGGGCCGGCACCGAGTATTGGGTGGTGCTGTTCGCCGAGCACAGGGTGGTTGGCTTCCAGCTGACGCTGGAGCCCGGCGGGACGTATCGGATTTCCGGCATTTTCCGGGACCCGCGGGCCGCCGGACCGCAGCTGTGGTCAGGATTGCAGGTCGTGCCGCCCGAGGCCTGGGATCCCGCCCGCCGCGAATTCCTCTTCCTCCTGCCCTCCGGGGCGGGCCGCCGCTATCACCGCCTGGGGTACCGGACGGGGACCGGGGAGTTCTTCCTGACGAACGCCTTTTACCCCCGCTACATCTTCTCCAGGAACGGCACCCCGATAAGCGCCATGCCGCAGGCCAGCACCTGGCGGACCGCCTCGGCCAGGCGGATGCGGCTCACCACCAGGGCGGAGTCCTCGTTGTGCAGCACCGGGTGGTCGTGATAGTAGCTGGCGTAGGTGCGGGCCAGCTCGAACAGGTGCGTGGCCAGCAGGGCGGGGTTGAGCTCCCGGGCCGCCTGGGCCACGGTGTCGGGGAAGGCCGCCATGCTCTTGGCCAGCTCCCACTCCTCCGGGGCCGACAGCAGCTCGGCGCGGAACTCTCCGCCGCGGAAGCTCTCGGCGCGCTCGGCGAACTTGCGCCGCATGCTGGAGATGCGGGCCCCCGTGTATTGTAAGTATGGCCCGGTGGCGCCCGTGAAGGAAATCGACTCGTTGGGGTCGAACACCATGTCCTTGTAGGGGGAGGGGGCCAGCAGGTAGTAGTGCAGGGCGCCCAGGGCGATCTTCTCCGCGGTGCCGGGGAGGTCCTCGACCTCCGCCTCCCGCTCCTTGGAGCGGATCTGCTCCACGGCCAGCCTTTCCAAATCGGCCACCAGCTCGTCGGCGTCCACGGCCGTGCCCTCGCGCGACTTCATCTTGCCCATGCCCTCCGGCAGGGTGACCATGCCGTAGGCCAGGTGGTGCAGGTTTTCCGCCCAGGCGTGGCCGAGCAGGGCCAGCACCTTGAAGAGCACCTGGAAGTGGTAGCGCTGCTCGTTGCCCACCACGTAGATCTGCCGGTTGAAGGGCCAGTCGCGGTGGCGCTGCACCGCGGTGCCCACGTCCTGGGTCACGTACAGGGAGGTGCCGTCGCTGCGCAGCAGCACCTTGCGGTCCAGGCCCTGGGCGGTGAGGTCCACCCACACCGAGCCGTCCGGGTCGCGCTGGAACACCCCGCGCTCCAGGCCGGCCAGGATCTCGGCCCGCCCCAGCAGGTAGGTCTCGCTCTCCCGGTAGACCTTGTCGAAGCGCACCCCGGTCTTGCGGTAGGTCTGGTTGATGCCCTCGATGGCCCAGCGGTTCATGGTGCCCCACAGCTCCCGCACCTCCGGGTCGCCCTGCTCCCAGGCCAGCAGCAGGGCCTGGGCCTGGGCCTCGGCTCCCGGGTCCTCCACGGCCCACTTGGCGTAGCGCACGTAGTAGTCGCCGACCAGGTGGTCGCTCTTCTGACCCAGGCTTTCCGGGGTGCGGCCCTCGCCGAAGCGGCGGTAGGCCAGCATGGACTTGCAGATGTGGATGCCGCGGTCGTTGATCAGGTTCACGCGCAGCACCTCGGCCCCGCAGGCCTCCAGCATCCTGGCCACCGCCATGCCGATCGCGTCGTTGCGCATGTGCCCCAGGTGCAGCGGCTTGTTGGTGTTGGGGGAGGAGAACTCCACCACGACCCGCTGGCCGGCCAGCTCGCCGTTGGCCCCGAAGCCTCCGCCCTGGGCCAGCACGTCCCGGACCACCTCGGCGATGACCCGCGGCCGCTCCAGGCGGACGTTCAGGTAGGGTCCGGCGGCTTCGGCCACTCCGCGGCCCTCCGCTGCCCGCTCCCGCAGCGCCGCGGCCAGCTCCAGGGCCACGTCCTTGGGGGATTTGCGCAGGCTCTTGGCGAAGGGAAACAGGGGGAAGGCCAGGTCGCCCAGCTCGGGGCGCGGCGGGACCTCGGTCACGATCTCGCTCTCCTCGACCTTCCGCCCGGTCCGGGCCGAGAGGGTTTCCGCCAGAATACGCCGCCAGAGTTCCTTGTACCGGTTCATCGCCCGCTCGCTCCTATGAATGCCGCCATGCGCCCGAAGCCGGGCCCGTCCCGCCGGAAAGAGAACAG
>MIBK01000178.1:0-6777 GCA_001829505.1 Spirochaetes bacterium RBG_16_67_19 | reverse complement strand
ACAGCTCCGCCCGGCCGGGATCCACGGCGTAGCAGCAGGACCCGATGCCCGGGCCCAGGACCGCGACCAGGGTCGAGGTCTGGGCGCCGTACTCCCGGCACAGGACGCGCACCCCTTCGGTGACAATTCCGGTGCCCTGCCACCCGGAGTGCAGCAGGGCGAAAGCCCCGCCGCGCCGATCATAGACGAAAATAGGCAGGCAGTCAGCCACCGTGACCGAGAGGATGCCTTCCGCGGCGTCGGCGGCCAGGCCGTCCGCCTCCACCTCGGCCGCTTCGCCGGGGGTTTTCCCGCGCAGCGGCAGGACCCTCCGGGAGTGCACCTGCCGGCAGGCGAAGACCGCTTCCTGCGGCAGGCCCAGGGCGCGGAAGAATGGTTCGCGGGCGGCGGAGCCCAGGCGCAGGTCCCCCGCGGCGCGCAGGCTGATGCCTGCCCGCAGGCCGGCCGGCGCCGAGGGCAATGCGATGGGGGCGTAGATCGTGCTCGGGGAGGGCAGGATGCGGAACAAGGGCGCAGCGAGTGGCTCAGCGCGCGGCGGGCAGTCCGGCGGGGACTCTCTTGTTCTCCACGATGTCCTTGAGGCTGATGGCGGACAGGTACTTGCGCATAAGCTCGTAGAAGTCCTGCCAGATGGGGGAGATCAGGCAGCCTTCCTGTTGCGGGCAGGCCTTGGTTCCGTGGTCCGCGCACGGCGCCGGGAAAAGGGGCTCGCCCACCGCGTCCAGGATGGTCTTCACGGAGATTTCCGAGGGCTTGTAGTTTAGCACGAAACCGCCCTTGGGCCCGCGGACCGAACGGATCAGCCCGGCCTTTTTCAGCCGGAAGAAGATCTGCTCCAGGAACTCCGGGGACAGCTGCTCTTTCTTGGCGATATAGCTGATCGAGATCGGCTCATTGCCGACGGCGGCGGCCAGGTTCACCACGGCTCGTACGCCATATCTTCCTTTAGTCGTCAGTCTCATTTCCGATAAACCTACTTAATATGTCAGATAAGGTAGCACGATATGCCGCACTTTGTAAATAAAAAAAACCGGGAAATCGCGAATTTATTTGCAATTGCCTTCCACGGTTTCGACCCGCGGCGGCCGCTATTCCCGCACCAGGGGAGTATCGGTGGCCGGCAGCTTGCCCAGGTCGAAAGGCGTGGCCTGGTACACGTAGTAGTTCAGCCAGTTGGCATACAGGAGGTTGGCGTGGGAGCGCCAGGTCATGAACGGCTCACGGGCCGGGTCGTCCCCCGGGAAGTAGTTGCGGGGCACTGCGATGGGCAGGCCTTTGTCGCGGTCCCGGTCGTACTCGGCCTTGAGCGTGTACCGGTCGTATTCCGGGTGGCCGGTCACGAAGACCATCCGTCCGTCCTCCGTGGCCGCCATGTAGACGCCGGCCTCCTCGGAGACGGCCAGCAGCTTCAGCTCCTTCACCGCGGCGATATCCTCGCCGCGCACCTCGGTGTGGCGCGAGTGCGGCGCGTAGAACAGGTCGTCGAAGCCGCGCAGCAGGGGCTCGTGGGGCTCCAGGATGCGGTGGGGGAAAAGGCCGAACATCTTGGCCGGGATGGGGTACTTGGGTATCCCGAAGTGGCGGTACAGCGCAGCCTGCGAGGCCCAGCAGATGTGCAGCGTGGACCAGACGTTGGTCCGGCTCCAGTCCATCAGCCGCACCAGCTCCGGCCAGTAGTCGACCTGCTCGAAGGGCAGCATCTCCACGGGGGCGCCGGTGATGACCAGCCCGTCGAAGCGCTCGTGCAGGACCTCGTCGAGGGATTCGTAGAAGGCCTCCAGGTGCTCCGGGGAGGTGTTCTTCGAATCATGCGACTCCATGTGGATGAAGGTGATGTCGACTTGAAGGGGGCTGTTGCCCAGCAGGCGCAGGAGCTGGGTTTCCGTGACGATTTTCGTCGGCATCAGGTTCAGCACGGCGATGCGCAGGGGCCGGATGTCCTGGTGCACGGCGCGCTCCGTGGTCATGACAAAGATGTTCTCTTCGAGGAGCGTTTTTCTCGCCGGCAGGTCGTTCGGAACTCGTACGGGCATGCTCTTACATAGCAATTCCTTGTGCGATTGTCAAGAACCCATTGCTATCAATACTATAGGATAACTATAGAATATCTTGACTATCTGGAAGTATATTGATAGACATTATAGAGAATCGATCGAGCGAAAGGAGAGCAGATGAGCACGGAACAGAAACCAAGGTTCGAAACGCTGGCCCTCCACGGCGGCCAGCAACCGGATCCTACCACGACCTCGCGCGGAGTGCCGGTGTACCGGACCAGCTCCTACGTCTTTCCCAGCACCGAGAGGGCGGCCAACCTGTTCGCCCTGAAGGAGCTGGGCAACATCTACACCCGGATCATGAACCCGACCCAGGACGTGCTGGAGCAGCGCGTGAGCCTGCTGGAAGGGGGAGCGGCCTCGGTGGCCCTGGCCTCGGGCACCAGCGCGATCTTTTATGCCATCATCACCCTGGCCCAGGCCGGGGACGAGATCGTGTCGGCCAGCAACCTGTACGGCGGCACCTACACCATGTTCGATGCCATCCTGCCAACCCTGGGGATCAAGGTGAAATTCGTCAACCAGGAAGATCCGCAGAACTTCGCCAAGGCCGTCACGGAGAAGACCCGGGCCCTGTTCGTGGAAAGCATCGGCAACCCTTTGCTGGACGTGGCGGACGTAGGGGAAATCGCCAAGGTGGCCCACGAGCGCGGGCTGCCCCTGATCGTGGACGCCACCTTCACCACGCCCTTCCTCTTGCGCAGCATCGAGCACGGGGCGGACATCGTGGTGAACTCGCTGACCAAATGGATGGGCGGGCACGGCACGGGCATCGGCGGCATCGTCACCGACTCAGGTCTGTTCGACTGGAAGCAGAAGCGCTTCGCCCTGTTCAACCAGCCCGACCCCAACTACCACGGCCTGAAATGGGCCCACGACCTGCCTCCGGCCTTATCCCCGGTGGCCTATGCCCTACGGCTGCGCACCGTGCCGCTGCGCAACTTGGGGGCCTGCATCTCCCCGGACAACGCCTGGATCTTCCTGCAGGGGCTGGAGACGCTGCCCCTGCGCATGGAGCGGCATTGCGCCAACGCGGTGGCCGTGGTCCAGTGGCTGAAAAAGCACCCCAAGGTGGCGTGGGTCCGCTACCCGGGCCTGCCCGAGGACCCGACCTACAAGACCGCCGCCAGGTATTTGAAAAAGGGCTTCGGCGGCATGGTGGTCTTCGGCATCAAAGGGGGAAAGGCCGCGGGGGAGAAGTTCATCGACGGCCTCAAGCTGGTCTCCCACCTGGCCAACGTGGGCGACGCCAAGAGCCTGGCCATACATCCGGCCAGCACCACGCACTCCCAGCTGAGCGAGGAGCAGCAGCGGGAAGGCGGGCTGACTCCGGATTTGGTGCGCCTGTCGATCGGCCTGGAGCACGTGGAAGACATCAAAGAGGACATCGACCAGGCCCTCAGGAACTCCTAGGAGGAAAGCCGTCATGAAAATCTACAATAATGTGCTGGAGCTGGTGGGCAACACCCCGCTGGTGCGCCTGAACAAGATCGTGGAAGGCGCGCGCGGCCAGATCGTCGTGAAGCTGGAATCGCGCAACCCGCTGTCCAGCGTGAAGGACCGCATCGGGTTGTCCATGATCGAGGACGGGGAGAGCAAAGGCCTGATCCGCAAGGGCACCGTGATCGTGGAGCCCACCAGCGGGAACACCGGCATCGCCCTGGCCTTCGTCGCCGCCTTCAAGGGTTACCGCTGTATCCTGACCATGCCCGACAGCATGAGCGTGGAACGGCGCAAGCTGCTGAAAGCCCTGGGCGCCGAGCTGGTCCTGACCCCCGCTGCCCAAGGCATGAAGGGGGCCATCGAAAAGGCCAAGGAGATCGCCGCGGCCACCGCCAACTCCTACATTCCCCAGCAGTTCGAGAACCAGGCCAACCCGGAGGTGCATCGCCGGACCACCGCCGAGGAGATCTGGAAGGACACGGACGGCAAGGTGGACGTGCTGGTGGCCGGAGTGGGCACCGGCGGCACCATCACCGGCGTGGGGGAGGTGCTCAAGAAGCGCAAGCCCTCGGTCAAGATCGTAGCCGTGGAGCCGGTCAAGTCCCCCGTGCTTTCCGGCGGCAGCCACTCCCCGCACAAGATCCAGGGGATCGGGGCCGGGTTCATCCCCGCGGTACTGAACACGAAGATCATCGACGAGATCGTCAAGGTCGAGGACGAGGACGCCGGCAAGACCTCGCGCCGGATGGCACGGGAGGAAGGCCTGCTGGTGGGGATCTCCGCCGGGGCCGCGGTGTGGGCCGCCCTGGAGGTGGCCCGGCGGCCGGAAAGCGAGGGCCAGCTCATCGTGGCCATCGTGCCTTCCTTCGGCGAGAGGTACCTGAGCACCTGGCTGTTCGAGGAGGCCTGATGCCGCTGCACATGTCGACGCGGGGCCGCTACGGCGTACGGCTGATGGTGGCCCTGGCGTTGAACTACGGCAACGGCACCACCCTCCTGCGCGACGTGTCGCGGCGGGAAGGCATCTCCGAGAAGTACTTGGGCCAGATCGTGATCCCCCTGAAGAACGCCGGGCTGATCCTCTCCCAGCGGGGCTCGCGCGGGGGTTACGCCCTGGCCCGGCCGCCGGAGGAGCTCACCGTCAAGGACGTGGTGGAGGCCATCGAGGGCAAGATCGCCGCCGTGCTGTGCGTCCACGACCCGGAAGCCTGCGCGCGGGCCACCTCCTGCGTGGCTACGCAGGTGTGGAAGCAGCTCAGCGCGGACATCGAGCGCTCCCTTTCCTCCTTCACCCTGTCCGGGCTGGCCAGCCAGGCGCGGGAGCTGGCCGCCTCCGACCCCGACTATCAGATCTGACGGTCGGGGCCCGCCCTGCGGCCGGCCAGCAGGCGGTCGGCCAGCCAAATGGCCAGGCAGACCGCGAAGCCGGCGGCGATGAGCGGGTCGGCCCCCAGGAGCTTCCCGGTCAGCGCCAGCGCGCCGCCAGCCGCCGCCGCGGCGATGGCCGCCTGCGGGCGCATGGGTTTCCCCACCAGGGCGGCCAGGATGGGCACGAACAGGCCCCCGGAAAAGATCGTATAGGCCAGCAGCAGCGAAGGGATGATCCCGCCGGAGTACAGCCCCACCAGCACGGCCGCGATCCCGGCCAGGGCGGTGAGCCCCCGCAGCAGGCCCAGGCTGCGGCGGGACCCCAGGCGGTCCAGGTCCAGTCCAGCCAGGTCCACGGCCAGCACGGTGGCCAGGGTGAGCAGGGTGGTATCCGCGGAGGACAGGAAGGCGGAGAGCAGGGCCAGCATGGCCAGGCCGGCCAGCAGGGGGGGCAGGGTGCCTTTCATCAGCAGGGGGAAGGCCGCCTCGGGGCTCGCGCCCGGATACAGGGCCCGGGCCACCATGCCGATCAGGGCGATCAGGAAGGCCAGCGGCACGATGACGGCGATGGACATGGCCAGGCCGCGCCGGGCGCTGGACTGGTCGCGGCTGCACAGCAGGCGGGACAGCATGTCCGGGCCGCTCAGGTAGGTGCTGCCCACGACCAGGGCCAGCAGCGCCAGGTCGGAGGCCGAGAAGCCCGGGGACAGGGGGAAGGAGAAGAAGCCGGGGTCCAGGGCCGCCTTCAGGCCGGGGAGCCCTCCCGCGGCGCGCAGCCCGAAGGCCGCGCTTCCGGCCAGCCCGATGACGACGAAAAGCAACTGGGGCAGGTCGGTGCCGATCACCGAGACCTGCCCACCCATCACCGCGTAGAGTATGAACAGGCCCCCGGCGGCCAGGGTCCAGGCCTGGTAGCGCCCCCCGAGGAAGGCGGCCAGGATCCTGCCGGCCGCGCTGGCCTGCGCGCCCACGATGCCCAGCCAGGCCACCGCGATGAAGGCGGCCGACAGGCGCCGCATGGCCGGCCCGTACCAGAGGCCCAAGAGGCCGGGGAGACTGTAGGCGGGGGCGGCCCGCACCCGGCGGACCAGGAACAGCAGCCCGGTCAGGCCCAGGGCCCCGACCAGCAGCCACCAGCTGCCAGTCAGGCCCCGCCGATAAGCCAGACCGGCCAGGCCCAGAGTGGCGGAAGCCCCCAGGATCGTAGCCGCCAGGGAGCCTCCGATATGCAGGCCCCGGCTGCGGCGTCCGGCCAGCAGGTAGTCCTCCGCGGTGCGCACGCGGCGCAGTCCCAGGATGCCGATGACCAGCATCAGCGCCGCATAGAGGGCCAGCAGCACCTCGACGATGATCACGCCGCAAGATAGCCTGAACCGGCCGTTCTTGACCATGGGGGGATGCCTCCGTATAATCCCCCTACCATGGAAGCGGTTCGGGTCCGCTACGCTCCCTCTCCCACCGGTTTTCAACACATCGGCGGGGTGCGCACGGCCCTGTTCAACTACCTGTTCGCCCGTTCGGCGGGCGGCAGCTTCATCCTGCGCATCGAGGACACCGACCGCGAGCGCTATCAGCCCGAGGCGCTGGAGGACATCTACCGGACCTTCACCTGGCTGGGCTTCCACTGGGACGAGGGGCCGGATTGCGGCGGGCCGCACGCCCCGTACCAGCAGTCCGCTCGCGCGCAGCTGTACCGCCGTCACGCCCGGGAGCTGGTCGAGCGGGGACGGGCGTACGAGTGCTTTTGTTCGACCTCGCGCCTGGAACAGCTCAAGGAGGAGCAGCGCCGGGGGAACCTGCCCCAGGGCTACGACCGCCGCTGCCGCTCCCTTCCCGCGGCGGAGAAAGAGAAGCTCGCCGCCCAGGGGTCGCGGCCGGTAGTGCGCCTGGCGGTGCCCCTGGAGGGCACGAC
>MIBK01000177.1:14653-17340 GCA_001829505.1 Spirochaetes bacterium RBG_16_67_19 | reverse complement strand
GACATCCAGTACATGGACGTCTCGCCCAAGCAGATCATCTCGGTGTCCACCTCCCTGATCCCCTTCCTGGAGCACGACGACGCCAACCGGGCCCTGATGGGCTCCAACATGCAGCGCCAGGCCGTGCCCCTGCTGGCCCCCGAGCCGCCGCGGGTGGGCACGGGCATGGAGAACAAGACCGCCTACGACTCCGGGGTGGTGGTCATCACCCGCCGGGCCGGCAAGGTGGTCTACGTCACCTCGGAAAAGGTGGTCATCAAGCCGGACCGGGCCGAGGGGGAGGAGCTGGACGATTACCGGATGATCAAGTTCCAGCGCACCAACCAGGACACCTGCTTCAATCACAAGCCCATCGTGGCCCCGGGGCAGCACGTGGCCAAGGGGGAGGTCATCGCCGACGGGCCGGCGACCTATAATGGAGAACTGGCCCTGGGGCGCAACGTGCTTTGCGCCTTCATGCCCTGGAACGGCTACAACTACGAGGACGCCATCCTGATCTCCGAGGAGCTGGTGCGCGAGGACAAGTTCACCTCCATCCACATCAAGGAGTTCCAGGTGGAGGTGCGGGAGACCAAGCTGGGGCCCGAGAAGATCACCCGCGACATCCCCAACGCCAGCGAGAACGCCGTGGAGCAGCTGGACGAGGAGGGCATCATCCGCATCGGGGCGGAGGTCAAGAGCGGCTCCATCCTGGTGGGCAAGGTGACCCCGAAAAGCGAGACGGATTCCACCCCGGAGTTCAAGCTGCTGAACTCGATCTTCGGGGAAAAGGCCAAGGACGTGCGCGACACCTCCCTGCGCGTGCCGCACGGCATCGAGGGCACGGTCATCGACGTGCAGCGCCTGAAGCGCTCCGAGGGCGACGAGCTGAACCCCGGGGTGGAGGAGGTGGTCAAGATCCTGATCGCCACCAAGCGCAAACTGCAGGAGGGCGACAAGATGGCCGGCCGGCACGGCAACAAGGGGGTCATCGCCCGGGTCCTGGCGCCGGAGGACATGCCCTTCATGGAGGACGGCACGCCGGTGGACATCGTGCTCAACCCGTTGGGCGTGCCCTCGCGCATGAACCTGGGGCAGATCATGGAAACCGAGCTGGGCTGGGCAGGCATCAAGCTGGACGAGTGGTATGCCAGCCCGGTGTTCCAGTCCGCCACCAACGAGATGATCGAGGCCAAGCTCAAGGAGGCCGGGCTGCCGCTGAACTCCAAGGTCGCCCTGCACGACGGCCTGACCGGGCAGCCCTTCGAGAACCCGGTCACCGTGGGCTACATCTACATCATGAAGCTGCACCACCTGGTGGACGACAAGATGCACGCCCGCTCCACCGGGCCCTACTCCCTGGTCACCCAGCAGCCGCTGGGCGGCAAGGCCCAGTTCGGCGGGCAGCGGCTGGGAGAGATGGAGGTCTGGGCCCTGGAGGCCTACGGGGCGGCCAACACCCTGCAGGAGCTGTTGACCATCAAGAGCGATGACATGACCGGGCGGGCCAAGATCTACGAGAGCATCGTCAAGAACGAGGTATTCGCCAACGCCGGGATTCCGGAAAGCTTCAATGTGCTGGTGCAGGAACTGCGCGGCCTCGCCCTGGACATCTCGATTTTCGACGCCAAGGGCAAGCAGATCGCGCTCACCGAGCGGGACGAGGAGCTGATCAATCGGCAGGGAAGCCGCTTTTAGCGGGAGGCTGGAATGAATCCAAGGGAACTTCAAGAGTTCGATAGCATCATGATCAAGCTGGCCTCGCCCGACCAGGTGCGCGCCTGGTCCTACGGCGAGGTCAAGAAGCCGGAAACCATCAACTACCGGACGCTGCGGCCCGAGAAGGACGGGCTGTTCTGCGAGCGCATCTTCGGCACGACCAAGGAATGGGAGTGCTATTGCGGAAAGTTCAAGTCCATCCGCTACAAGGGGGTGATCTGCGACCGCTGCGGCGTGGAGGTCACCCACTTCCGCGTGCGCCGCGAGCGCATGGGGCACATCGAGCTGGCCTCCCCGGTCAGCCATATCTGGTTCTACCGCTCGGTGCCCTCCCGCATGGGCCTGCTGCTGGACCTGGCCATCGTGGCCCTGCGCTCGATCCTGTACTACGAGAAGTACATCGTGATCGACGCGGGCGACACCGATCTGAAGAAGATGCAGCTCCTGTCGGAGGAGGAGTACCTGGAGGCCCAGGAGCGCCACGGCCTGGCCTTCACCGCCGGCATCGGGGCGGAGGCCATCCGCACCCTGCTGGAAAGCCTCGACCTGGACGCCCTGTCCGCGGAGCTGCGGCGCAAGATGCTGGACAAGGGGCGCAAGACCGACAAGCGCCTGCTGAAGCGCATCGAGATCGTGGAGAACTTCCGCGACTCCGGCAACCGTCCCGAGTGGATGATCCTGGACGTGATCCCGGTGATCCCCCCGGAGCTGCGCCCCATGGTGCAGCTGGACGGCGGCCGCTTCGCCACCTCCGACCTGAACGACCTGTACCGCCGGGTGATCAACCGCAACAACCGCCTGAAGCGCCTGCTGGCCCTCAACGCCCCGGACATCATCATCCGCAACGAGAAGCGCATGCTGCAGGAGGCGGTGGACGCCCTGTTCGACAACTCCAAGAAAAAGCGCGTGGTCAAGGGCGCGGCCAACCGCCCGCTGAAGTCGCTCTCCGACATGCTCAAGGGCAAGCAGGGCCGCTTCCGCCAGAACCT
>MIBK01000177.1:3305-14643 GCA_001829505.1 Spirochaetes bacterium RBG_16_67_19 | reverse complement strand
GCTGGGCAAGCGCGTGGACTACTCCGGCCGCTCGGTCATCGTGGTCGGGCCGGAGCTGAAACTGCACCAGTGCGGCCTGCCCACCAAGATGGCCCTGGAGCTGTTCAAGCCCTTCATCATGAAGAAGCTGGTCGAGAAGGACGTGGTCTACAACATCAAGAAGGCCAAGACCCTGGTGGAGATGGAGACTCCCGAGGTGTGGGCCGTGCTGGAGGAGGTGGTCAGCGAGCACCCCGTGCTTCTCAACCGCGCCCCCACGCTGCACCGCCTGGGCATCCAGGCTTTCGAGCCGGTGCTGGTGGAGGGCAAGGCCATCCGCCTGCACCCCCTGGTTTGCCACGCCTTCAACGCCGACTTCGACGGGGACCAGATGGCCGTGCACGTGCCCCTGACCCCCGCGGCCCAGATCGAGTGCTGGACCCTGATGCTGTCCTCGCGAAACCTGCTGAACCCGGCCAACGGCAACCCCATCGTCATCCCCACCCAGGACATGGTCCTGGGGGTAAACTACCTGACCCGGGTTCGGGAGGGGGCCAAGGGCACCGGCAAGTACTACAGCTGCGTGGAGGAGGTGCTGCTGGCCGTGGACGCCCGCTCGGTGGACTACCAGGCGGCCATCAAGCTCAAGCGGGAGGGCAAGTACCTGGAGACCACCCCCGGGCGGATCATCCTCAACGAGGAGCTGCCCAAGGAGCTGGGCTTTCTGAACGAGTCCATGGGCGAGAAGGAGCTGCGCGCCCTGATCTCGCGCATCTACACCGATTTCGGCGCGGACGTCACCGTGAAGATGCTGGACGTGATCAAGGACCTGGGCTTCAAGTACGCGACGCGCTTCGGGGCCACCATCGGCATGGAGGACGTGATCATCCCCAGCGCCAAGCGCGAGCTGATCGGCAAGGCCAACAGCCAGGTGGAGGAGATCCAGAACCAGTACCTGCAGGGCCACATCACCAATGAAGAGCGCTACAACCGGGTCGTGGAGGTGTGGAGCACCACCAACGAGCTGATCACCAACGAGCTGATGAACGAGCTGAAGAAGGACCGGGGCGGCTTCAACCCCGTGTACATGATGGCCCACTCCGGGGCGCGCGGTTCGCGCACCCAGATCCGCCAGCTGGGCGGGATGCGCGGCCTGATGGCCAAGCCCTCCGGCGACATCATCGAGCTGCCGATCCGCTCCAACTTCAAGGAGGGGCTGTCGGTGATCGAGTTCTTCATCTCCACCAACGGGGCCCGCAAGGGACTGGCCGACACGGCGCTGAAGACCGCCGACGCCGGCTACCTGACCCGCCGCCTGGTGGACATCGCCCAGGACGTGGTGATCAACGACGAGGACTGCGGCACGATCAACGGCCTGGACCGCCGGGCCCTGAAGGACGGCGAGGAGGTGGTGGAGTCCTTGAGGGACCGCATCGCCGGCCGCTTCATCCTGGAACGGGTGCGCCACCCGATCACCGGCGAGGTGCTGGTGGACGTGAACCACGAGATCACCGACGAGCTGGCCGACCAGATCGAGGCGGTGGGCATCGAGAGCGTGCGCGTGCGCACCGTGCTTACCTGCGAGGCCCGGCACGGGGTCTGCGTCAAGTGCTACGGGCGCAACCTGGCCACCAACCGCCGGGTGGAGATCGGGGAGGCGGTGGGCATCATCGCCGCCCAGTCCATCGGGCAGCCGGGCACGCAGCTCACCATGAGGACCTTCCACATCGGCGGGGCGGCCACCAAGATCAGCGAAGAGAACCGGGTCTACCTGCGCTACCCGGTGCTGGTGGAGGAGGTCAAGGGCAACACGGTGGAGCTGAAGAACGGGAACCTGCTGTTCACCCGCAAGGGGCACATCACGGTCCGGCGCATCCTGCGCAGCTTCGACCTGGAAAAGGGCGACCGGGTGGTGGTGCAGGACGGCCAGCGCGTGCTTTCCGGCGACCACCTGATCACCCGCAAGGGCGAGCACCTGCTGGCCCAGGAGATCGCCTACGTGCGGCGCACCAAGGAAAAGCTGCTGCTGATCGCCCAGAACCAGAGAGCCGACATCCGCAACGGCGCGGAGCTGCTGGCCCAGGTGGGCAGCATCGTCCCGGCCGAGGAGACCATCGCCTACTTCGACCCCTTCTCCGAGCCGATCATCGCCGAGCAGAGCGGCACGGTGGGCTTCGAGGACATCATCCTGGGCACGACCCTGAAAGAGGAGATCAACGAGGACACCGGGAAGATCGAAAAGAAGATCACCGATTTCACCCTGGAGACCCTGCAGCCCCGCCTGCTGATCAAGAGCCCCGGGGGCAAGGACGTGGCCACCTATTACCTGCCCGGCAGCGCCTACCTGAACGTGCGCGACGGGGAGGAAGTGCAGGCCGGGCGGATCCTGGCCAAGCTGCCGCGCGAGAGCGTGAAGACCAGGGACATCACCGGAGGCCTACCGCGGGTCGGGGAGCTGTTCGAGGCCCGCAAGCCCAAGAACCCCACCGTGCCGGCCAAGGTCGCCGGGACGGTTTCCTTCAAAGGCATCCTGAAGGGCAAGCGGGTCATCGTGGTCATGGACCCCTACGACAAGGAGTTCAAGCACCTGGTGCCCATGGGCAAGCACCTGCTGGTCCGCGACGGGGACGAGGTGGAGGCCGGGGAGCTGCTCTGCGACGGGCCGATCGACCCCCACGACATCCTGCACAACCTGGGCGAAAACGCGCTGCAGATGTACCTGCTGAACGAGGTCCAGGAGGTCTACCGCCTGCAGGGGGTGACCATCAACGACAAGCACGTGGGCGTCATCATCCGCCAGATGATGAAGAAGGTGGAGATCATGCATGTGGGCGACACCAACTTCATCTACGGGCAGCAGGTGGACCGTTACCGTTTCATGGAGGAGAACCGCAAGGTCATCCGCGAGGGCGGCCAGCCGGCCATCGCCCGGCCTCTGCTGCTGGGGATCACCAAGGCCTCCCTGAACATCGACTCCTTCTTCTCCGCCGCCTCCTTCCAGGAGACCACCCGGGTGCTGACCAACGCCTCCATTTCCGGCAGCCGCGACCACCTGCGGGGCCTGAAGGAGAACGTGATCATCGGGCGCCTCATCCCGGCGGGGACCGGCATCCGCCAGTACCAGAAGATCACCCTTCTGGACGAGAACATGGAGGACCTGGACGTCCAGGTGAACCGGGTGATCGAGGAAAAGAAGAAGGAAAAGGAGCTGGCGGCCATGCTGCAGGAGGCGGAGGCCTAGGCCTGGGCCCTGGGCCTATCCCTGGGCACAAGCCGGGGCGCTTGCCACGGCGCCTGTGGCGTGCTATGCTGTCCGGGCCGGAAGAGCGGCGGAAGGCCGAAAGTCCGGCTGCGCGGAAGAAAGATTCCGACGCAAAGGACAGGTCGTAGCGCAAGTTGGCTCGAAGTGCAGTCTTCTCCCATTCAATCGGGGGGAGGGGTTGACATTTCGCGCCTTATGTTGGTAGAAAGGACGGGAATGCCGACGATCAACCAGCTGGTCCGCAAGGGCCGCGAGGCTGTACGCAGGAAGAACAAGGCGCCGGCGCTGCAGTCGTGCCCCCAGAAGCGCGGGGTCTGCACGCGCGTCATGACGGTGACCCCCAAGAAGCCCAACTCCGCGTTGCGCAAGGTGGCCAGGGTGCGCCTGGTCAATGGCATCGAGGTGACCGCCTACATCCCCGGCATCGGGCACAACCTGCAGGAGCACTCGGTGGTGCTGATCCGCGGCGGCCGCGTGAAGGACCTGCCCGGCGTGCGCTACCACATCGTACGCGGCGCCAAGGACACGCTGGGGGTTGAGGATCGACGCAAGGCCCGCTCCAAGTACGGGGCCAAGAAGCCCAAGGCCTGACGAGGGAAGGTTGTAAAGTATGCCCAGGCGAAGAGTACCGCCCAAGAGACCCGCACAGCCGGATCCGCTGTTCGGCAGCAAGGAGATTTCCTTATTGGTAGGCCGGATGATGCTGCGCGGCAAGAAATCGGCGGGCTACGGCATCATGTACCGGGCCTTCGAGATCATCAAGGAGAAACTGGGCAAGGAGCCGCTGGAGGTCTTCACCAAGGCCCTGGAAAACGTGAAGCCGGTGGTGGAGGTGAAGTCGCGACGCGTGGGCGGCTCCACCTACCAGGTGCCGGTGGAGGTGCGCGACAGCCGGCGCGAGGCGCTGGCCATGCGCTGGATCATCCAGTATGCCCGCGCGAGGCGCGGCAGCATGAGCGAGAAGCTGAGCGCGGAGCTGATGGACGCCTTCAACTCCACCGGCTCGGCGTTCAAGAAAAAGGAGGACACCCACCGCATGGCGGAGGCCAATAAGGCGTTCGCCCACTACCGCTGGTAGCCTGGCAGACCAGGCCTGCCGTCGGCGAGGACGGGGGCCCAGAGTGCGGGCCGCAAGCGAGCCACATTCGACGGTATGTCCGCCCCGTTCCCGTTGGATAGGATACGCAACATCGGGATCGTGGCCCACATCGACGCCGGCAAGACCACGGCGACGGAGCGGATCCTCTTCTATACCGGCCGAACCCGCAAAATGGGGGAGGTGGACGAAGGGGACGCCAGCATGGACTGGATGGAGCTGGAGAAGGAGCGGGGAATCACGATCACCGCTGCTGCCACCTTCTGCTCCTGGCGGGGCTGCCAGATCAACATCATCGATACCCCCGGCCATGTGGACTTCACGGCCGAGGTGGAGCGCTCTTTGAGAGTAATGGACGCGGCGGTCGGGATTTTCTGCGCGGTGGCCGGGGTGCAGCCGCAGAGCCAGACCGTCTGGAGGCAGGCGGAGCGCTATCGGGTGCCGCGCCTGGCCTTCATCAACAAGATGGACCGGGTCGGAGCCCGCTTCCCGGAGGTGGTGGAGGAGATACGCCGCCGCCTGGAGGCCGACGCCCAGGCCGTGCAGCTGCCTCTGGGCGAGGCCGCCGGCTTCGTCGGAGTGGTGGACCTGGTGCGGATGAAGGCGCTCCTGTGGGACCAGGACGAACTGGGCTCGCGGTTCCGGGAGGAGGAAGTGCCCGCCGAGGCACTGCCCGCCGCGCGGGAGGCCCGGGCCAGGCTGCTGGAGCATCTGGCCGAACTGGACGAAGCCTTCCTGGAGGAGTACCTCGGAGGCCGGGAGCCGGGGGCCGAGAGCATAAGCCGGGCCATCCGGCGGGCCACCCTGGGAGCAGGCCTGGTGCCGGTGCTCTGCGGGGCGGCCGGCCGCAACCGGGGCATCCAGCCCCTGCTGGACGCGGTCGTGGCCTGGCTTCCTTCACCGGCCGATCTGCCCGGTTTCCGGGCCTGGCGGGACGGTTTGGAGGTGGTGCAGCCGGCTGATGCGGCCGGGCCCCTGGCGGCTCTGGTTTTCAAGACCGCCGAGGACCCGTACGCCGGCAGGCTGGCCTTCCTCCGGGTCTACTCCGGGACCCTGCGGGCGGGGGAGCAGGTGTACAACGCCGCGCGCGGGGGCCGGGAGCGCGTGCTGCGCCTCCTGCGCATCCACGCCGACAAATCGGAGGCCATCTCCGAGGTGCGGGCGGGGGATATCGCCGCGGCGGCGGGCCTGCGCCGGGCCGTGACCGGGGACAGCCTCTGCGGCGAGGAAGAGCCGGTGGTCCTGGAGCGGATGCAGTTCCCGGAGCCGGTGGTCTCGATGGCCATCGAGCCCCGCCGGCAGCAGGAGGCCGGACGCCTGGCCGAGGCGCTGGCGCGCCTCTCCGAGGAGGACCCCACCTTCCGGGTCCTGCAGGAGGCCGAGACCGGCCAGACGGTGATCTGGGGGATGGGGGAGCTGCACCTGGAGGTCGTTGTGCAGCGCCTGGCCCGCGAGTATAATGTGCGGGCTTCGGTGGGCAGGCCGCAGGTGGCCTACCGGGAAACGATCACCGCCTGCGCGGAGGCGGAGGGGCGCTTCGAGCCGACCAGGGGGCGCCGGCAATTCGCCCTGGTGCGCCTGCGTTTCGAGCCGCTGCCGAGGGGCGAGGGGTTTGCCTTCGAGAACCGCTCGGAGGGGCTTCCGGGGCAGTTCGTCGAGGCGGTCGAGAGGGGTGTGGCGGAGAGCAGGGGCAACGGGGTGCTGGCCGGCTATCCGCTGGTCGACTTCCGGGCGATCCTGCTGGCCGGCGCCCACGACCCGGTGGCCTCCGGGGAGTTGAGTTTCCGGATCGCCGCCTCCATGGCCTACAAACTGGGCCTGGAGCGGGCCGGACCGGTGATCCTGGAGCCGGTCATGAGCGTGGAGGCGGCGAGCCCCGAGGAGTACCTCGGTGTGTTGATCGCCGACTTATTGAGCAGGACCGGGAGGGTGGAGGAGATCGAGGATCGGCCTGGTGGCAAGCTGCTCCGGGCCCTGGTGCCGCTGCGGCAGCTGTTCGGGTACACGACCCGGCTGCGCGCGCTCGGCCAGGGACGGGCCGCTCACACCATGCAGCTCCACTCCTACCAGCCGGTGCCCAGGGCGGTCCAGGAGGACATTCTGCAGAGGGTCCGCGGGACCTTTGCTGCAAGCTAAAGTTCGTGATTCGCTTGGGAAAGACAGGAGGTAGCTATGGCTAAAGACAAGTTCGTCCGCAACAAGCCCCATATCAACGTGGGCACCATCGGCCACGTCGACCACGGGAAGACGACCCTAACCTCGGCCATCACCATGTATTGCGCCAAGAAGTTCGGCGACAAGCTGATGAAGTACGAGGACATCGACAACGCCCCGGAGGAGAAGGCCCGCGGCATAACCATCAACACCCGGCACGTGGAGTACCAGTCCGACAACCGGCACTACGCCCACGTGGACTGCCCCGGACACGCCGACTACATCAAGAACATGATCACCGGCGCGGCCCAGATGGACGGGGCGGTGGTGGTGGTTTCGGCGCCGGACTCGGTCATGCCCCAGACCCGGGAGCACATCCTCCTGGCCCGCCAGGTGGGCGTGCCGGCCATCATCATCTACCTGAACAAGGTGGACATGGTGGACGACCCGGACCTGATCGAGCTGGTGGAAGCCGAAGTCCGCGACGTGCTCAAGGAGTATGAGTTCCCCGGGGACACCATCCCGATCGTGAAGGGCTCGGCCCTGAAGGCCATGGAGCACCCGGAGGACCCGGAGGCCCAGAAGTCGATCGTCGAGCTGCTGGACACCATGGACAAGTACTTCCCCCTGCCGGTGCGGGCCACGGACAAGCCTTTCCAGATGCCCATCGAGGACGTGTTCACCATCTCCGGCCGCGGCACCGTCGTGACCGGAAGGATCGAGCGCGGGATCGTCAAGGTCGGCGACGAGGTGGAGATCGTGGGCATCCGCGAGACCCGCAAGACCGTCGTCACCGGCGTGGAAATGTTCAACAAGATCCTGGACGAGGGGCGGGCAGGGGACAACGTCGGCTGCCTGCTGCGCGGGATTGAGAAGAAGGAAGTGGAGCGCGGGCAGGTGCTGGCCAAGCCGGGCACCATCACCCCGCACAAGAAGTTCAAGGCCCAGGTCCTGGCCTTGACCACCCAGGAAGGCGGGCGTCACTCCCCGTTCTTCACCGGCTATCGGCCGCAGTTCTACTTCCGGACCACCGACATCACGGGGACCGTGGAGCTGCCGGCGGACCGGCAGATGGTCATGCCCGGGGACAACCTGGAGCTGACCATCGAGCTGATCCATACGATCGCCATCGAGAAGGGCCTGCGCTTCGCCATCCGCGAGGGCGGGCGCACGGTGGCCGCCGGATCGGTAACCGAGATCATCGAGTAGGCGTTCCGGAGGCGGGCCGGGTGGGCTCTCACTCGGGTCCGGCCTCCCCCGCTCAAGCAAGGTGCGGGGGCGGCGGGCGGAGCGCGCCCCGGGTGCGAGGAGACTGGAGGAGCAATGGCCAAGGACAGGATACGGGTGCGCTTGCGGGGCTTCGACATCGAGCTGATCGACCAGAGCGCCAAAGCCATCGTGCAGACGGTGCTCAAGGCGGGCTCCAAGGTGTCGGGTCCGATTCCCCTGCCGACCCGCATCAACCGCTTCACGGTGCTGCGCTCGCCGCACGTGAACAAGAAGAGCCGCGAGCAGTTCGAGATGAGGACCCACAAGCGGCTGATCGACATCATCGAGCCGACGTCGGTGGTCATGGACGCGCTGATGAAGCTGGAGCTGCCGGCGGGCGTCGACGTCGAGATCAAGCAGTAGGGGCAGGCTATGCTGGGGCTGATCGGAAAAAAGCTGGGCATGACCCAGATCTTCGACGAGAAGGGCGCCCCCCAGGGGGTGACGGTCATCGAGGTGGAGCCTAACCTGGTCGTGGCGCAGCGCACCACCGAGAAGGACGGCTACTCCGCCGTGGTGCTGGGTTGGGGCCAGATCAAGGCCTCCCGGCGTAAAAAACCGGTGGCCGGGCAGTTCGCCGAAGGCCTGGAGCCCACCCGCCTGCTGCGGGAGCTCAAGGGCTTCGAGAAGGAGTGCAAGACCGGCGACCGCATCGGGGTGGAGGCTTTCGCCGGGGTGAGCTGGGTGGACGTGATCGCGGTTTCCAAGGGCAAGGGCTTCCAGGGAGTGGTGAAGCGTTACCACTTCAGCGGCGGCCCGAAGTCGCACGGCTCCATGGTGAAGCGCGAGGGCGGCTCCACCGGGCAGGCCCACGTGAAAACCCTGCCCGGCCGCAAGATGGCCGGCCGGATGGGCGGGGAACGCACGACCGTGCAGAACCTTCGCTTGCTGCGGGTGGACGCCGAGAAGGGTCTGCTGCTGGTGCACGGGGCGGTCCCGGGCGCGCCCGGCACCGCAGTGCTGGTGAGCCGGGCCAAGAAGAAGGGTTTGGTATGATCAAGAAGCTCATCACCGTGGACGGCTCGGCCTCCCGGGAAATCAACCTGGCCGACGAGGTGTTCGGCGCGCAAGTCTCGGAGGGCTCGATTTACCACGCCCTGCGCAACGAGCAGGCCAACCAGCGGATGGGCACCGCGGAAACCAAGACCCGGGGCAACGTGAAGGGCTCCAGCGCCAAGCCCTGGCGGCAGAAGGGCACCGGCAGGGCGCGGGCGGGCGACAAGCGCTCCCCCGTATGGGTGCACGGCGGGATCATCTTCGGTCCCCATCCCAAGGACTACAGCTACCGCCTGCCGCGCAAAGTAAAGCGCCTGGCCATGCGCTCGCTGCTCAGCCAGAAGAACGCCCAGGAGCGCCTGGTGGTCATGGAGGATTTCACGGTCGAAACGGGCAAGACCAAGGACCTGGTGGCCATTCTCAAGAAGGTCAACCCCCAGGGCGAAGGCCGGACGGTGATCGTGCTGGGCAGGGAGGATCGCGTGCTGCGCAGGGCCGGACGCAACCTTCCTTCCTTGAGCTTCCTGGCCTACAACCGCCTGTCGGCGCACGAGCTGTTCTACGCCAGCCGCCTGATCCTGCTGGAGCAGGCGGCCGTGGGCCTGAACGAGTTCTACGCGGACAAGCGTCAAGGGGTGTCGTGATGCAGGCAGAGCAGGTGATCATCGAGCCGATCGTGACTGAAAAGTCCAACCTGGCCCGGGAGAAGGGCAAGTACAGCTTCCGGGTGGACGCCCGGGCGAACAAGATCCAGGTGATGCAGGCCGTGCGCAAGCTTTTCGGGGTGCATCCCGTGGCCTGCAACATCCTCAAGGTCAAGGGCAAGCCCAAGCGCGTGCGGGCCCAACCGGGCTATACCGCCGGCTGGAAGAAGGCCGTCGTCACCCTGCGGCCCGGCGAAGTGATCCAGATCTTCGAAGGAGCCTGAGCATGGCTATGAAGTCCTACAAGCCCACCACCTCCAGCTTGCGCTTCCGCACGGGCCTGACCTTTTCGGAGCTCACCGGGGACAAGCCGCTGAAGCGCCTGACCAAGGGCAAGCCCGAGACGGGCGGGCGAGGCGCGGGCGGGCGGATCTCCAGCTGGCAGCGGGGCGGCGGGCACAAGCAGAAGTACCGGCGGGTGGATTTCCGGCGCGACAAGCTCGGCATCCCGGGACGGGTGGCCACCCTGGAGTACGACCCCAACCGCAGCGCCTTCATCGCTTTGGTCGTTTATAAAGATGGGGAGAAACGCTACATGCTGGCTCCCGAGGGCCTGAAGGTGGGCGCCACGGTCCTGAGCGGGCCGGACGCCCCCTTGGAGCCGGGAAACCACCTGCCGCTGGAGCGCATCCCCCTGGGCATGAACGTGCACAACGTGGAGATGCAGCCCGGCAGGGGCGGGCAGCTGGTGCGGGCCGCCGGGGCGGTGGCCGTGCTGATGGCCAGGGAGGGGGAATACGCCACCCTGCGGATGCCCTCCGGCGAGATGCGCCAGGTGCTGGCCAGGTGCTGCGCCACCCTCGGGGTGGTGGGCAACCAGGAGCACATGAACATCTCCCTCGGCAAGGCCGGGCGCAGCCGCTGGCTGGGCCGGCGCCCGCACGTGCGGGGCGTGGCCATGAACCCGCACGACCACCCGCACGGCGGCGGCGAGGGCAAGACCTCCGGCGGGCGCCATCCGGTGACCCCCTGGGGCATTCCCACCAAGGGCTACAAGACGCGCAAGAAGCGCAAGTACTCCAGCAAGTTCATCGTCAAGAGACGGAAGTAAGGAGCCACAGCGGTGTCCAGGTCAGTAAAAAAGGGTCCGTTTATCGCCAAGAGCCTCTACAAGCGGATCCTCGACATGAACAAGAGCGGCGACAAGAAGATGGTGAAGACCTATTCCCGCTGCTCGACGATCTTCCCGGAGATGGTCGGGTTCACCATTTCGGTCTACAACGGCAAGACCTGGGTTCCGGTCTACGTCACCGAGAACCTCGTCGGTCACAAGCTCGGCGAGTTCGCGCCCACCCGCATCTTCCGCGGGCACAGCGGCTCGGACAAGAAGGTCCTGAAGAAGTAGGGGGGGCCAGATGCCAGATCAGGAAAAGAAGAAGGGCTTCCGGGCCCACTCGCGGTACCTCATGGCCTCGCCTTTCAAGGTGCGCCGCGTGGCCGACAAGGTGCGCCGCAAGCCCTACGCGGACGCCATCGCCCTGTTGGAGGCGCTGCCCCACAAGGGCGCGCGCTTATTGAAGAAGGTCATCCAGTCGGCGGCGGCCAACGCCCTGTCCAACAACAAGAACCTGGACGAGGGCATGCTGTACGTCAAGGACCTGCAGGTCAACGAGGGCATGCGCCTGAAACGGGTCTGGCCGCGGGCGCGCGGCCGGGCGGACCGCCTGCAGAAGCGCACCTGCCACATCTCGGTGGAGCTGGACCAAATCGCGATCGCGCGAGGGGAGAAAGCATAGGATGGGACAGAAAGTCAATCCGTACGGCCTGCGGCTGGGCATCAACAAGACCTGGAAGAGCAAGTGGTACGTGGACCCCAAGGAATACGCCAACACCCTGCACGAGGATCTGCGCCTGCGCAAGGTCATCGGCGAGGGCCAG
>MIBK01000177.1:1099-3295 GCA_001829505.1 Spirochaetes bacterium RBG_16_67_19 | reverse complement strand
CATCGCCGACCTGGAGATCATCCGCCACCCCCAGCGCATCACCCTGATCATCCACACCGGGCGGCCCGGGGTGATCATCGGGGCCAAAGGCGCCAACATCGAGAAGCTGGGCAAGCGCCTGCAGAAGATGGTGGGCAAGAAGATCCAGATCAAGATCAAGGAGATCGGACGGCCGGAGACCGACGCCCAGCTGATCGCCGAGAACGTCGGCCGGCAGCTGAAGGCGCGGGCCTCCTTCCGCCGGGCCATGAAGATGGCCGTGGCCAACGCCATGAAGGCGGGGGTGCAGGGCGCCAAGATCCGGGTTTCCGGGCGCCTGGGCGGCTCGGAAATCGCCCGCACCGAGCAGTTCAAGGAGGGGCGCATCCCCCTGCACACCTTCCGGGCCGACATCGACTATGGGGCGGCCACCTCGATCACCACCTTCGGCTCAATCGGCATCAAGGTCTGGGTCTATAAGGGCGAGCTGTTCGGGGGCGAGAAGAAAGAGGACGCCGGCCTGTTGCTGCGCAAGCAGCGCGAGCGCGAGCGCGAGCGAGTCAGGAGCTAGTCCATGCTGAGTCCGAAACGTACCAAGTTCCGCAAACAGCAGCGCGGGCGGATGAAAGGCGTGGCCACCCGGGGAAACAAGGTCTCCTTCGGGGACTACGGCATCGCGGCCCTGGAGCGCTACTGGATCACCAACCGCCAGATCGAGGCGGCCCGTATCGCCATCACCCGCCACATCAAGCGCGGCGGCAAGGTGTGGATCCGCATCTTCCCCGACATCCCCTACACCAAGAAGCCGGCCGAAACCCGCATGGGCAAGGGCAAGGGCACCCCGGAGTACTGGGTGGCGGCGGTCAAGCCCGGCACGGTCCTGTTCGAGATCGGCGGGGTGACCCGCGAGCTGGCCGCCGAGGCGGTCAAGCTGGCGGGCAGCAAGCTGCCGATCCACAGCAAGTTCGTGGTCCGGCGGACGTAGGGGGCGACAATGAAGAATTCGTTCAACGAGCTGTCCTACCAGGAGCTGCTCACCAAGCGCGAGGAGCTGCGCAAGAGCTACCGGGACCTGCGCTTCAACATGGTCTTGAGCCACGTGGACAATCCGCTGCAGAAGCGGGTGTTGAGGCGGAGCCTGGCGCGCCTGAACACGGTCATCCACGAGTACGACCTGGGCATCCGCAAGCACGGCTAGGAGAGGCTGAGGTGGAAGAACAAAAAAAGGCAAAGAAGGGCATCAAGAGGGTGCTCACCGGGCGGGTGGTGAGCAACAAGATGCAGAAGACCATCGTCGTGGCCATCGAGCGGCGCAGGCTGCACCCGCTGTACAAGAAGTACCTCACCCTGACCAAGAAGATCAAAGCCCACGACGAGGGCAACCAGGCCGGTATCGGCGATCTGGTGCGGGTGATCGAGAGCCGGCCCATCAGCAAGGAAAAGTGCTGGCGCCTGGCGGAAATCCTGGAAAAGGCCAAGTGATATGATCCAGATGAGGACCTACCTGAACGTGGCCGACAACAGCGGGGCCAAGATCGTTCAGTGCATCAAGGTGCTGGGCGGCAGCCGCCGGCGCACCGCCGCCATCGGGGACATCATCGTGGTGGCGGTGAAGGACGCCCTGCCCAACGCCGCGGTGAAAAAAGGCACCGTGGAGAAGGCGGTCATCGTGCGCGCCAAGAAGGAGTTCCGCCGGGCTGATGGCACCTACATCCGCTTCGACGACAACGCCTGCGTGCTGATCGACGCGGGCTCCAACCCGAAGGGCAAGCGGATCTTCGGGCCGGTGGCCCGGGAACTGCGGGAGAAGGACTTCATGAAGATCGTCTCCCTGGCTCCGGAGGTACTATGAGCAAGAACGTGGCCAGCAAGCTGCGGAAGAACGACCAGGTGCGGGTCATGTCGGGCAAGGATCGCGGCAAGAGCGGCCGGGTGGTCACGATCGACCGCGTCAAGGGACGGGCGGTGATCGAGGGCCTGAACCTGGTCAAGAAGGCGATGAAGGCCAAGGGACAGCAGCAGAAGGGCGGCATTTCCTCGGTGGAGGCCGCCATCCACCTGTCCAACCTGCAGATGGTGTGCAAGAAGTGCGGGCCGACGCGCGTCGGCTACAAGGTGGAAGGCGAGCGCAAGCTGCGCATCTGCCGCAAGTGCGGAGGCGAGCTGTAATGGCGGAAGAGCGGAAAGCAGACGAGCAGGCCGCCGCGGCGGACAAGC
>MIBK01000177.1:0-1051 GCA_001829505.1 Spirochaetes bacterium RBG_16_67_19 | reverse complement strand
GGGCGAAGCCCGCCAAGGAAGGCGGCGGGCGGCAGCCCGAGGGCGCCAAGGGCAAGGGCGGCGCGAAGCCCGGCAGGGAGGCCGGCGGCCAGAAGCCGGAGGGCGGCAAGGGCAAGGGCCAAAAGCCGGCCGAAGGCTCAAAGGAGAAGGCCCCGAAGCTGCCGGTCAAGGAGCCGCGCCTGCGGGTGCTGTACCGGGAAAAGGTCGCCAAGGCGCTGCGCGAGGAGTTCTCCTACCCTTCGGTGCAGCAGGTGCCCAAGCTGGAGAAGATCGTGGTCAGCATGGGAGTGGGGGAGGCCCTGGCCAACAAGAAGCTCCTGGACGCGGCGGTCAAGGAACTGGCCCAAATCACGGGACTGAAGCCGATCAGGACCAAGGCCAAGAAATCCATCGCCAACTTCAAGGTGCGCAAGGGCAACGAGATCGGGGCCATGGTGACCCTGCGCGGCTACCACATGTACGAGTTCCTGGACCGCCTGGCCAACGTGGCCCTGCCCCGGGTCAAGGACTTCCGCGGCATCAACCCCAACGCCTTCGACGGCAGGGGCAACTACGCCCTGGGGCTCACCGAGCAGATCATATTTCCGGAGATCGACTACGACAAGATCGAGCGGGTGAGCGGAATGAATATCGCCATCTGCACCACCGCCAGGACGGACCAGGAGGGGAGGCAGCTGCTGACCGCCCTGGGGATGCCCTTCCGCAAGTGACAAGGAGAAAGCGCTAGTGGCACGAAAAGCGATGATCAACAAGTCCCTGAAGAAGCCCAAGTTCATGACCCGCAAGGTCAACCGCTGCCGCATCTGCGGCCGGTCGCGCGGCTACCTGCGCAAGTTCCAGATGTGCAGGATCTGCTTCAGGAAACTGGCCAGCGAAGGCAAACTTCCCGGCGTAACCAAATCCAGTTGGTAGGGAGAGAAAGATGAGCTGTTCCGATCCCATTGCGGACATGTTGACCAAGATCCGCAACGCCAGCCTGGCGAAATTCGAGAAAGTGGACATTCCGGCCTCCAAGCTCAAGGTGGAGATCGTCAAGATCCTGAAGAATGAA
>MIBK01000176.1 GCA_001829505.1 Spirochaetes bacterium RBG_16_67_19 | reverse complement strand
GTTCGGATTCCTGATAAAGAAGGCCTTTTTCGACATGTGGGACAATTTATTGAAGATTGTCATCTTGAATCTGGGTTTCATCCTGCTGCTGGCGCTCGTGGGTTTCTCCCTCCTCCACCTCACCCAGTCCTTCCTGTACTTCATTCTCCTCGGCCTGGGCCTGGTGCTGCTTTTCCTGTACACCGGGGTCGTGAACTGGATCATGAGCCAGCTCACCGACTACCGCAAACCGGAAATCGGCGAACTGCCGGGCTTCCTGAAGGCCACCTGGCCGACCAGCCTCCTGTTCGTCGCGCTGAACCTGCTGCTGGCCTTCCTGCTGGTCGTGGCCTTCAACGTCTACGGCCAGCTCAAGTCCTTCGTCGGCCCCCTGGCCTCCTCGTTCCTGTTCTGGGTGCTGATTTTCTGGGTGCTGGCTGCGCAGTACTACTTTCCCATCCAGTCCAGGCTGGACCGCAACTTCCTCAAGATGCTGAAGAAGAGCTTCCTGCTGTTCCTGGACAACCCGCTGTTCACCTTCGGGCTTTTTCTGGGCAGCCTGCTGATCTTCGCCTTGTCCGTGTTCACCGCCCTCCTGATTCCGGGAATGGCCACCCTCCTGTTGTGGCTGAACGCGGGGCTGAAGCTGCGGCTGTACAAGTATGACCATCTGGAAAAGCATCCGGAGGACCGCCGCCGCATCCCCTGGGACGCGCTGCTGGTGGAGGACCGGGAACGGGTGGGAAAGCGAACGCTGAAGGGCATGATCTTCCCCTGGAAGGAATGAGCGGCGCTACTTGATGTGCAGGCGCTTGCCGACTTCCTGGGCTTCCTGGGCGCTGCCCAGAATCGAGGAGTTCTTGATCAGCATTCCTTCTTTCTCCATGTTCTTCATCAGCCTGGAGAGCGCTTTCATGGAACCGAAGGGGGTCTTGGCTACGAAGGCGAAGCAGTGCTTGCCGGAAACCATTCCCGCCGAGCCCAGGAACTGGGCCACCTTGTCGGGCAGCTTTCCGCCGAACCCCGACAGCGGCTCGGCGCCGACGGCCAGGTACTGGTAGCTGGTGAGCTTGGCGTTCACGTCCCGATCTCCGTCGATCAGATCGACGTGGTGGCCCTGCTCGCCGATGCCCTGGGAAAGCGACTTGGCCAGCGCCAGAATGCGCTCCCGTGAGGCGCTGGAGAAAAAAACCACCGCTGCTCTCATCACTGCCCCCGCGTTTGGCGATGAATGAGTATACGGGCGCGCATTGCGCCGAGTCAATAGAACAATGAAAGCCCATTACCTTCTGCCGGCGACCCTGCTGCTTGCGCTGGCCGCCTGTCGCCCCGCGGGCGTGCGGGAGCTGGACTGCCCCGTGGTGCTGGAGTCCCCGCTCGCCCCGCTGCCAGGCTATTTCTGCCTGGACCCGGCCGCCCCTTTCCTGTCCTACGTCGACCGGGATTCCCGGTCCCTGGTCCTGGCCGCCGTCGACGGATCCTCTCCCCCGGCCTACCTGGACCGCATCACCGATCTTCCGGAGCAGGATCCCCTGGCGGGGGCCCACCTGCTGTTCGCCGCGGGGGATGAGCTGCACCTGCTGTACCTGGACCGGCAGTCGGAGGAAAGCCTGCTATTGAAATACGTCCGGAAGAGCCTGAGCACGGGGACCACCTGGCTGGACCTGCTGCCCGGCAGCGGCCGGCCGCTGGCGGCCTTTCCCACGGCCGCGGGCCTGGAGGTATTCCTGGAAAGGGACCAGACGCTGTTCCGGGAAGGCCCCCGGCCTCAGACGGTGCGCACCCCCTTCCGCTCGGAAGGCCAGGCCAGCCTTTTCGCCACAGAGGGGTTGCGGGGCTTTACCGTGTATGACGGGCAAACGCACCGCTTGCTGCTGTTCCACCTGCGCGGGCAGGAGGTGGAAAGCCTGGAAGTGGCCCGTTTCGGCCAGGCGCAGGACAGCGCCGTGGACGGGCAGGGACGCCTGCAGATCCTGACCTATGACCCGCGCAGCTTCCGCATCCTCCTTTACCGCACGGAGGATCCCGCTTCCGGATTCCAGGTCCAGCCGGTGACCCTCGCCCGCGGCACCAGCTCGCTAGCGCTGGTCCGGCTTCCCGGTGGTCAGGGGTTTCTTTTCAACGAGATCTCCGCCCGGCAGCATCCGCGCTATCAGGTTTCCCTGCTGCACTTCCTGCCGGCGGAGGGATACCAGAAGACCGTGCTCTACCGCTCCGAGTACCCGGTGACCGCCTTGCGGGCGGTGCCTGCCGGCGAAGCCTTGTACGTGGCCTTGCTGCAGGAGGACCTGCGGGTGCTGCGGGTGGAGTACAGAGCCCTGCGGTAGCCTATCGCTGCAGGGAGCTGGGGGCTTCGGCGTCCGGCTCTCCCTCGATCGCCTCGTTCGGCGCCGGCGGCTCCACCGACTCAACCCACCATTCCGTGGACTGGGTCTGGCGCAGCCGTTCGGCCCGGGCCCGGGCCTCCAGGTTCGAGCTTTCGGGGGTCCGGTTCAGCCAGGCCAGGGCGAAGGCCCCGAACAGGAACAAGGCCCCCAGCACCGAAGTGAAGCGGGTGAGCACGTTGCCCGAGCGCGACCCCATCGGGGTGGTGCCCGCGCCGCCGAACATGCCGGCGATGCCTTCCCCCTGGTCGTCCTGGATCAGGACCACCAGCATCATCAGCAGCGAAACGATCACGAACAGCACCAGCAGAATGACGCTTACCAAGCCCATGGCTTATTTCCCCCTGTCATAGCGTACGATCGGAACGAAGCTGTCCGCGGAAAGCGCGGCCCCGCCCACCAGGAAGCCGTCGATGTTCTCCCGGCTCATCAACTCCGCGGCGTTGGCCGGCTTGACCGAACCGCCGTACTGGATGATCTGCTCCTCGGCCGCCCGCTTCCCGAAGCGCGCCGCGATCAGGGAGCGGATGTGGAAATGCACCTCGTCGGCGTCCGCCGGCGTGGCGGTCTTGCCGGTGCCGATGGCCCATACCGGCTCGTAGGCCACCGTGATGCGGGAGAGGTCCGCCTCGACCACGCCCTCCAGCCCCGCGCCCAGCTGCCTCTCCACCACCGCCCGGGTGACCCCGCCGTCCCGCTCCTCCTGGGTCTCGCCGACGCAGAGGATCACCTCCAGGCCGTGCCGCAGAGCCAGGCGGAGCTTGCGGTTGACGAGGCCGTCGCCTTCCAGATAGGTGTGCCGCCGCTCGGAGTGCCCCAGGATCACCGCCTGCACGCCCAGGTCCTTGAGCATGAGCACGGAAACCTCCCCGGTGTGGGCGCCCTGCTCCTCGGGTCCCATGTTCTGGGCCCCCAGCAGGATGCCGCTGCCGGCGATCCGCAAACCCACCGCGCTCAAGGCGGTGAAGGCGGGAGCGATCATGATCTTGCGATCCTTCATTCCCGCCAGGGAGACGGCCAGGGCGTCCGCCAGCGCGACGGACTCGCTCGCCGTCTTGTGCATCTTCCAGTTGCCGGCGATGTACTTCTTTCTCATTTGTCGGCCAACGCCACGATGCCCGGCAGGGCCTTGCCCTCCAGCAGCTCCAGCGAGGCGCCGCCGCCCGTGGAAACGTGGCTGATCTTCGAGGCCAGCCCGAATTTCTGCACCGCGGCGACGCTGTCCCCGCCGCCCACCACGGTGGTTCCCTTGCAGGCGGCGACCATCCTGGCCACCTCCAGGGTGCCCTTGGCGAACTCCGGGAACTCGAAAACCCCCAGGGGCCCGTTCCAGACCACCGTCCCGGCGGCGGCGATCAGCTCCCGGCAGGCGGCCAGCGTCTTCTCGCCGACGTCCATGCCGATGCGCTCCGCGGGGATGGCCGTCCCGGCCACGTATTCGGCCTTGGCCGTCTCCTTGAACTCCGCGCCGACCTGGTGGTCCAGGGGCAGGAGGATTTTCACCTTTTGCTTCTTGGCCTCGGCCAGCAGCGACAAGGCGGTGTCAAGGTGATCCTCCTCCACCAGGGACTTGCCCACGGCGATCCCCTCGACTTTTAGAAAGGTGTAGGCCATGCCGCCGCCGATGATCAGGCTGTCCACGCGCGGCAGCAGCGACTCGAGCACCGCGATCTTGGTGGACACCTTGGCTCCGCCGATGATGGCCACGAAGGGCTTCTGGGGATTTTCAAAAACCCCCCCGAGGAACTTGATTTCCTTTTCCATCAGGAACCCGGCCACGGCCGGCAGGTGATGGGCCACCCCTTCCGTAGAGGCGTGCGCCCGGTGCGCCGAGCCGAAGGCGTCGTTGACATAGATGTCCCCCAGGCGGGCCAGCTTGGCGGCAAACTCCGCGGAGTTCTCGGTTTCCGCCTTGTGGAAGCGCACGTTCTCCAGGAGCAGGACTTCGCCTGCGGCCAGGGCCTTGGCCTGGGCCTCCACCGCCTCCCCGACGCAGTCGGGGGCCATGGCCACGGGCCTGCCCAGCAGCTCCGCCAGCCTCTGGGCCACGGGTTTGAGGCTGTACTCCGGTTCCGGCTTGTCCTTGGGCCGGCCCAGGTGGCTCATCAGGATGAGCCGGGTCCCGTGCTGCTCCAGGATGTAGCGCAACGTGGGCAGGGACTCGCGGATCCTGGTTTCGTCGCCGATCTTGCCGCCCTTGATCGGGACGTTGAAATCCACGCGGCAAAGGACTCTCTTCCCCTTCAAGTCCACATCGCGTACGGTCTTCTTCGGCATCGGGAGCACCTCTTTGGCGGCAATATACGGGAAAGCCCCGCGCTCTGTCAATCCGGCGCCCTGCCCGCCGCGGGAAGCCCCAACAGCCGGTAGAGCCGGCGCAGCAGCCCGGCGGAGGCTTCCGCGGGTGCCTCCTGCGCAGGCGCTCCGCTGCCCGGCGCCGGCTGGAACACCACCTCGTCCCCCGGATTGCTCAGATCGAAGAAGCTCCTGCGGGACAGGATGCCCTCACTGACCCGTTCGTCCGGCTGCCCCACCTGGTAGTCCGCCACGACGTCCTTTTCCTCAATGGCCAGGCCCACCCCGTCGTTGCGCAGGCGGACCTTGCCCCGCTTGACCACGACCAGCTTGTCCTCGGCCTTGATGCCGTCCTGCCTGCCCAGGTCGATCACGCCCTTGTCGAACTCCCGGGTGACCAGCCGGCCCCAGGCCGGCAGCGCCGCCTCCAGCTGGGTGGTGAGCAGGCCCAGGCATTCCTGGATCCTGTCGTTGCCGGTCCGGAAGGCGCGGTAGGTGGCCACCCGCGTGCCGGTTCGGCCCAGGTACTGCTCCAGCTCGGCGGAGAAGCTGCGCTCCGATTCCTCGAAGCGCAGGATCAGAAAATAGTCCGCGTCCAGGCCGCGCGCCTTGCGGAAGGCCTCCTCGAAGCTCTGGGCCAGAGGCTCGGCCTCCGGCACGAGCACCGTGTCGAAACGACGCAGCTGGTCCTTGAGGTATTCCTCCAGCTGCCGGCCGGCGAAGGGGTGCAGCTCCCGCACCTCCCGGGCCAGGCAGAAGGCCGCCAGGCTGTAGCCCCTGCGCTCCAGCGCGTATTGGTCCAGGCCCCAGTCGGCGGCTACCGTATCCTCGAGCTGGCTGTCCACGATCTCGATCCCGTCCGTGATGGCGTTGTCCTGAAAACCCAGGCGGCGCAGCACCTCCAGCTCCTGGCGGTACTTGGCCGGGTAGCCCAGCAGGCGGTAGACTCCGGCGTAGGCCAGCCGGCCGTCGCGGGACTCCGGGTCCAGCCGCAGGCAGCGCCGGTACTCGGCCAGCGCCTTCTCCAGCAGGTTGCGCTCCTCGAAGCGGCGGCCGCGCTCCAGGTGCGGCAGAGCCAGCCTGCGCCGGGCCTCGTCCTTGATTTCCAGCCTGGCCAGGGCCAGGTTTTCCAGCGCCAGCCGGGCCAGCTCGTCCTCGGCGGCCAGCCGCGAAGCAGAGGCCAGCGAGGCCAGCGCCTGGGGGAGGTCCCCGGAGCTCTCGTAAGCCAGGCCCAGCAGGTACCAGGCCAGGGGCAGGTCGCGCCGGGCGGCCAGCAGCTCGCGCATGACGGCCACGGCATCGGGGGCCCTCTGCCGAACCAGGAGCACCTGGGCCAGGAGCAGGCTGGCGTCCACGAAAACGGGGCGCACGGCCAGGGCCGCCCGCAGGTGGCTCTCCGCCCGCGCCGGGTCGCCCCGCTGGAGCGCGAAACGCGCCGCCGCGTAGCGCACCCCCGGATCGTCGGCGTGGTAGCGCAGGGCCAGCTCCAGGTAGCGCTCGGCTGCCCCGCGGTCGCCATCCGAATCGCCCAGCACCGCCAGGGCCAGCAGGGCCTGCTGGCTGTCGGGCCGGATGCGCAGGGTCTCCAGGTACTTCAGCGCCGCGTTCCGCTTCTGGCCGGAGGCGATGTCCAGCTCGGCCAGCGCGAACTGGGCCTCCAGGTTGTTCTTCTCCCGGGCCAGCACGCCATTGAACAAGGCACGGGCCTGTTCCATCTCGCCCAGGCCGATGTGGATCCGGCCCTCCAGCACGGCCAGCGCCAGATTGGACTGGTCGTAGCGCCGGGCCCGCAGCGCGTGCGGCAGCGCCTCCTCGTATTCCTCCAGGCGGAAAAAGCATTCGGCCAGGCCGGCCAGCGCCGGGCCGTAATCCGGATTGACCTCCAGGGCGGCCCGGTACTGCTCGATGGCCCCCAGGGTATCGCCGCCCAGCTGCGCCTGCCTTCCGAGGTCCAGCAGGCTGCGCGCCTGGCTGCCCTGGGCCCAGGGGGCCGCGGCGCTCAAGCTCCACAGGAAGGCGGCGATCGCCGGCCAAGGTCTGCTCATAGCTCGATCCTTTTTTCGCGGAGGCGTTCCAGCAGCCGCTCCTGGACCCGCAGCATTTCCGAATCCCCCGCCTCGGCGTGGTCCAGGCCCTGCAGGTGCAGCATCCCATGGATAAGCAGTCGCTTCAACTCCGTTTCCAGCGGCTGCCCTTCCCGCCGGGCATTGCGGGCCAGGGTGTCCAGCGAGATGACGATGTCCCCGGCCAGCGGGCTTTGCGCCGGCGCGCGGTGAGCCAGGTCCGGCTCCTGGGAAAAGGAGAGCACGTCCGTGGGCTCCTCCAGGCCGCGGTAGCGGCGGTTCAACTCGCGGATGAACGGGTCGTCGCAGAAGAGGACCGACAGCTCCCAATCCCCGGCCCCCAGCTCCAGCAGCGCCGAGGCGATGAACTCCCGGCAGCCCTCCAACCAGGAGGGCGCCGGCAGGCCTTCCAGGCGGATGTCGATTTCGCTCACCGGACGGCCTCCCTGCTTTTCGGGTACTCGATCCGGGAGTGGAAGTAGCCCGCCAGCACCTGCACGAAGCTGCGGCGCACGGTCTCCAGGTCCCCGAGGGTAAGGGAGCATTCGCCCAGCTCCCCGGAGTTGAACTTTTCCATGATGAGGCTCCAGACCACCCTGTCCAGCTTGGCCATGGTGGGCTTGCGCAGGGTGCGGGAGGCGGCCTCCGCGGCGTCGGCCAGCATCACCACGGCGGCCTCCCGGCTGCGGGGCCGCTCCCCCGGGTAGGAGTATTCCTCGGGAGCGATGTCGCCCGCCTCCCCGCTCTCCTGGGCCCGGTGGTAGAAGTACTTGATGATCCCGCGCCCGTGGTGCTGGGCGATGATGTCCCGCACCTCGGCGGGCAGGTCCAACTCCCGGGCCTTCTCGATGCCCAGCTTCACGTGCGCCCGGATTACCGCGGCGGAGAGGCTGGGTTTCATGTCGTCGTGCTTGTTGTAGGAGTTCTGGTTTTCGATGAAATACTCCGACTGCCCGATCTTGCCGATGTCGTGGTAATAGGCCCCGACCCGGGCCAGCAGGGGATTGGCACCCATGGCGCTGCAGGCCGATTCGGCCAGGTTGGCCACGCTGATGGAATGGCTGTAGGTGCCCGGGGCCTGGGCCAGCAGGCTCTTCATCAACGGGGCGTTCAGGTCGGAGAGCTCGATCAGGCGGAAGCGGCTGGCCGAGTTCAACAGGTGCTCGAAAGCGGGCAGCAGTCCCAGCGTGAGCAGGCTGCCGAGGAAGGAGTTGGCCAGGCCCCAGGCCAGGTCCGCCAGTATTCCTTTCGGAAAGTCGCCTTTCAGCAGGCCGCAGGCCACCAGGACCAGGAAGCCGCCCAGGGACAGGACCAGGCCGGCCTGCAGCAGATCGATGCGGCGCTCGACCCGGGTCACCACCGCCGCGGCAGCCAGCCCGGTACTCAGGGCGAAGAAGAACGAAAACAGGTCCAGGCCGAACACGGGCAGGAGCAGCAGGGAGGCGACCAGGGAGAACACGTAGGCGGCCTGGGTCGAGATCAGCAGGCTCACCAGCATGGATAGCGCGGAGGTCGGCAGCAGGACGGCCAGCGGCAGCCCGCCGGGGGCTTCCAGCAGGTTGAAGATCACCGCCGCCAGG
>MIBK01000175.1:16697-17081 GCA_001829505.1 Spirochaetes bacterium RBG_16_67_19 | reverse complement strand
TCGGTGAAGGTCCAGGGCCCGCCGCGCTCCCGCAGCAGAGGCACGATACCCGCGGGGCGGCCGCTTTCCAGCGCCACGTACACGCGCAGCTGCGCCCCGCGCGGCGCGTAGAAGCTCTCCCAGATGATTTGGTGGGCCTGCCAGTCCAGGCAAAGCTCCTCCGCGCCCAGGGCGCGGGCCAGCTCGCTCCAGTACGGCAGGGCCTGCTCATAGGAGTGAAGAACCAGGATGTCCATTGTCTGGTTATACATTACTAAATTGCCCAGGTTCCTCCAAATGAATATATTGACGGCAGGCAGGCTGCGGTCCCGGCGGGGGCCCGGCCGGAGGGAGGGACTCTTTCATGAAGATCGGAATTCTGGGCACTGGGACTGTCGGGCGGGC
>MIBK01000175.1:12936-16518 GCA_001829505.1 Spirochaetes bacterium RBG_16_67_19 | reverse complement strand
CTGGGCACTGGGACTGTCGGGCGGGCGCTGGCCGCGCGCCTATCGGAGCTGGGGCACGAGGTGATGCTCGGGACCCGCGATCCGGCCAAGACCCTGGCCAGGTCCGCGCCGGACGCCTACGGCAATCCCCCGCTCGCCTCCTGGCTGAAAAGCCAGCCGGCGTTGAAGCTGGGCGCTTTCGCGGATGCCGCCGGCCACGGGGAGCTGGTGGTCAATGCCACGCAGGGCACTTCCTCGCTGGAGGCGCTGGAGAAAGCGGGCGAGGCCGGGCTGAACGGGAAGGTGCTGATCGACGTCTCCAATCCCCTGGACTTCTCCAGGGGCATGCCCCCGACCCTCTTCGTCAAGGACAGCGACTCGCTGGCCGAGCAGATCCAGCGGGCCTTCCCCAAGGCCCGGGTGGTCAAGACCCTCAACACCCTGAACGCCGCGCTGATGACCGATCCCGGGCGGCTGGCCCGGGCGGAGCACTCGGTTTTCCTGAGCGGCAACGACCCCCAGGCCAAGAAGACCGTGGCCGACCTCCTGCGAAGCTTCGGATGGAAGGACATCATCGACCTGGGCGACATCACCACCGCGCGCGGCACGGAGATGCTGCTGGGCGTCTGGCTGCGCCTCTACGGGGCGCTGAACACGCCGGAGTTCAACTTCAAGGTGGTGCGCTGAACGGCAGCCGCACGGTGAACACGGTCCGCCCCGGCTGCGAGCGGAAATCCATGGTCCCGCCGTGCCGGCGCACGATGTGGTAGGAGGTGTTCAGCCCCTGGCCCGAGCCCTGGCCCATGGGCTTGGTGGTGAAGAAGAGGGTGAAGATCTTGGGCTGGGCTTCCGGGGGGATGCCGGGGCCGTCGTCCTCCACCTCCACCACCGCCCAGGCGCCCTCCCGGCGGGTGCGCAGCGTGATCCGCCCCTTGCCCTCCAGCGCGTAGGCCGCGTTGTCGATCAGGTTGGTCCAGACCTGGTTCAGCTCCCCGCCGTGGGCCGGCAGGCGGGGCAGGTCCTTCTGGAAGTCGCGCAGGACCGTGATCCCCCGCTTCAACTTGTGCCTCAGGATCACCAGGGTGTTCTCCAGGCCCTCGTGCAGGTCCACCTCCTGGAGCGGGGCCTGGTCCAGGTAGACGTAGCTCTTCATGGCCTTGACTATGGAAGAGATCTCCCGCGCCCCCTGGGAAATCTCGGCCAGCAGGTGGTTGGCCCGGCAGGAGACCCAGACCAGGCGCAGGATCTCCTCCAGCTGCCGGCCGGGGAAGGACCGCTCCAGGCGCCCCAGCTCCTCCGCGTCGTAGCCGGACTCGACCAGCTCACCGGCCAGCATCTCCCCGTCCGGAACGCCGCGGTCCTGCAGCCAGCGCTCCACCTGCTCCTCCCTGTCCCCGCGCTCCAGGGCGCCCAGATCGCGCGCCTGGCCCTCCCCGGCACCCTGCATGCGGCGGGCCAGCTCCTGGAACTGCTCCGGACTCAGCCCCAGGCCGGCCACCCGGTTGGGGCCTTGCAGCAGCTCGGCGAAGGCCTCGCGCAGCTCGACGGCTCCGCGCGCGGCCGCGGAGGCGGGATTGTTCAGCTCATGGGCCATGCCGGCGGCCAGGGTCCCCAGCTGGGCCATCTTCTCGCTCTGGCGCAGGGCGGCCTCCGTTTCCCTGAGGCGCTGCATCACGGTGCCCAGCATGGAGCGGGCCGCAGTGGGACTGGAGGTCAGCAGCTCGCCCAGCTCGCCGCGGCCGATGACCAGCAGCACGCTGGGGGAGCGGGCCCGGGCGGAGGCCATGCGCGGGGCCTCCTCCAGCAGGGCCATCTCGCCGATGACCTCCCCCGCCTTGCGCAGGGCCAGGGGAATCTCGCGGCCGTCGGAGTAGCGGCTGATCTCGATCTCCCCCTCGCGGATCACGTAGGCCAGATCCCCCCTGTCGCCCTGGCGGAACAGCTCCTTACCCGCCTCCAGGTGCACGTCGCTCACCAGGGAACAGAGCTTTCTCAAGTCCGGCTCGTCCAGCTCGGCGAACAGCGGGATCTGCCGGAGGAACTCGAAGCGCTCCGTCGGGCTAGTGTGGCTCATACGGTCTTGAGGTACTGGTGGATCTGGGCCACCACCACGGAGCCCTCCCCCACCGCCGCCCCGACCCGCTTGACGGACATGTGCCGCACGTCCCCGGCGGCGAAAATTCCTGGCACGCTGGTTTCCATCAGGAACGGATCGCGCTTCAGGTTCCAGGACGGCGGGCGCGAACCATTGGCCCCGAGGTCGCGCCCGGTGAGGATGAAACCCGAGGAGTCGCGCTCCACCATTCCGGCCACGATGTCCGTGTGGGCCACCGCCCCGATGAAGGCGAACAGCGCCGCGGCAGGAACGACCTGCTCCCGGCCGCTCTCCCGCTCCACCAGCACCACTTCCTCCAGGCGGTTTTCCCCGCGCAGCTCCCGCACCTCGGTGCCGGGCAAGAGGCGCACGTTCGCCGCGGCTTCCAGCTGCCGCACCAGGTAGGCGGACATGGTGGGCGCCAGCGACGGCCCGCGCACCGAGAGGTGCACCGTGCCGGCGAAGCCGGACAGGAACAGGGCCCCCTGGCCCGCGGAGTTGCCTCCGCCCAGCACCATCACCTCCTGGCCGAGGTAATGCCGGGCCTCGGTCAGGGCGGCCCCATAGTACAGGCCGGCCCCGGCCAGGCGCTCCTCCCCCGGCACCTCCAGGCGCTTGGTGGACACCCCGGTGGCGATCAGCAGCGCGTGGCAGGAGAGCTCCGTGCCGTCGCCCAGCTTCACGAAGCGGTAGGGGTCCTCGCGCCGCACCGCGGCCGCATCCGAGCTCAGGATCTCCACCCCGAAGCGCCGCGCCTGGCTGGTGGCGCGGCGGGCCAGGTCCGCGCCGCTCAGGCCCTTGGGGAAACCCAGGTAGTTCTCGATCAGCGCGCTGGTGCCCGCCTGGCCGCCGGTGGCCTCGCGCTCCACCAGCACCGTGCGCAGCCCCTCGGAGGCCGCGTACACCGCCGAGGCCAGCCCCGCGGGACCGCCGCCCACGATCACCAGGTCGTAAAACGGGCGGGCCGCCGCGGTCTGCAGGCCGGTGCGCCCGGCCAGGGTGCGCAGGTCCGGGTCGGCCAAGAGGCCGCCGTCGGGGAACAGCACCAGCGGCAGCCGCGTCTCCCCGTTCAGGGATTCCTGCAGCCGGCGGGCCTCCTCGTCCTTCTCCACGTCCAGCCACTGGTACGGGATCTGGTTGCGGGTCAGGAAGTCCTTGACCAGGTGGCTGCGCGGGGACCACAGGGTGCCCAGTACGCGGATGCCCTCGAAAGGCGGCCGGTGGGCCGCGGCCCAGTCCGCCAGCAGGTCCTCCAGCACCGGGTACAGCTCGCGCTCCGGCGGGTCCCACGGTTTCAGGAAGTAGTAGTCCAGGCCGAGGCGGTTGATGCTCTGGATGGCGGCCTGGGTGTCGGCGTAGGCGGTGAGCAGGGCCCGCTTGACCTCCGGATAGACGCCGATGGCTTTTTCCAGGAATTCCGTACCGCTCATGACCGGCATGCGCTGGTCGGCCAGCAGCAGTGCCACCGCGGTGCCGCGCCGTTTGAGCTCGTGCACCGATGCCAGGGC
>MIBK01000175.1:12368-12918 GCA_001829505.1 Spirochaetes bacterium RBG_16_67_19 | reverse complement strand
CTTCAGGATGCGGTACTCGGTCCCGAAGCGGCGGCGCAGGTCCCTGTCCACCGCGTTGAGCACGTCGGGCTCATCGTCGACCGCCAGAATCACCGGCTTGGCCATGGCTTACCCCCCGCCCGTCCTTACCTGATTTGCTTAATCATCTATAAGGAGAAGAATACTGCCGCGGACCCGGCGCCGTCAAACCGGTTCCGGCACTCCTTGCCGCCGGGGCGGGCCGGTGGTACATTGCCCATGGCCGACGCAGCCACGCCCATGAGGGATCGCCTGCTTTCCGCGAAAACCGCCGTTCCGGCGCTGTTCTTCCTGTCCGGGGCGGCCGCCTTGATCTACGAGTCCCTGTGGATGCGCCAGTTCTCCCTGATTTTCGGCAATACCACCTACTCCATGACCGTGACCCTGGCCGCCTTCATGGGCGGCATCGCGCTGGGCAGCCACCTGATCGCCCGCAGGCCGGTGCGCAACCCGGCGCGCCTGTACGCGCTGGCGGAAGCCGGAGCCGGGATCACGGCGTTGGCCACCCTGTTCCTCCTGCGCGGGCTGCCGC
>MIBK01000175.1:10144-12132 GCA_001829505.1 Spirochaetes bacterium RBG_16_67_19 | reverse complement strand
CGGCGCTGGGAGTCACGGGCCTGTTCGTCGCCGCTGCGGCGACCGACCTGGCCATCGGGGGGCTCTTCTGGATCCTGGCGCCGCCTTCCCTCCCGGAGGCCTCTCGGCTGGCGAAGGCCGACGCCGGCACTCACGCCCCGCGCGGCTTGAGCGGCGGTCCGGTCGCCCTCCAGGCGCCTGCCTGGCGCGGCCTGTTCCCGCTGCTGGCCTTCTGCTCCGGGGCCGCCTCCTTCGGCCTGGAGATCCTGTGCACGCGCGCCCTGGCCCTGGTCATCGGCTCCTCCTACTACTCCTTCAATACGATGCTGGCTGCCTTCCTGCTTGGCATTGTGCTGGGAGCCCTGGTGTACCGGGCGCTGCGGCCGCGGCGGCCGGCGCTGCTGCTGGGAGCCCTGTTCGCGGCCCTGGGCCTGCTGGCCCTGGCCGAGGTCGCGCTGCTCGGCAGCCTGCCCCGCCTGTACTTCAGCCTGATGACCCGCCTGGGCTCCTCGTTTTTCGCCCACCAGGCCGCGGGCTTCGGCCTCTCCCTGCTGGCCATGCTGCCCCTCACCACGGTATTCGGCATCACCTTCCCGCTGCTGGCCCACCTGCATGGCGGGCAGGGTGCCCGGCAGGTCTCGGGCAGGCTGTACCTCTGGAACACCCTCGGCTCCATCCTGGGGGCCCTGGCCACCGGTTTCCTGCTGGTGCCGCTGGCCGGCCTGCAGGCCTCCTTCGTCTGGCTGGCCGGCCTGCTGCTGGCGCCCGGCCTGCTGGCCCTGCTGGCCGCGCTGCCGCGAAGCCCCGCACTGCGGACCGCCGCCGGCCTGGCCGCGGCCGCGCTGCTGGCCTGCGCCGGGCTGTTCTACCGGCCCTGGGACCGCCTGCTGATGACCTCCGGCATCTACAAGTACGGCCTGGAGTGGCGCGGGTTGATTCCCGACGGGCGCACCCTGCAGGAGAGCCTGCGCCGATACCGCTCGCTGCTGTTCTACCGGGAAGGCCGCGAGGCGGTGGTGTCGGTGACCCGTTCGGCCGCGGGAACCTTCCTGGCCATCAACGGCAAGATCGACGCGGGCGACCAGGCCGACACCGCCACGCAGAAGCTCCTGGCCCACCTGCCCCTGGCCCTGCACCCCTCGCCGCGGACGGCGTTCATCGTGGGCTGGGGCAGCGGCTGCACGGCCGGCTCGGCCGCGCTGTACCCGCTGCGGGAAATCCACTGCGCCGAGATCGAGCCGGCGGTTTTCGACGCCGCACCTTTGTTCGAGGGGCTCAACCGCGGCGTCCAGCGCGACCCGCGCTTCACCGTGCTTCTGCGCGACGCGCGCAACCTCCTGCTGTCCGGCGGCCCTCGCTACGACCTGATCATCTCCGAGCCCTCCAACCCCTGGATTTCCGGCATGTCCAGCCTGTTCACGGAAGAGTTCTACCGCATCGTGGCGCAGCGCCTGGAGGAAGGCGGGGTGTTCTGCCAGTGGTTCCACTACTACGACCTGGGCCTGGAGGACATCCGGGTCCAGGTGGCCACTTTCTGCCGCCGATTCCCCTACGCCTCCCTCTGGCTCGTGCCCCCCTCCCCCGGGGGCCCGGACGGACGGCCGACCCCGGTGGGAGACATGCTGCTCCTGGGCAGCCTGCAGCCCCTGCCGCTGGACTACCGGCGCGTGCAGGAAGCGCTGAAGGCGCCGGCGGTCCGGCAGGACCTGGAGGCGGTGGGCATCCCGGACGAGCTGGCTTTGCTCGCCGCCTGGACCGCGGACCGGGCGGACCTGCTGGCTTTCGCCGGCGATGCCCCCGGCAACACGGACGACCGGCCCCTGCTGGAGCTGAATGCGCCCAAGGGCCTGTACCGCGCGACCAACTCGCGCGAGCAGCGCCTGGCCATGTACCAGACGCTGGCAGCGGTCGGGCGCGATCCGCTGCCGCCCCTGCAAAACCACCCGGCGCTGGACTACGAAAGGCTGGCCGCCCTGTATGAAGCCCGGCTGCAGCCAGCGCGGGCGCGC
>MIBK01000175.1:9826-10064 GCA_001829505.1 Spirochaetes bacterium RBG_16_67_19 | reverse complement strand
GGGGCTGGCCGTGCTGGCGGCGCTCGCGCTGCCGGGCCTCGGGGGCTGCGCTGGAGGGCCGGCCCGCGAATCCCCGGCGGGCACGCGAGTGGTCGGCAGCCTGAGCCTGGAGTTCCCCGAGGGCTTCCTGGGCCAGCCGGCCCGGACCATCCGCTCCCCCATCCTGCTGCACGTCCGCAACCTCGACACCGGGAAGCGCTTCCTGCGCGTAGTGGGCGAAGGGGGGTTTGCCTTCCCC
>MIBK01000175.1:9505-9813 GCA_001829505.1 Spirochaetes bacterium RBG_16_67_19 | reverse complement strand
TGCGGGCGAGGAGCTGGCCCTGGAGCGATACGAATACTCGCAGTCGGATTCCACCTTCTCCTGCTACCTGAACGACGAGATCGGCATCCGCTTCCGGCCCGAACCGGGGCAGGTCCTGGACCTGGGCAGGATTGCTATCCGCTACACCGCCCCGGCGGCCTCCAATCGGACGACCTTCGCCCGCTCCACCATCTCCGACGATCTACCCGAGCAGGCGAACTGGCCGTTTCGCCGGTTCCTGCGGTACTCCTATTGGCGCTACGCGCGGACGGTGCTGCGCTGAGCAGGGGCCGCAGGGCTTGCTTCCC
>MIBK01000175.1:7321-9472 GCA_001829505.1 Spirochaetes bacterium RBG_16_67_19 | reverse complement strand
CTTTCCCTATGATCAAGGTAAGAACCTTCACCTCGGAATTGAAGCCCTTCTTCGCCATGAGACAACTGGAGAGCCTGGACGAACAGGTGAACTCCTTTCTGCAGGCCGGCCGCGTCACCCGGGTGCTCTCGGTGAGCGACGCCTGCACGGCCACCGAGAACGGGGCCACCATCGGCATCATCCGCGTGCTGGCCTACGAATCCACCTGAGCAGAGCGGGGGCAGGCGCCCGGGCATTGCTTTGCCCGCCGCGGTTTCACTATTTTAGGTCTAACGCCCATGCCTCGAAGAACCGCGCCCGCCGCCCTGCTGCTGCTGCTGCCTATGATGCTTTGGGCGGCCGGAGGCGGGGAGGCGCAGCGGGCCCGGCCCGGCGGGATGCTGGCCATCGGCACGAAGCCGCTGACCAACCTGGACCCTCACTTCGCCACCTCCGTGGCGGACATCCAGCTCCTGGAGCAGGTCTACGAGCACCTGACCTACATTGGGGCCTCCAACCGTCCCGTGCCCGACCTGGCCAAAAGCTGGGAGTCCACGGACGGCAGGACCTGGACCTTCGCCCTGCGCGAGGGGGCCCGCTTCTCCAGCGGCAAGCTGGTGACCGCCAGCGACGTGGTGGCCAGCTTCAACCGCCTGCGCGATCCCCGCCTCGGCACCCCCGCGGCCGCTTTGTACGGGAACATCCGCGAGGTGCAGGCCGTGGACGCGCGGCGCGTGCGCTTCCTGCTGGCCGAGGCCAACCCGGAGTTCGCCAGCGACGTGGGCGACTACCACGCCGCGATCCTTCCCGCGGGAAGCGCCGAGCAGCGCATCGGCAGCGGCCCCTTCCGGATCGAATCCTACATCCCCGATCGCCTGGTGGTGCTGAAGCGCAACCCCTATTACAGCCGGAAGGACGCCTCCGGGGCCTCCCTCCCCTACCTGGAGGAAATTCAGCTGATCCTCTCCCCGGAGCCCGGCGTGCAGGCGCTGCTGAGCGGGGAGCTGGGCTTCGTGGGCGGGCTCACCACCGAGGAGGTGAAGAGCCTGTCGGGCGCCCCCGGAGTGAAGGTGCTGAACGTCGACTCCAACATGCATTGGGCCATCCACCTGCGCTCCGACCGGGGCCCGGCGGCCGACAACCGCGTGCGCCAGGCCCTGAAGCTGGCCACCAGCCACCAGGCCCTGGCCGACGACATCCGGCCCGGGCTGGCCTCGGTAGGAAACGGCTTCACGCCGGTGGGTCCGGCCTTCGGCAAGTACTACCTGGTGCGCCCGCCGTTCGCCAACCTGGCCAGGGCGCGCGCCCTGCTGGCCGAAGCGGGGTACCCCAGCGGCCTGGAGATCGCCCTGCACGTCCAGAACCAGGCGGAGGCGCTGTCGATCGCCGCCGTCTGGATGGAGCAGCTGGCCCGCATCGGGGTGGAGGTCCACCCGCGCGTGATTGCCTCCGAGCAATACTACGGCGGCGGGGGCGAGGACTGGCTGAAGGTGGATTTCGGCATCACCGACTGGGGCGCGCGGGCCACCCCGGTCAGCTACTTCAAGCTGGCCTACGCCACGGGCGCGCCCTGGAACGAAACGCATTGGTCGGACCCCGCCTTCGACCAGCTCATCGCCCGCATCGACCGGGAAATGAGCGAAGGCCGGCGGGTGGGTCTGTACCACCGGGCACAGGAGATCCTGATCGAGCGGGGACCGCTCATCGTGCCCTACTTCGTCAAGGCCGCGGCCGGGATCCGTTCCGAGCTGCAGGGGATCAGCCTGGCCTCCGACTGGCCCCGCACCCGTTTTCGCGACGCCTGGTTCGCCAGGTAGGGAGCAGTAATGGAAGCCTTTCGCCATGAGGAACTGGAGTTCCGGCCCGTGACCCTGAAGCAGTGGCCGGATCTACAAGAGCTGTTCGGCCCCAACGGAGCGGACAGCGGCTGCTGGTGCATGTGGTGGCGCCAGACCCGCGAGCAGTTCGACCGCCTGCACGGGGAGCCCAATCGCCGCTGCCTGGAAGCCCTGATCCGGGGCGGGGAGGTGCCCGGCATCCTGGCCTACCACCAGGGCCGGCCGGTGGGCTGGTGCTCCGTGGCCCCTCGCGATCACTTTCCCGTGCTGGACCGCTCGCCCAACCTCAAGGCGGTGGATGGCGAGCCGGTCTGGTCCATCGTCTGCTTCTTCA
>MIBK01000175.1:5020-7297 GCA_001829505.1 Spirochaetes bacterium RBG_16_67_19 | reverse complement strand
GGCTGTCCGGCCACCTGATCCGGGCAGCGGTGCGGTACGCCCTGTCCAAAGGCGCCCCGGCCGTGGAGGCCTACCCCATCGATCCCCGCCACTCCGCCGGCCGGCCGGGGGCCGCCTTCACCGGCCAGTTGGACACCTTCCTCCAGGCCGGCTTCACGGAGGTGGCCCGCCGCTCCCCGCGGCGGCCCGTCCTGCGCTTCCGCTCGTAGGCCCCGCATGGAGTTCGGCGAGCTGCACCCCCTGACCCTGGCCTTCCGCTCGCGCGAGATGGAGCGGGAATACTGGACCCGGCGGGTGCCCCGCATGCGCGGCCGCACCGTGATCGCCGTGGGCCTGGTGCTGGTCCTCTACACCGCCTTCGGGCTGCTGGACCCCTGGATCGTGCCGGAAATCGTGCGGCAGGCCTGGCTGATCCGCGGCCTCGTCCTGGCTCTGTGCGCCGCGCTGATCCTGGCCACCCGCACGCGCCTGTTCGCCCGCGCCCACCAGCTGCTCCTTCTCAGCCTGCCCCTGCTGGGCGGCCTGGGCATCCTGGCCATCATGTCGGCCAGCGGGGAAACCGGGCGTCTGCTGTACTATGTGGGCCTGATCCTGGCCATCATGTGGACCCTGCTTTTCGCCGACCTGCGCTTCCCCCTGGCGCTGGGGGCCAGCGTGTACCTGGTGGTCGGCTACGAGCTGATCGCCCTGGTGATCAGCCCGCTGCCCCTGCCGGTGGTGGTCAACAACACCTTCTTCCTGACCGGGGCCCTGATGATGGCCTCCTTCTCGGGCTACACCCGGGAGCGGGCCGAGCGGGTCAACTTCCGCCAGTCCCTGGTCATCGAACAGGAGCGGCGCAAGTCCGAAGAGCTGCTGCTGAACATCCTGCCCCGGGAGGTCACGGAGCAGCTGAAATCCAGCGGCGGCACCGTGGCCCGCAGCTTCGCCGAAGCCAGCATCCTGTTCGCCGACATCGTGGGCTTCACCACCCTGTCCGCGCGCATGGGGGCGGAGGAGACCGTCGGGATGCTCAACCGGGTGTTCTCCTTTTTCGACTCACTGGTCGACAAGTACGAGGTGGAAAAGATCCGCACCATCGGGGACAACTACATGGTCGTGGCGGGGGTGATCGGCCGGAAGAAATTCCAGTACGACGTCTGGGGGGAGGCGGTCAACACGGCCAGCCGCATGGAGTCCCACGGGCTGCCCGGCCAGATCCAGGTCACGGCGGCCGCGCACGAGCTGATCCGCGGCAGTTTCCGGTGCCGGCCCCGCGGGCGGATCAGCGTCAAGGGCATCGGCCCCATGGACACCTGGCTGCTCCTGGGGCGCCGGGAGGAGCCCGCTTGACCCTGCCAAGCGGCACGGTGACCTTCCTGTTCACCGACGTGGAAGGCTCCACCCGGCTGATCCAGCGGCTGGGCGACGGGCACCGCCCGGTGATGGAACGGCAGGCCGAGCTGCTGCGCCGGGCCCTGGCCCAGGGGGTGGAGGCAGGCGAGCGCGGCGACGGCCTGTTCTACGTGTTCACCGCGGCGCCGGTCGCCCTGCGCGCGGCCGCGGAGGCCCAGCGCCTCTTGGCGGCGGAAAGCTGGCCCGCGGGGGCCGCCCTGCGCGTGCGCATCGGCCTGCACAGCGGCGAGGGGCTCCTGGGCGGGGACAGCTACCTGGGCCTGGACGTGAACCGGGCGGCCCGCATCGCCGCGGCCGCCCACGGCGGGCAGGTGTTGGTCTCCGCCGCCTGCGCCGGGCTGGCTGGTACCGGCTTCGGCCCGGAGCTGGGCCTGCGCGAGCTGGGGCGCCACCGGCTGAAGGACCTGAACGAGCCGGAGCTGCTGTTCCAGCTGACCGGACCCGGCCTGGACCGGGACTTCCCGCCGCTGCGCACCCTGGGCTCCGCGCCGGTGCGACTGCCGGTGCCGCTCACCGCCTTCATCGGCCGGCGGCGGGAGCTGGCCGGCGTGCTGGAGCAGCTTTCCAGCAACCGGCTGCTGACCCTCACCGGGCCGGGGGGCGCGGGCAAGACCCGCCTGGCCCTGCGCGCGGCCGCGGAGGCGGCGGCCTCCTTCCCGGACGGCGTGCATTTCGTGCCGCTGGAGGGGCTGCGCGACCCCGGCCTGCTGGCCCCGGCCGTGGCGGCCGCCCTGCGCCTGCCCCCGGCGCAAGGGGACCCCGGCGAAGGGCTGCGCGAGCACCTGCGGTCCCGGCGCCTGCTGCTGGTCCTGGACAACTTCGAGCAGCTCCTGGAGGCGGGCGCCCAGGCGGCGGAGTGGCTGCGCGAGGCCCCGGGCCTGC
>MIBK01000175.1:4375-4927 GCA_001829505.1 Spirochaetes bacterium RBG_16_67_19 | reverse complement strand
AACGGAAGCCTCCATTGAATCAAGCGAGGCGGTGGCCCTGTTCGTGGCCCGGGCCGAGGCGGTCAGCCCCGGTTTCCGGCTGACCGCGGAAAACGCGGCCGCGGTGGCCGGGATCGTCCGCCGCCTGGACGGGCTGCCCCTGGCCCTGGAGCTGGCCGCGGCGCGCGTCCGCCTTTTCCCGCCCGCCGCCCTGCTGGCCCGCCTCGGCTCCAGCCTGGCCTTCCTGACCGGAGGCTCCCGGGACCTGCCCGCCAGGCAGCAGACCCTGCGCGCGGCGATCCTCTGGAGCTACGACCTGTTGGGGCCCCCGGCGCGCGGCCTGTTCCGCCGCTTTTCGGTTTTCGCCGGCGGCGCGCGCCTTACGCAGATCGAGGCGGTCTGCGGCCCTGACCTGGGCGCCGAAACCCTGGCGGCGCTGGAGGAGCTGTGCGCTCACAGCCTGGTCCGGCGCGCGCCCGGCGAGGCGGAACCGCGCTTCCTCATGCTGGAGATCGTCAGGGAGCTGGCCCGGGAGCTGGCCGCGGAAAGCGGCGAGGCGCAGGCGCTGGCCGG
>MIBK01000175.1:4056-4278 GCA_001829505.1 Spirochaetes bacterium RBG_16_67_19 | reverse complement strand
GGAGGAGGAAGCCGGGAACTTCCGGGCGGCGCTGGAGGCGGCGGCGGCCGGCGGCCAGACCGGCACGGCCCTGCGCCTGGTGGCGGCCCTGTGGCGCTTCTGGCAGATGCGCGGGCACATCCGCGAGGGCCGCAGGCAGGCGGAGCAGGCCCTGGCCCTGGCCGGCGGCGGGGAGGCGGAGCGGATCGGGGCATTGCTGGCCGCCGGCGGCATGGCCTACTG
>MIBK01000175.1:1780-4014 GCA_001829505.1 Spirochaetes bacterium RBG_16_67_19 | reverse complement strand
GAGGCGCTCCAGCGGGCGCGCCGGCTGGGCGACCGCCGCCTCCTGGCCGAGGCCCTGTACAATGCCGCCTTCCCGCGCATGTTCCGGGCAGAGGCCGAGCAGGCCCAGCGCCTCCTGGCCGAGGCCCTGGGCGCGGCGCGGGAGCTGGGCGACGCCGCCCTGGAGGGCGAGGTGCTGTGGGGGACCGGCACGATCGAATGGTTCCGCGGGCGGAAGGCGGCCGCGGAGCCCTGGTACGACCGCGCCCTGGAAAGGCTGGCCGGAACCGACGCGGCGTTCATCCAGGGCTGGAGCTACCGGATGCGGGGAGTGGCGCGCCTGTCCCGGGCAGCCCTGCAGGAGGCCCGCGCCGACCTGGATCGGGCGCTGTCCATGTTCACGGCCGACCGGGACATCTCGGGGATCGTCCTGCTATTGCGGGACTTCGCGGAGCTGGCGCTGGCCGCGGGGGACGCCGAGCGGACCCTGCGCCTGGCCGGGGCCGCCGCCGGACTGGAGACGGCCAGCCAGACGGGCATGCTGGAAATCGCCGAGAACCGCATCGCCGGCCTGGCGGCCGTCGCGGCCTCCCTGGGGCGCGAACGGGCCGAGGCGCTGCTGGCCGAGGGCAGGCTCATGCCCCTGGAGCAGGCGATTGCCTTCGCCGGTCATCCTCCACCCCGTAGCCTTTGAGCTTGTACTGCAGCGAGCGCCGGGAGATGCCCAGCTCCCTGGCCGCCCGGGTGCGGTTGCCTTCCCAGCGCTGCAGGCAGCTCATGATCGAGCGCCGCTCGATCTCCTGCAGGGTGGCCGGCTCGCCGCCGGCCGCGGCCCTGCCCAGGTCCAGGTCGGCCGCCTCGATGGTGCCGGCTCCTGAGAGGATGCAGGCCCGCTCCAGCAGGTTCTCCAGCTCCCGCACGTTGCCGGGGAAGAAGTAGCCCTGCAGCCCGCGCAAGGCTTCCGGACTAATGCCTTCGATGCGCCGCCCCAGGCGCCTTCCCAGCTTTTCCAGGAGGCGCCCGGCCAGCAGCGGGATGTCCTCGGGGCGCTCCCGCAGCGGGGGCACGGCGACGTGCACCACGTTCAGCCGGTAATACAGGTCCTCCCGGAAGTCGCCGGCCCTCACGGCCTGGGCCAGGTCGCGGTGGGTGGCGGAAATGATGCGGGCGTCCACCGGGAGGTCTTGAGTGCCTCCCAGGCGGCGCAGCCTCTTGTCCTGCAGCACGCGCAGGAGCTTGACCTGCACGCTGCGGGGCATCTCCCCGATTTCATCCAGGAAAAGGGTGCCGCCGCCGGCCAGCTCGAAGGTGCCCGGCTTGCGCGCGTCGGCTCCGGTGAAAGCCCCCCGCTCGTAGCCGAACAGCTCGCTCTCGATCAGGCCCTCCGGCAGCCCCCCGAGGTTCACCGCCACGAACGGGCCCACGGCCCCGGAACGGGCGTGGATCAGGCGGGCCACGACCTCCTTGCCGCTGCCGCTCTCCCCCGTGATCAGGACCGTGCTGGGGGTGGCGGCCAGCTTCTGGATCCGGGCCATGATCTGCCGCATGGCCGGGCTCTCCCCCACCAGGTCCTGCTCCCCTGCCTGGCGGCCGGCCTCCACCACGTTGCGCAGGCTCTGGTCCTCGATGGCCCGCCGGAGGCGCAGGAGCAGCTCCTCCGCGCCGAAAGGCTTGACCAGGTAGTCCTGGGCCCCTTCCTTCATCGCGGCCACGGCATCCGCGATTTCCCCGTGGGCCGAGATCATCAGCACCGGCAGGCGCAGGCCCTGCAGGCGTATGCGGCGCAGCAGCTCCAGGCCGTCCAGCCCCGGCATCCTCAGGTCCAGCAGGGCCGCGGCCAGGACCTCGCCCTGCAGCGCTTTTTCGGCGGCCAGGCCGTCCGCGGCCGTGCTGACCTGGAAGCCTTCCAGCTCCAGGGCCCGGGCCAGCGAATCCCGTACGGCCTGCTCGTCATCCACGACCAGGATTCTCATTCCCTCCACCGGGGCAGGATGATCCGGGCCTCGGTTCCTCCCCCCTCGCGCGCCAGAAGCCGGATGCCGCCTCCAGCCGCCAGCACGAAGCGCCGGGTGATGGACAGCCCGATGCCGGAGCCCTCCGGCCGGGTGGTGAAGAAGGGCTCGAAAACCTGGCCGCGGATGGCCCGGGGGATGCCCTGCCCGCGGTCCGACACGGAGAGGGTCGCGCCTGCTTTGCCGGCTCTGCCTGCTCTGCCGGTTTTACCTGCTCTGCCGGCTCTGCCGGCCAGCACGCGCA
>MIBK01000175.1:311-1758 GCA_001829505.1 Spirochaetes bacterium RBG_16_67_19 | reverse complement strand
CAGGCGCACCCGCCTGCCGGAGAGCGGCAGCGCCTCCCGCAGGAAGCCGGCCAGCTCCACGGCCTCGGGGTCGCCCAGCGGGTTCTTCAGGAAGTCCCCGATCCGGTCGGTGAGCTCCCGCAGCCGATCGACTTCCTGCAGGATGACCCGCAGGTCCTCCCCGCCCTCGGGGCGCACGAAGCGCGCCAGCACGTCGGCCCGCAGGCGGATGGCGGCCAGCGGATTCTTGATCTCGTGGGACAGGGTGCGGGCGGCCTCGCCCAGATGCACAAGCTGCTTCTGCTCCTCCAGGCGCCGGCGGTCCCGGGCTCCGCGGCGATAGAGCAGGTAGACGGAAGCCATCACCGCGCAGGACAGCAGCAGCCACAGGCCCAGGCTGAAATCCAGGAGGCGTTCGCGCCGCCAAAGCTCCGCCGCCTGGACCTCCGCGTACAGAAAGCGGGGGAACCTCCGAGGCGACGGCGCCTCGGCCTGGGCCCCCGCCGGGCGCGGCCGGGGCGGCCGGCCCACCTGCTGGAGTATGCTCACCGTCCTGCGTCGCTCCTCCAGCAGGTACTCGGTATGCCAGCGCCACTCCCCCGCCGCCTCCACCTGCGCGGGCGCCGTGCCGAAGCGCTCCAGCGGCCGGCCCTCGGCGTCGTAGCTGCCCAGGCCCAGCAGGCGCCCTCCGGCCGCCTCCTCGGCCGGCAGGCCATTGCGCATCGCGGTGGCGGCCGAGAACAGGGCGTGCTCGGCCTCGGAGTGGGCCAGCAGGCGGATCCTTTCCTTTTCGCCCCGCGTCACACGCAACAGGAGCACCGCCAGGGCCAGATAGACCAGCACCAGGAAGGAGTGGAATATCCATTCCGCCCGCAGAATCCTGCGCCACGCCCCGGCCATGCTCATCCCGCCAGTATAGCCCGCGCCCGGCCTATTCGAAAGACAGGGCTTCCACGGGCTGCAGGCGCGCGGCCCGGGCCGCCGGGTACAGGCCGAAGAAGATGCCCACGGCGCTGGAGCAGGCCACCGCCAGGGCGTAGGAGGCCGCCTGGGGGGCGAAGCTCCACTTCAACAGGGCCGTGGCCAGGAAGCTCAAGGCCGTGCCCAGTGCCATGCCGGCCAGGCCCCCCACCAGGGTGAGGGTCACCGCCTCGGTGAGGAACTGGCCGCGGATGGCTCTGGGGGCGGCGCCCAGGGCCTTGCGGATACCGATCTCCCGGGTGCGCTCGGCCACCGAGACCAGCATGATGTTCATGATGCCGATGCCGCCCACCACCAGGGAAATCGCCGCCACGCCGGTGAGGAACAGGTTCAGGGTCCTGGTCACGTTGGTGAACATCTCGGCGATCGTGGAGGGCGACAGGACCCGGAAGGAGTCCGTGTTGCCGGTGAGCCGGGTGAAGAACTTTTCGACCCTCCCGGCCACCTCCAGCACGTCGGCCCCCGTGACGGTGCCCATGGCGTAGCG
>MIBK01000175.1:0-144 GCA_001829505.1 Spirochaetes bacterium RBG_16_67_19 | reverse complement strand
TGATTCAAGGCCCCGCCGTCGGGGAACAGCACCGCGGCGACCTCGGCGCCCAGCACCACCACGGAGCGCCTCTTCTGCCCGTCCTCCTCGGACAGGAAGGAGCCGGAGGCGCTCTGGTAGCTGTAGATCCCCGGAAAGGAGGCC
>MIBK01000174.1:11479-12799 GCA_001829505.1 Spirochaetes bacterium RBG_16_67_19 | reverse complement strand
TGGAAGCGCTGCGCGATCTCCCCCACCCCGGCCAGGCGTCGTAGCTGGATGCGGCATTCGTAGAGGAAGTAATTGTCCGCCTCCGCGTCGGCGACGTCCCCGGCCAGCCGGTCGAACTGGCTTTCCAGGACGGCGATTGACCGGGCCAGCTCCGCCAGGGGGGGCAACAGGCCCGCTTCCCCCTGCCCGAAGGCGACGGCCTGCCGGCCGGCCAGCAGGGGCTGCGCCGCCTCCTCCAGCTCCTGGGCGCGGGTCACTACTTCCATGACGGCCCGCCTCAAGCCCGCGGCCGACTGCCCGAATACCCTTTCCAGTCCCAGCAGCAGCCCGTGGCGCTTCCTTTTCCTCTCCCTGTACAGCCTGCCGGCGTACTTGGCCACCTGGGACCGGCTGAACGAGGCGGAGAAATAGGAAGAGGCGTTTTTTTCGATGTTATGGGCCTCGTCGAAGATGATGCGCTGGAAGGGCGGCAGCACCGCCGCGGCCTCGAATCCGGTGCCGGCCAGGCGCAGGCCAAGGTCCGCGAAAAGCAGGTGGTGGTTGGCCACCAGGACGCGGGCGGCGGCGGCTTCCCGACGAGCCTTCAGCACGAAGCAGCCCTCCCGGTTGGGGCAGCGCAGCCCGTGGCAGGCGTCCGCCTCCGAATTGACCCTGGACCACAGCTCCTCGTCGGGATAAGGGGTGAGCTCCGTGCGGGAACCCGTCGCCGTGGTGCGGGCCCAGGCGGCGATGGCTGCCAGGCCCGCCTGCTGCTCGGCCTCCTCGAACAGGGAGGTCTCCTCCAGGGCCTCCTGGAGGCGCGACCGGCACAGGTAGTTGCCCCTGCCCTTCACCAGGTAGTGGCCCGGGTCGCGCCCCAGCAGGCGGACCACCAGGGGAATGTCCTTGTCCACCAGCTGCATTTGTAGATTTATGGTCGCGGTGGAGATCACGACCCGCTCCCCGTTCTCCAAAGCCCACTGGAAGGCGGGGATCAGGTAGGCCAGGGACTTGCCCACCCCGGTGCCCGCCTCCGCGCTGCGCAGCTCTTCACGGTTGAAGCCCTCGGCCACGAACTCCAGCATGCGCACCTGGCTGGCGCGCTCCTCGAAATCCGGATAGATGGCCGCCAGGCCGCCCCCCTCGCGCAGCAGGCCGGAAAGCCGCCCCGGGTCCAGCATGGCCAATGGCCGCGCCTGGATGGGCTCGGCCACCACGTACACCCTGGACACTTCGTTGTCCACGATGTAGAAGCCGATTCCCTGGTCGCCCAGGCGGGAAGCCACGGCGAAGTCCGGCGTGCTGGGCTCCAGCCTGCCCCCGGGGTGGTTGTGCACCACC
>MIBK01000174.1:1178-11433 GCA_001829505.1 Spirochaetes bacterium RBG_16_67_19 | reverse complement strand
GTGCGCTTCCAGGGCCGGGACTGCCTCCGCGTTCCCGCGGGCCCCCACCGTGACGCGCTCCACCCGCCCCTCCGGGTCCAGGCTGCCGATGGCCAGCACCTCGTTGCCGCCGGCCTCCGCGATCGCCCCCCGCAGGGCGGCGGCGGCCTCCGGGAGGAACAACCGCTCTACGCTCACCGGCTCAAGCCCCCAGCCGCTCGAGCACTCCCCGCAGGAGGCGGGCGAACGCCGGCATGGTCCGCCGGCCGGTCTCCACCACCTCGGCGTGGGCCAGGGGACGCTCCAGGATGCCGGCGGCCAGGTTGGTCACGCAGGATATGCCCAGCACCCGCATTCCCAGGTAGTTGGCCGCGATGACCTCCGGCACCGTGGACATGCCGACCAGGTCGGCGCCCAGGATCTCGGCCATGCGCACCTCGGCCGGGGTTTCATAGCTGGGGCCCGGGAAGGCCGCGTACACCCCCTCCGCCAGCCCAGCGGAAAGCTCCGGCACGGCGGCGGCGGCCTCCTGGGCAATGCCCCGCAGCCGCCGGGAGTAGGCCTCGCTCAGGTCCGGGAAACGCGGCCCGTATCCCGGCGGATTGGGCCCGCGCAGCGGGTGCACGCCCTGCAGGTTCAGGTGGTCGCGGATCAGCACCAGGTCCCCCGGATGGAAGCTGCGGCGGATGCCCCCGGCGGCGTTGGTGACGATCAGGTCGCGGACCCCCAGGCGATGCAGCAGGAACACCGGCAGCACCACGTCGTCCAGACTGACTCCCTCGTAATAATGGAAACGGCCGGACAGCACGGCGCAGCTGCGCCCCAGCTTGAGCACTCCGCGATGCCCCTCGACCGTGGGCCGGGGGTAGCCGGCGATGCGTTGGTAGGGAATTTCGCGTCCCGCGACGCCCTCGGCGAAGTCGCCCAGGCCGGAGCCCAGGATGAGCCCTACCGCGGGGGCCTCATCCGCCAGCGGCAGGGAATGCACGGCCGTTTCCACTCTCTGGGCGAAGTTCGCCTGCATGGCCTCCTCCTCAAACCAGCGCCCGGCGCAGCTCGCCGGGATCGCGGAAAAATCCCGCCTGCACGACGCGGCCCACCTTCTGGGCCAGGCGCCAGTTCCAGGGCGCGCCCAGGCCCGCCTCGGCGGCCTGGCGCACCAGCCGCTCGTTGAGCTCGCGGGCCTCTGTTTTCTGCTGTCTCAATATCGATTGCAGCAGGCTGTTGTACTCGCGGTCGGGCAGCAGCCCAGCGGCGTCGAACTCCTCCGGCCGCCGGGCCAGGCGCTGGGCCAGGTCCTGCGGGTCGTGCAGGGGCAGCTTCCGGAGCGGGCGGCCGAGGCGGCGAAAGGCGGCCAGGCCTTCCTCCAGCACGCCCGAGGCGATCTCCCGGCCCGCTTCGGCGGCCAGCAGGTGTCCCAAGGTCGAATGGCACAGCGCCGCGGGCAGGAACAGCAGCTGCCAGAGGAAAAATGATCCGGCCAGCGCCTCCGGCGCGTCGGTTTCCACGATTTCCAGACCGGCCGCCTTCCAGGAAACGGCCAGCTCCCGCACCGCGTCGTGCCGCGGCAGCAGCAGGACCGAACGGGCCGAGGCCAGCTCCACCTCGCCGTGCTGCAGCATCACCGAGGTGAGCAGGGTGAACCCCAGCAGGGGCCGGCCCTCCTCGGCGTTCAGCACCAGCAGTTCGGAGGCCCTGGCGGCCGGCGGGAGCGTGCCCAGCTCGCGAAGCTGGTGGCGCTTGAGCGCGACGATGCCCAGCTCCGGCCGCCAGCGGGCCGGAGCCAGATCCGCGGTCAGTACCTTTCGCAAGCGCAGCCGGCCGGAAGGGAGGACCAGCCGCAGGCCCCTGGCGGCCAGCTCGCGCATCGAGGAGGGGCTGCCGGCGAAGCATACCTCGTGGCCGCCCTCGGCCGCCAGCCCGCCCAGCAGCCCGCCCACCGCGCCCGCGCCGATGATGCAGACTCTCATCCGCTCCAGTATGCCCGTGAACCCTCCGGCCGGCAACCGGCCCGACGGGTCGGCGTCCGGAGGGGCTGGCTTGACACCTCTCGGCGCGTCGTGGTATCGCCATAAAACGGCATGGAAATCGAGTTCCTGAAGCTGCAGTGCTGCGGCGGCGACTTCCTCCTTCTGGACGGCATCAAGAACCCGGCCCTGGCCGAGCTGGACCTGGGCGAGCTGGCCGCCCAGATCACCAGCCGGCGCTTCGGGGTGGGGGCGGCCGGCCTGGTGCTGCTCTCCGCCGGCCAGCGCCTGCGGCTGCGGCTTTCCTGCTTCGATACCCTCGGCGCCGAGATGGCCACCGACCCGCTGGCGGTGCGCTGCGCCGCGCGCTACGCCTTCGACTCCGGACTGCTGGGCGAGGAGAACGCCTCCCTGGAGACCGCCGACGGTGCGGTGGCGGTGGAAGTCCTGGACGCCCATAACGTCACGGTGCCCTCCGGCCCGCCAGGGTATTGGGAGGCCTCCGGATCGCTGCGCGAACGCCCCGGGGAAATCTTCACGCGCACCCTGCGCATCGCCGAGCGGGAGCACAATTACACCCCGGTCGCGGTGCGCGGGGTGCAGGCGGTGTTCTTTCCGGCCGCCGCCCCGCTGGAGCTGGACAGCTTCGGCCCCGCAGTGGAGGCGGCCGGCGTTTTCGCCGCGGGGACCCAGCTGGTCTTCGTCCGCACGATCAGCCGGGAGGAAGCCAGCATGAGGACCTGGCAGGTGGGCCGGGGAGAGCTGCTGGCCTCCGAGGGGGCAGCCTGCGCCGCCGCGGTGGCCGCCGTGCTGAACGGCTTCGGCGACCGGCAGACCCTGATTCACCTGGAGGGCGGCAACCTGTTCATGGAGTGGTCGGAGGCCGACAACCTGGTGTACGCTTCCGGTCCCGCGGACTACGTGTTCCTGGGTACCTACTACTATGAAGAAGGAGAAGACGATGAGGAATAGGGCCGCGAAGCGTCTCACGGCCATCGGGGCCTACGCGTTCGAGGAAGTGGACAAGAAGGTGGAAGAGCTCAAGGCGAGGGGGGTGCGGCCCATCGACTTCGGCGTTGGGGACCCCACCACCCCCACTCCGGCCTTCATACGCCGGGCGGCCGCTGAAGCGCTGGAAACCCGGCGCTCCAGCGGCTACCCCAGCTACGTGGGCAGCCTGGAGTTCCGCCAGGCGGTGGCCGCCTGGGCCCAGCGGCGCTTCGGGGTCGCGCTGGATCCGGCCTCCGAAATCTCCTCCACGATCGGGTCCAAGGAGGCGGTGTTCAACTTCCACGAGGGGGTGGTGGATCCCGGCGACATCGTGCTCTGCCCGTCGCCCGGCTACCCGCCCTACTCGCGCGGGACCCTCTTCGCCGAAGGCCGGCCCTATCAGCTCCCGCTCTCGAGCGGGAGCGGTTTCCGGGTGGACTTCGCCTCCATCCCGGAGGAGGTGGCCAAGCGGGCCAAGGTGTTGTGGTTGAACTACCCCAACTCCCCCTCCGGCGTCGTGGTCGACGAGGCCTTTTACCGGGAGGCCCTGGCCTTCGCCCGGCCGCGCGGCATCATCGTGGCTTCCGACGAGGCCTATTCCGAGATCTACTTCGGCGCCCCGCCGGTTTCCTGCCTGAACGTGGCCAAGGAGGGCGTGCTGGTGTTCCAGTCCCTGTCCAAGCGCTCGGCGATGACCGGCTACCGGATCGGCTGGGTCATGGGCGACCCGGAGCTGGTGGCCATTTTCCGCAAGACCAAGACCAACATCGACTCGGGAACTCCCACCTTCCTTCAAGACGCCGCCGTGGCCGCCCTCGGCGAGGAGGAGCACGTGGAGGGATTCCGCCGGGAATACCGCGCCAAGCGCGACCTGCTCTGCGCGGCGCTGGTCAAGGCGGGCCTGCCGGACTGCACCCCTGCCTCCACGCTGTACGTCTGGCAGCGCGTGCCCAAAGGGATGAGCTCCGTGCAGTTCGCCACCTTCCTGCTGGATGAGAAGCTGGCCATCGTGACCACGCCCGGCAGCTGGATCGCCGAGCCGACCGCGGACGGGAAGAATCCCGGCGAGGGCTACGTGCGCTTCGCCCTGGTGCCTTCCCTCGAAGACACCCGCCTCGCGGCCGAACGCCTGGCGGCCTTGCGCTTGTAGCCCGACGGCCGCCTGGATTTCCGATCCGGGGCGGATTGACAGGGCAATAGGCAAGCCCTATCCTGTGATATAATGGTCAAATAGAGATGATCTGGGTATCCCTGCTGGCCGCCGCCGGCGCATTTCTGATCAACCTGCTCATCCTGCCGCTGGTGCTGCGCTTGGCGCACCGCCACAAGTGGTATGACCGCCCCGACAGCCGAAAAATCCACACCGGGCTGATCCCGCGGATGGGCGGCCCCGGGCTTTTCCTCTCCTTCATCCTGGCCGTCGTGCTCGCCGCGCTGGCTTTGCCGCGCCTGGGCGGCGGGCGCCTCTTGGAGCCGCGCCTGATAGCCCTGTTCGGCGGGATGACTATCGTGCACCTGGTGGGGCTGTACGACGACTTCAAGAACCTTCCGGCCATCTGGAAGTTCGTGCTGCAGCTGGCCGCGGCGGCGATCATCACCTCCGGGGGCTTCCTGATCCGCAGCGTCACCCTCCCCTACCTGGGCAGCATCAACCTGGGCCTGGCCGCCTACCCGCTCACCGTGATCTGGCTGGTGGGCATCGCCAATGCGGTGAACCTGATCGACGGCATGGACGGCCTGGCCGGCGGCATCGGGGCCTTCGCCGCGGCGGCCATGGGCGCGATCGCGCTGCTGCAGGGCTCTACCCGGGGGGCCGTGCTGGCCTTCGCCCTGTTCGGGGCCCTGCTGGCTTTCCTGCTGTTCAACTTCCCGCCGGCGCGCATCTTCATGGGCGACTCCGGCAGCCTGTTCCTGGGCCTCACCCTGGCTGCGCTGCCCCTGGTGGGCGGCATCCCCCGTTCCGCGGCTTTCGGCAGCCTGATCGTACCCGTCACCCTGTTGACCGTGCCGATCCTGGACACGGCCACGGCTATCCTGCGGCGACTGCGCCACCGGCGTTCGATCATTTCCCCGGACAGGCAGCACATCCACCACAAGCTGCTGGCCATGGGCCTGAGCGAGCGGCAGATCCTCACCGTGATCTACGGCATGTGCGCCTACCTGGCCCTGGTGTCGGTCACCTCGGTGGTCCTGCCCAAGGAGATCAATGCCTACCTGATCATCGTGGTCTGGGTGGGCAGCCTGCTGGGCTACTGGGTCTTGAGCTATCTGGAGGTGAAAAACCGCAAGGCCGGCTCGGCCGCCCAGCACCAGGATTCCGAGGCTTCCGGAACCGGAAGCGGCTGAGGGCTGCGGGGGTCGGTCCCCGCTTCCCGCCCTACCTGGCCTCGGAAACCTCCGCTGCCGGAAGCGGCCGATTCTCCTGCAGGCTGGCCTGCAGGCTTTTCAGCGATACCGGCTTCCAGAACTCCTCCAGCCCGGCGGCCAGTGCGCCCAGGCGCTCGGCGGTGGCCTTCAGCTCCTGGCTGGCGCGCAGCGCCTCCGCGGAGCCGTTCAGCCCTTCCAGGGTCAGGTTGGTGATGGCGTCCACCGATTCGCTGGTGCGTTCGATGGTGCCGGCCACCTTCTCCGAGTTCTGCACCACCTGCCGGGTGTCCTCCCCCAGGCGGCCCAAGCCACGTCCCAGCGAGCCGATGGTCAGGTGCATGTTCGCGTAGCGCTGGGAAAGCCGCCGCACGGTCTCCATGGTGGAGCGGGCCAGAGCGGCGATTTCGGTGGCCGCGCGGCTGGAGCGGTCCGAAAGCTTCTGCACCTCGGCGGCCACGACCGTGAAGCCCCTGCCGAACTCCCCGGCCCGCGCCGCCTCGATCGAGGCGTTGAGGGCCAGCAGGTCCGTCTGGTCGGCGATGTCCTGGATCAGCTCCGTGATCTCCTCGATGCGCGCGGCGTTCTGCTCCAAAGCCGTGATCTGGCCGCTGGACTCCTCCATCGCCCCGCCGATGGCGCCTGCCTCCCCGCCGCTGGCCGCGGCGGTCTGGCTGTTGGCCAGGGCGATCTGGCACACGGCCCGGATCGCGGCGGCCACCTCGCTGAATCCGGCGGCGGTGCGCTCCAACAGGTCGGCTTGACGGTTCACCGTGCTGTACACCTGGCCCCCCGTGGCTTCCGCCTCGCCGGCGCGCTGCCCCAGCTCGAAAACCAGATCCTTCAGCTCGGCGATGGACACGCGCAGGTGCTGCAGACGCAGCAGCTGCTCGAAAAGCTCCCCGATCTCGTCGCCCCGAAGCCGTGAGAGCGTCGGCTCGCGCTGGGCCGTCCCTTGGGCGAGGGCGCGGCTGAAGCGCATCAAAAGCTGCCCGTCGCGGGCCAGATCCGGAAAGACGAAAAAGACCAGCACCAGGAGCGCGGCCAGGCCGCCGGCCCCGAATACCGCCAGGCCGATGCCGCCCAGCAGTCGCTGGCGGTCCAGGTGGCCTTCCCAGCTGATCTGGTAACGCCGCAGGCGCAGCTCCAGCTCCCGGATGCGCTCCAGCAGCGGCCGGAGCAGCTCGGCGGATGGCGCGGGCGTGGCCTGGAGACTCTCGGGCAGCCCCTCCAGCACCGCCAGTCCCCACTGGCGCAGCTCCGCGTAGGAGGCCAGCACCTCCGTGTCGGGGAACAGGATCCTGGGCATCGGCGGGAGCGCGTGCAGGGCGTTCAGCAGCTCCCGGTAGCGCTCGATCAGCAGGGCGTGGCGCGCTCCGGAAGGCTCCAGCAGGCCCAGGGCGGTGAGGTGGGCGACGTCGCGGGCCTTTTCCTGCATTGCATCGAAAGTCCGCCGATCCGAGCCGGCCAGGTCGCTGCCGGCCAGGTGCAGGCACAGGTCCGCGCCCAGCAGCAGAAAGGCCAGACCCAGGCAGCAGAACAGCAACAGCAGCTTGGTAAATATCGAGCGTTTCATCTCGCCCTCAGCCCTCCAGGCCGTATTCCTGAATCTTGCGGTGCAGGGTCTTGCGCCCGATGCCCAGCACCTCCGCGGCCCTGGTCTTGTTCCCGTTCTGGGCCAGCAGCTCCGCCCGGATCAGCTCGGCTTCCGCTTCCGCCAGGCTGAGCCCCAGGGAGAGTTTGACATAGTTCTTATCGGCATCCGAGCGGATATGCGGAGGCAGGTCCTCCAGGGTGATCAGGCTGGAACGGGAGAGCACCACGGCGCTTTCCAGGCAGTTGCGCAGCTCCCGCACGTTTCCCGGCCAGCGGTAGCTGTACAGGGCGGCGCGGGCCTTGGCGTCCAGGCCTTCCAGGCGCTTTCCCGCCGCCTCGGCGAACTCGGTCAGGAAGGAGGAGATCAGCAGCGGTATGTCCTCCTTGCGCTCCCGCAGGGGAGGCAGGTGGATGTTCACCACGTTCAGCCGGTAGTAAAGATCCTCCCGGAACTGCCCTTGGGCGATGGCCTGGGATAGATCGCGATTGGTGGCCGCGATGACCCGGCAGTCCACCTCGATGGTTTCCTCCCCGCCGACCCGCTCGAAGGTCTTGTCCTGCAGCACCCGCAGGAGCTTGATCTGCACCCCGGGGCTCACCTCCCCGATCTCGTCCAGGAAAAGGGTGCCCCGGTGGGCCAGCTCGAAGCGGCCGCGTTTGCGCGCCACCGCGCCCGTGAAGGCGCCGCGCTCGTGCCCGAACAGCTCGCTTTCCAGCAGCGTTTCGCTCAGGGCCGCGCAATGCACCTTGATCAGCGGCTTGTCCTTGCGGTCCGAGTTGTAATGGATGGCGTCGGCGATCATCTCCTTGCCCGTGCCGCTCTCCCCGGTGATCAGCACGGAGGCCTTGCTGGCCGAGACTAGCTGCACCACCTCGAAGATGCGCCGCATGGCGTCGCTCTTGCCGATGATGTTGGAGAACTGGCTGCGCTTCTGCAGCTCCTGCAGGGCCTCGCGGTACTGCCGCTTCACCTCCCACTCCGACAGGGCGCGGGCCACCAGCAGGGTGAGCCGGCCCATGTCCACCGGCTTGGTCAGGTAGTCGTAGGCCCCCTGCTTCATGGCCTGCACGGCGCTCTCGATGGTGCCGTGCCCGGTGAGGATGATCACCGGCAGCCCGGGGACGGCGGCCAGGGCGCGGCGCAGCAGCTCGTCGCCGGGCAGGTTGGGCATTTTCAGGTCGGTGACCACCAGGTCCACGTCCCCCCTCTCCAGCAGCGCCAGCGCCTCCCGGCCGTCGGCCGCCGGCACGGCGCGGTGGCCCTCCATCTCCAGCAGCTTGGCCAGGCCTTCCCGGATGTTCTTCTCGTCGTCCACGACCAGGATGTTGTACTTCATCGGGATTCCTCCTGGTAACCGATCAGGCGTTTCTCCTTCTGCGGGATGGGGAAGCTCAGGGTGATGGTCGTGCCCTCCCCGGGCTTGGAGCTGACGGCGATCTCGCCCAGGTGCTCCTTGACGATCTTGTACACCAGGGTCAGGCCCAGCCCGGAGCCGAAATCCCGGGTGGTGAAGTAGGGCTCGAAGATCTTGTCCAGGTTCTCTTCGGGAATGCCCGCGCCGGTGTCGCTCACCCTCAGTTGCAGGGTGTTGCCCTTGCGCCGGGATTCGACGCGCAGGCGGCCTCCCCCGGGCATGGCGGCGATGGAATTCTTCACGATGTTGAGCAGCGCCTGTTTGAGGTACTTGGCGTCCAGGCGAATGAGAGGCGAGGGCTCCAGCAGCTCCAGTTCCAGGGCGATGCCCGCCTGCTCCAACTCGAAGCGCAGGAAATCCAGCAGCTCCCGCACCAGGGGATTGGGGTCCTCCAGCTGAAGCTCGGTGTTCATGGGGCGGACCGCGAACAGGAAGTCCACCACGATGCGGTTGAGGCGCTCCACCTCCTCCTTGATCACCTCCAGGTTCTCGGAGACCTTGGCGGAGGAAACCGTCTGCCGGCCGCCGATGGCCTTGCGGATCAGCTCGATGTGGATGCCGATGGAAGCCAGGGGGTTCTTGATCTCGTGGGCCACGCCGGCGGTCAGGGTGGTCAGGGCGGCCAGGCTCTCGGCCCGCCGCAGGCGGGCCTCCTTGGCCCGCTTTTCCGTGACGTCCTCGATGTGGATCATGTTGCCCTGGATCGCCCCCTGGCGCACCAGGGGCATGACGGTCAGCGCCAGGGTGCGCACGAAGCCCTCGGTCAGGGTGAACTCCCGGTCGATCACCTTGTCCAGGCCCGAAAGGGCGCGCCGGAAGAAGGCGGCGATCTCGCGGTCGCGGATGCACTCCCAGAGCACCCGTTCGGCCGGGTCCCCAACGTTGAAGGGCAGCATGCGCTCCGCGGACTTGTTGACCAGCAGGATCCGGTTCTCCTTGTCGGTGACCACCACTCCGTCGCTCATGGACTCCAGCACCATCTCCTGCAGCTCGCTCTCCATGGCCACGTCCTCCAGCAGGACGCGGATCTGGGCGTGGTCCATCTTGTCGATGATGGCCAGCGCGCGCTGCAGGAATTTTCTCAATTGGCTCTCCTCAGGCCCAGCAGCAGCGACTCCAGGTTGAGCAGCGGGCTCTGGTTGTAGCGCTCCAGGGCCTCCAGGTGACCGCGCAGCAGCGCGTTCCAGCGGGCCAGGCGCCGGGGCTCCACCTCGCCCAGCAGGGCCCGGAAACGGGCCAGCAGCTCCTGGTAGAAGATGGAGGCGCGTTCCCGGCCCGGAGCGTCCTCCGCCTTGCGGTCCCCGAACAGCTCCTTCAAGCGGTCCAGCACCTCCTGCTCCGTCTCCTGGCCGCTGGCCACGCCCGCGAAGCGCCGGGCCAGGGCCTCCAGCTCCCGGGGATCCACCTCCTGCCAGGCAAGGAAGTAGTCGCGCAGACTGGCGTACTGCCGCTCGGTCTCACGGAAGATGCGGGAGAGCACATCCGCGGTGTCCTCCGGGCCCCGCTCGGAGAAGGCGTAGGTGCGCAGGCGGGAGAGCACCGTCGGGGCGAGCGCCGCCCGGCGGGAGGTGGTCAGGATCAGGTAGGCGTCGCCTGGCGGCTGCTCCAGGGTCTTGAGCAGGGAATTGGAAGAGGTTTCCAGCAGCCCTTCGACCGCCTCCAGGATCAGCACCCGGCGGGAGCCGGTGCCAGGGGCGGTCAGGTGCAGCCAGGAGACGGCGCGGCGCAGCAGACCCAGCGGAATGTTCTGCGGGGGCAGGGCCCGCGCCATCTGCCGGCAGCCGGCCAGCACGCCCTCCAGCATCTTCTCCGCAATCGGCGCCTCTCCGGCCGCCTCCTCCGGCGACAGCAGGTCAAGGGCTTCCTCCACCTGGGCCAGGGCGCCGGACACCGGTTTCAGGCGGCTCTCCTCGCCTTCCCACAACGGGGGATCGAAGCGGCGGG
>MIBK01000174.1:342-1125 GCA_001829505.1 Spirochaetes bacterium RBG_16_67_19 | reverse complement strand
CGGCGCAGGCAATCCGCGGCAGCGGCGATGTCCGCCTCGAAATAGCGCCAGCCGGCCAGGAGGGTGGCCGGGTGCAGGAGCAGGCGCTGCCGGCGGCAGGAGGGGCAGGTGCAGGACCACTCACCGCGCTGGCCGCAGGTGAGCACGCGGGCAATCTCCAGGGCCGCGGAAAGCTTGCCGGAATAGCGCGGTCCGGAAAGCAGGATGGCGGCCGGCAGCCGTCCCGCGGACAGCTCCCTGCGCAGCGTTTCCACCGCGGCCGCCTGGCCGATGATGTTCTCAAACATGGCTGAACAGGCGCTCGGGGGACGGCAGCAGCGGCGACAGGAAGCGGGCGAACAGGCTGTTCTTCAGCAGCCCGCGGGTATCGAAAAAGGGTTGCCAGTTCAGCAGGACCAGCAGCACCCCCACCAGGAGCAGGCCCTCGGCCAGCCCCAGGAACAGGCCGATGGCCCGATCCAGGCGCTCCAGGTTGAGCTTGTCGAAAAGCGCGGCCAACAGGCGCTCCAGGGCCTTGACCACCAGGTAAATCAGCAGAAAAACGACCAGGAAGGCGATCAGCGCATTCCAGAGAGAAGCCCCGAACCACCTGTCCAGCAGAGCGGCCACCGCTTTGTACAGCGCGATCGCCCCTCCCAGGCCAAGGAATAGCGCCGCCACGGAGCCGAATTCGGCCACGAAACCCCGGATCGCCCCCCGCACCGCCAGGACCAGGATCAGGACGGCGAAAACGATGTCGATGGAGGCGAAGCTCATCTAGCCCGCTCCAAGACCAGCTCGGCG
>MIBK01000174.1:0-293 GCA_001829505.1 Spirochaetes bacterium RBG_16_67_19 | reverse complement strand
GCGCCCCATCTCCGCCAGGCGCGAACGGTCCGCCAGCAGTCCCAGCACTTCCGCCACCAAGCGCCCGCCTTCCTCCTCCGGCACCACCAGCGCCGCCCCTTGCCCCGCGAAATAGCGGGCGTTCTCCTGCTGATCCCCCCGGCTGGCGCCGCTGCCCAGCGGGACCAGCACCGCCGGCTTGCCCAACGCAGCCAGCTCCCAGAGGGTATTGGCCCCCGCGCGGCAAAGCACCAAGTCGCAGGCGGCCAGCAGGTCGGGCAGCTCCTCGTCCAGGAAGGCCACGGCATGGTACC
>MIBK01000173.1:40733-49690 GCA_001829505.1 Spirochaetes bacterium RBG_16_67_19 | reverse complement strand
GGAAGCCCGTCACCCGGCGCAGATCGGTGCGGAACACCATGTGCGCGCCGGCGTAGTCGATCCAGGCGTCGTGGGGATAGTAGCCCCTCAGCTCCAGCCGGAGCTGGTAGCGGCCGGCGGCCAGGTCCTCCAGCAGCAGGGGAGTCTCTCCCACGTAGCGGTTGTTCAGGTAGACCGAGGCCCCGTCGGGGTCGGACTCGATCTCCAGGCCCCGCTCCACCGGCTGCAGCGGCTGGGGCTTGGGCGCACTGGGCTCGCGGTCCTCCGCCTGCCGGCGCTCCGCCACGGCGGTGTCGCGATACAGGCTGCCTTCGGAGGTGGCACAACCCAGGCTGAGGGACAGGCACGCCAGAATTGCCGCTGCCGGAAGCGGGAAGGCTCTCCAGCTCATGTGCCAAGCATAGACCCAAGGGGCGTCGCTTTTCAACGATCAAGAGTCCTTTGTGCCGATAATCGGGAAGACGATGAAGCACATGGCATGGCTGTTGGCCGCGGCCGCGGTAGCCTTCGCGGCCCTGGCGGCCTGCCCGGCCGCCGCCCAGGCCCGGGAGGGCGGGCCGCCGGGTTTCCGCGGCGTGAGCCTGGGCATGGGCCTGGAGCAGGTCAAGGAGAGGCTGGCGGCGGACGCGCTGTTCGGCTACCGGGGCGACCCGGACGTGAGCCTGCTGCCCACCCCGCAGCAGACCCTGATCGAATGCTCGGGAGCTTCCTGGGTGCGCCGGGCCTTCTTCCAGTTCCACGAGGGCCGGCTGTTCTCCATCATCCTGGTCCTGGACGACCGCCGCCTGGATTACTTCACCCTGTTCGACACCCTCAGCCGCAAGTACGGCGGCTCCACGCGGTTGAATCCCACGGAGGCCGTGTGGGAATTCCCGGGGCTGCGGTTGTCGCTGGAGCGCCCCTTGAGCGTGAAGTACCTGGACAGCGGCGTGTTCAGCGCGCTGCGGGAGCAGGGCCAGGCCGGCGAGGCCCTAACGGATGCCTCTAAGAAGATGTTCCTGGAGGAGTTCTGATCGCCCGCGCCTTGACCGCGGTTGCCCTGAGCGTGCTGGTCCTTTCCGCCTGCCCCCGGTCCTTGCCTACCATCCCCGTGCGCATCGCAGGGGAGGAGTTCCGCATCGAGGTGGCCCGCAGCGAGGAGCAGAAGACCCGCGGCCTGATGCACCGCAGCACCCTGGGCGAGCGCGGCGGCATGATCTTCGTCTACGAGGCCGACGAGCACCTTTCCTTCTGGATGAAGAACACGACCCTGCCCCTGACCCTGGCCTTCCTGTCCAGCGAGGGGGAGATCCTGCAGATCGAGGAGCTCAAGCCCCTGTCGCTGAAACCGGTGAGCTCCGGCAGGGCGGCCCGCTACGCCCTGGAGCTGCCGGCCGGGACGCTGCGGCGCCTGGGGGTGGTCCCCGGGGACCGGGTCGTCCTGCCGGCCGACTTTCCCTAAGCCCGAAGCGCCCGGCGGCGCGCCGCTACTCCTCCTCGCTTTCGGGAAACAGCCCCAGGTCCGGCTCCACCACCGCGTCGGCCTTGCGCCCCGGCTCATTGAGCAGGATCTCCACCTTGCGCTCCACCTTGCCCAGCTCCTTGGAGAGGTCCTTGGCCAGGCGGATGCCCTCCTCGAACAGGGCCACGGCGTCCTCCAGCGGGATGCCGCCGGTCTTGAGCTTTTCGCTCAGCTGCTCCAGGCGGGTCAGGCGGTCCTCGAAACTCCTCATACTTGCTTCTCCTTCACGGCGGCCCGCAAGGCTCCCCGGTGCAGGCGGATGGCGAGCATCTCCTCCTGCCTGACCCCGGCCGGGGACAGGAGGGCCTTTCCGGTGCGCTCCTGCACCACCACGGCGTAGCCCCGGGCCAGGATGCCCAGAGGGGAGGAGGCCTGCACCGCCCCGGCCAGCAGCTCCAGGCGGTGGCGGCGGTCGCGCAGGAGGGCCTGCAGGCCGTCAGCCAGCTGCTGGCGCGCGTCGTCCACCCGCAGCAGCGCGGGCTGCAGGAGGAAGCGCAGGTGCCTCTCCAGGGCCTCCGGCTCGAACTGGGCCAGGACCAGGCGCAGCCTCTCCAGGCGGGTGCGCATGGCCTCGCACAGACCCCGGCGCGCGGCCTCCAGGGTGCGGGCCAGCTCCAGGCGCGAGGCGGAGACCATCTCCGCGGCGGCCGAGGGCGTGGGGGCCCGCACGTCGGCGGCGAAATCCGCCAGGGTGAAATCCACCTCGTGCCCGACCGCGGAGATCACCGGGATGCGGGACTCGGCGATGGCCAGGACCACCTCCTCCGCTGAGAAGGGCAGGAGGTCCTCCAGCGAGCCTCCCCCGCGGGTCACGATGAGCACGTCGGCCATGGAAAACTCGTTGGCGGTGCGGATGCGGCGGGCGATCATCTCGCCGGCGCCTTCCCCCTGCACCAGGGTGGGCAGGATCACCAGGTTCAATCCCGCGTTGCGCCGGCCCAGGACCCGCAGGATGTCGCGGATGGCCGCCCCGGTCGGGGAGGTGACCACGGCCACGCGCGATGGGAAGAGGGGCAGGGGCTTCTTGCGCTCGGCGTCGAACAGCCCCTGGGCGGCCAGCTGGCGCTTGCGCTTTTCCAGCATGGCCAGGATCTCTCCCTCGCCGCTGGCCTGCAGGCTCTCGCAGATCAGCTGGTAGTTGCCGCGCTTGGGGTATACGGAGATGTTGCCCGTGGCCTTGACCTTCAGGCCGTCGGCGGGCTGGAAGCTCAGGGTGGCCATCCGCCCGCGGAACATCACCGCGGAGAGCAGGGCCTCCTCGTCTTTCAGGCTGAAGTAGCAATGCCCGGAGCTGGCCGGACGCCAGTTGGAGATCTCCCCCTCGACGGTCACGTTCGGCAGGGTCTGCTCCAGCAGGTCCTTGATCAGGCCGGTGATCTGGGAGACGGTGAAGGAGCGCTGGGCCGGCGGCTTCAAGCGACCGCCAAAGGATCGATGTGGATGAAGGCCCTGGCCACGCCATCCCTTCCTTCGATGACCGCCTGGACCTGCTTGCCTATGGCGTGGGCCTGCTCCACGTTCAGCTCCTGATTGACGTTGATATGCACCTCGATATGGATCATGGTCCCGACGTAATGGGCCAGGACATCGTGGACGCGCTGCACTCCGTGGATGGCGCGGACGGCATCCTGGATGCTCTCCAGCAGGGTCGCGGGAGGGGCTTCGCCCATGAGGTACTTGATGTTGTCCCGACCAATGTTGAAGCCCGCCTTGATGATCCACAGCCCGATCAGGATCGCCACGATAGGGTCGAATACCGGAAAGCCGAAGTTGGAAAACAGGACTCCGATCAGAACCGCGGCGGAAACCAGCACGTCGTTGCGGTGATCCGCCGCGGAAGCCAGCAGGGCTGTGCTGCCGGTCCGCCGGGCGACCGCTTGAACGTACAGGTGCATGAACAGCTTGATGACCAGGACCCCCAGGACCAGCAGGATCGGCAGCAGGCCAGGCTGCATGCGGTCGTTCGTGAGCAGCCGGTTGACCGCCTGGGCGATGACCTCGAAGCCGACGATGCCTGTGAAGATGGCCACGATCAGCCCGGCGATGGGCTGGGCGCGCTTATGTCCATACGGATGTTGAGAATCGGCTGCCTGATAGGAGGTGCGGATGCTGATGTAGACGACCAGGGAAGCGATGATGTCCGTGAAGGAGTTGAGGGAGTCGGAAATGATGGCGATGCTGTGAAACCAGAGTCCAATGACGATTTTGCCGCCGAACAGCAGGGCGTTGCCGATAATTCCCAACCAGATCGCCAAGCCCTCGGCGCGGGTCAAGGTGCTGCTTTTCAATGCTCGAAAACCCTACGGCAAATGGGCAGCCGTGTCAATCTCGCCCGCTCGATTGAAAAACTTCGATAGATGTCGATAATTGCGGTAGGCATGAAGAACCTGGCGGTGGCCAACGGCCTCACCCTTTCCAGCTACAGCTTCCAGAAACTGCCCGGGGGCGGCGACTGCCCGGAGCGGGTGCTGGCCTTCGCCAGGCGCCTGCCCGAGGTGCAGAAAGTGCATATCCTGCTGGCCGGGGACGCGCCCTGCCCCCCGGGCTTCGAGGCCGTGCGGCTTCCGGCAGGCGGAGTCGGCGACCTGCTGGGCGCGCTGTCCCGCCTGGCGGAGGGGGCCGATCACCTGTTCTATTTCTTCGCCGACTGCCCCCTGCTGGATTCCGCGCTCGCCTCCCGCCTGCTGGAGAACCACCGCAAGTATTACGCCGACTACACCTTCGCCGACGGCTACCCGCTGGGTCTGGCGGTGGAGATCCTGCGCCCTGGCGTGCTGCCGGCGTTGGCCGAGCTGGCCAAAGGCTGCCCCGAGGTTCAGGCCGCGGACCGTGGGGCGGTTTTTGAAGTGGTGAAGAAGGACATCAACGCCTTCGACGTGGAAACCGAGCTGGCCCCGGCCGACCTGCGGCTGCTGCGCCTTACCTTGAGCTCCGACACCAAGCGCAACCACCTGCTGCTCACCCGCCTGCTGGAAGCCGGGGCCGCCGACGCGGAAAGCGCCTGCCGCCTGGTCCAGGAAAAGCCCGAGCTGCTGCGGACCCTGCCCGCCTTCTATTCGATCCAGATCGTGGCCGGCTGCCCGCAGCTGTGCAGCTATTGCCCGTATCCCAAGTTCGGCATCCAGCGCACCGGCAAGCAGGGGGAAATGGAGCTGGAGCGCTTCGTAGGCCTGGCGGACAAGATCCGCGCCTACAGCGGGGACGCGGTGCTCAGCGTGTCGCTATGGGGCGAGCCCGCCTATTACAGCCGTTTCCCGGAGCTGGTCTCCGCCGTGCGCGAGCGGGGCCTGCGCCTGATCGTGGAGACCTCCGGCGTGGGCTGGGACCCCGCCGTCCTGGGCCAGATCGCCAATGGGCCAGGCATCGAGTGGATCGTCTCGCTGGACGCGGACTCCCCGGAGCTGTACGGGAAGCTGCGCGGCGAGGGATACCAGGAGGCGCTGCGGGCCATCGACCTGCTGGCCGCCCGCTTCCCCTCCCAGGTGCACGTGCAGGCGGTGCGCATGAAGGAGAACGAGGAGCGCCTGGAGGACTTCTACCGCGCCTGGAAGGCGCGCACCGGCAAGGTGATCATCCAGAAGTACGACCACTTCAGCGGCCTGCTGCCGGATCGACGGGTCGCCGACCTTTCTCCCCTGAAGCGCTTCCCCTGCTGGCACCTGAAGCGGGACCTCTCCGTGCTGATCGACGGCCGGGTGCCGCTGTGCCGGGAAGACGTGAACCTGCGCCACCCGCTGGGCAACCTGTTCGAGGAGGAGCTGGCCGAGGTCTGGGCGCGCGGGCAGCAGCTGTACCGTGACCACCTGCGCCAGGAATACCCGTCGCTGTGCGCGGGCTGCGATGAGTACTACACCTACAATTTTTAAGCGGCCGCGCGCCTCCTACACGGTGGTGGGAGGGTCCAACCGCGCCGGCCCCGACGCCCTGAGCGTGCTGCTGCTGGCCCGCGGCGGGCGCTTCTATCGGGAGGAGCAGCTGCGGGAGCTGTCCGCGCTGCCGAATGTGCAGATCCTCTCGGTGGAGGGGCCCAGCCCGGCCTATGACCTGGAAGAGCTGGCCCGCCGGCACCCGGCCATCCGCTTCCTGCTGCTGCGCTCCCCGGCCTCCCCGGGGGAGAAGATCAACCTGGGCATCGAAGAGGCCCTGTCCGAGAGGATCCTGGTGCTCTGGTCGGACATGCGCGACGAGGGGGACAGCCTGGGCTCCCAGCAGCGCGAGCTGCTCTGCCAGGTCCCCCGGTTGAAGAGCCCCAAAGGGGAGTTGCTTCCTTCCATCCTGGTGCCCGCGATGATCAAGGGCAGCCTGAAGGTCCTGCCCTGGAAGCCGGCGCAGGAAGGCATGCGCTCCCTGTACCCCTTCGACTACTGCGGGCTGTACTCCCGCCAACGCTTCCAGCAGCTCGGAGGTTATGACCCCTGGATGACCAACCCCTACTGGCAGAAGATGGACTTCGGCTTCCGCGCCGGGCTGTGGGGGGAGACCATCGCCTGGCACCCGCGCCTCCAGCTCGCCTACACCGGCGAGCCTGCGGGCGAGGACAGCACGCCGGACGCCAGCTACAAGCTGTTTTTCCTGAAGAATCTGGCCGTGCGCTTCACCGGCGACTCCGGCCTGCTGCCGCTGTCCCGCCTGCCGCGCTACGCGCTGCGGTCCGGCTCCGCTCTGCTGGACTGCCTGAAAGAGTTTCGTGAGGTGCGCGCTTGGGTACACGAGAACCGCTTCCGCTTCCAGGGGGACCTCCCCAGCCTGCTGGGCCGGTGGGAAATGCCCGAGTAGCGGTGGGGGTGTTCCTGCAGGCGCGCCTGGGCTCCACCCGGCTCCCGCGCAAGGCCCTGCTGCCGCTGGCGGGCGCCACGGTGCTGCAGCTGGCCATGCGGGCCCTGGCCCGCGTGGAGGCGGGCGTGCACGCGCTGCTGACCGAGCCGGCCAGCCGGAGCGCCTTCGCCGGCCTGGCCCGGGAGGAGGGCTTCCAGCTCTTCGTCGGCTCCGAGCAGGACGTGCTGGACCGCTTCTGCCGGGCCGCCGCCCGCTTCGGGGTACGGCGGGTGGTGCGGGCCACGGGCGACAACCCATTGGTCTCCCCCGCGCAGGTGCGCAGCCTGCTGGAGCTGCACGAGGCCAGGGGCTGGCAGCTCAGCCACTACCTGGGGCCTCCCCTGGGCACCGGGGTGGAGGTGGTCGAAGCCCAGGCGCTGGCGGAGGCGGGGAAGGAGGCTCGCGACCCGTATGAGCGCGAGCACGTGACCCCGTACCTGTACCGCCACCCCGAGCGCTTCGGGGTGGGAGAGCCGCCCTGTCCGGCCCAATGGCACCTGCCGGAAGCCCGGGTCACCCTGGATACCGCCGAGGACTACGAGCGCCTCCGCGCCCTGTTCGGCGAGCTGTACCGCGGGGAGCCCCTGGAGACCGAGGAGCTGGTGGCCTGGCTGCGGGAGCGCCGATGAGGCTGCTGCTGGTGCCGGCCTTCGGGCCCGGCCTGGGCAGCGGGCACCTGCGGCGCTGCCTGGCGGTGGCCCGGCGCTGGAACGGGGAGGCGGCCCTGCTGCTGGAGCATTGCCGGGAGCGCTGCGGGCGGGGAGCGCGGGAGCTGCTGGAGCCCCTGGCCGGCGGAGAGCCTCTGCCGGAAGTCCTTCCGGACTACGATCCGGGCGAGCCGTGGGACCTGGTGCTCCTGGACGGCTTCCGCACGCCGGCATCCGCGCTGGCGCCCTTCGCGGGAAAGCCGGTGATCGGGCTGGACGAGGGCGGTCCGGCGCGCCGCTTTCTTCCATACCTCATCGATACGCCGCTGGGCCCGAACGGGGCGCACCCGCCCAACCTGGCCAGCTCCGCCTTCCTGGAGCTGCCGGCGCGCCGGACCGGCTGGGATTACCCGTTCCGGCGCATCCTGCTCAGCTTCGGGGGGGAGGATTCCGCGGACCTGAGCGGGCGCCTGCTGGAGCGGCTGCTGGGCACGGGCCTGTTCGCCCCCGGGCAGCTCACCGTGGTGCAGGGCCCCTATTTCCGGCGCGGGCAATGGCCTGAAGGGGTCACGGTGCTGCGCAATCCTCACCTGCGCTCGATTCTGGCAGGATACGACCTGGTGTTCACCCTGTTCGGGCTGACGGCGCTCGAAGCGCGGGCCGCCGGGGTCCCGGTGATCAGCTTCCATCCCACGCGCTACCATCGCCGGCTGGCCCGCAATGAAGGGCTGCCGGAAATCGGGGTGCGGCGTCCGAACCTGGGCCGCCTGCGGCGCCTGCTGGCGGACCGTGCTGTTTTCGAGCGGCTGCTGGAGTCTGGGGCCGCTACCGCCGGAGCGCGGCCTGCGGCGACGGAAGCCCGGCCGGGCGAGCAGGAACTGGAGCGCCTCCCGCCTGCGGAGCTGCTGCCGGCCCTGCTTCCCGCCGGATCGGTGGCCTGCCCCGTGTGCGGGCGATCCCCGAATCCGGCCGTGGCTCGCTTCGCGCGCCGCAGTTACCTGCGCTGCCGGTCCTGCCGGATGCTCTACCTGGCCGACTTCGGGGCTCAAGCCGTAACCTATGGGCAGAGCTACTTCTTCGAGGAGTACCGCCGGCAATACGGACGCACCTACCTGGAGGACTTCGACGCCATCCGGGAGGCGGGGCGCCGGCGGCTGCTAAAGCTTCTGCCGCTGCTGCCGCGGAAGCCGGGGGCGCCCCGGCTGCTGGATGTGGGCTGCGCGTACGGCCCGTTCCTGGCGGCCGCGCGCGAGACGGGCCTGGCCGCCGAAGGCCTGGAGGTGTCCGCTGAGGCCGCGCGGCACGTGCGGGAGAAGCTGGGCCTGCCCTGCGCGCAGGGGGATTTCCTGCAGGTTCCGCTGCCGGTAGGGGGTTACGACGCGGTGACCCTGTGGTACGTGCTGGAGCACTTTCGGGACGCGGCCGCCGCCCTGCGGCGGGTCAACCGGCTGCTCCGCCCTGGCGGAGTGCTGGCGTTCTCCACCCCCAGCGGCTCGGGCATCTCGGCATGCCGGAGCCTGCGACGCTTCCTGAGCGCCAGCCCCGCGGACCATTTCACCATCTGGACCCCGCGCCGGACCGGGCCGCTGCTGCGGCGCTTCGGCTTCCGGTTGGAGCGTATGCAGATCACCGGGCACCATCCGGAGCGCTTCCCCGGCAGGCTGCCCGCCGGGTTGCTGCGCCCGGCCAGCCGCCTGCTGGGGCTGGGCGACACTTTCGAAGCCTACGCGGTGAAGATCGGAGAGGCGGTATGAACATCCTGATCCTGGGCGGGGGCACCATGCAGCTTCCCGCGGCACGAATCGCCCGAAAAAAGGGCTGGCAGGTCTTTGTGGCCGCCAAGAGCATCGACCCGGCGGTCCGAGGCCTGGCCCACGAAGCCCTGGAGGTGGACCTACAGGACCGCGACGGCCTGGTGGCCGTGGCCGAGGACCTGCGCAGGCGGCACGGCCTGCACGGCGTGTTCACGGCGGGCACCGATTTCTCCACCACCG
>MIBK01000173.1:40593-40699 GCA_001829505.1 Spirochaetes bacterium RBG_16_67_19 | reverse complement strand
CCCCTACGCTGTGGCCCAGAACGCGACGGACAAGTCGAGGATGCGGGCCCGCTTCCGCGCCAAGGCGGTTCCCTGCCCGCGCTACTATACGGTGGAGCGCGGGCCA
>MIBK01000173.1:40462-40575 GCA_001829505.1 Spirochaetes bacterium RBG_16_67_19 | reverse complement strand
AAGGCCGAGGAGCGCCCGCCGGAGGGCTTTTCCTTTCCGCTGGTGGTCAAGCCCGTGGACAACATGGGCGCGCGCGGCGTGCGGCGGGTCGACCGGGAGGAGGACTACGCGAG
>MIBK01000173.1:39087-40399 GCA_001829505.1 Spirochaetes bacterium RBG_16_67_19 | reverse complement strand
GGGGCCGGAGTTGAGCCTGGACGCCGTGGTTTTTCATGGCCAGGCCACGGTCTGCGGAGTGGCCGACCGGCACATCTACTTCCCGCCCTACTTCGTGGAGATGGGGCATACCATGCCCAGCGACCTGGACCCCGAGCTGCTGCGGCAGGCGCAGGAGGTGTTCCTGGCCGGCATCCGGGCCCTGGGCATCCGCAATGGCGCGGCCAAGGGCGACATCAAGCTGACCCCTTCCGGCCCCGCGATCGGGGAGATCGCCGCCCGCCTTTCCGGCGGGTACATGTCGGGCTGGACCTTTCCGCTGTCCTGCGGGGTGGAGGTGACCGAGGCGGCCCTCAACATCGCCGTGGGCCTTCCGCCGGGGGACCTGACGCCGCGCTTCGCCGCGGTGTCGGCGGAGCGGGCCTTCATTTCCATTCCCGGCAGGATTCGGGCGCTGGAAGGGCTGGCGGAAGTCCGGCAGGTGGATGGGCTACAGGAGCTGTTCCTGCGCGTGCGGGTGGGCGAGCGGGTGCGCCTGCCGGCCAACAACCTGGAAAAGTGCGGCAACGTCATCACCCGCGCTCCCACCCGCACGCGCGCAATGGGGGCCGCGGATCGGGCCCGCCAGCAGGTTTTTCTGCGCCTGGAGCCGAACGACGAGGAAACCCTGGCCTTCCTGCGCGACCGACGCCCCGGTCCCTGGGCCGCCTTTCCGCGGTTCGGCCAGGCGCTGGCCGGAGCCATGGAGGGCATGCCGGATGCGGTGGGACAGCTTGGCTCCGCGCGCCTCGGGACCGAGGGCCTGGCGATTCTGCGCCCGGAGGGCTTGAAGGCGGAGCAGGCCTGCGATTGGCATGGACTGAGCCTGTCCGGCGCGCTGGAGCAGGTGGAGCGCCTCTCCGGCGTGCCGTCGGCCGAGGCCCCCATGCCCGGCAGGCTGACCCTGGGGCGGGTGTTCTGGGACGCGCTCGCCCGGGGCGGCGTGCAGGCGGGGGTCTTCCTGATCGAGTCCCTCTGCCGGGGCGATCCCGGCGAGGTCCTGGGCAGCCTGCGCCCGGAGGCCGGCGCATGAGGCTGATTCGGATCGCGGCGGGTCTGGTGCTGCTGCTGGCCGCAATGGCCGCGCCCGGCGAAGAGCTGCAAGCCGTGCTGCGGGAGCTGGACGCCACCCTGAGCTGGGACCCCTTGGCCGGGCAGGGCCAGTTCGAGCTTTCCGGAAAGACCCTGGGGCAGCCGGGGGACCGGGTGAGCTTCCGGGTCGGGTTCCCCTGGGCGCTGGTCAACTACCGCTACCTGGTGGCCTGGCCGGACATCACCCGCACCCCCGTTGGGC
>MIBK01000173.1:31639-38978 GCA_001829505.1 Spirochaetes bacterium RBG_16_67_19 | reverse complement strand
GGGCTCGGATTCCGGCGCGGTGGGCAGTTACGCCGTGGGCCAGGATCACCAACGCCTGGCGGAGAAGGACGTGGTGCTGGCGGTGTCCCGCGGGCTGCACACGCTGTTGAGCGCCGAGTACCCGGACCGCAAAATCCTGCTGACCCGGACCGGGGACGAGTACCTGAAGCTGGAGGACAGGGCTTCGCTGGCCAACACCGTGCCCCTGGGGGAACACGAGGCGGTGATCTTCATTTCGGTGCACGCCAATGCCTCATTCAACACGGCGGTCAAGGGCTATGAGGTCTGGGTGCTGCCGGGGGACTACCGGCGGCAACTGGTGGACGCCGAATCGCTGGATGAGGAGCGCCGGGACCTCGCCCCCATCCTCAACGTGCTGCTGGAAGAGGAGTACGCCATCGAGAGCATCACCCTGGCCCGCCAGGTGCTGGACAGCTTCGACCGGGAGGTGGGCGCCCAGAGCGTGAACCGCGGCATCCGGGAGGAATCCTGGTTCGTGGTGCGCAACGCCCGCATGCCCTCGATCCTGATCGAGCTGGGCTTCGTGACCAACGCAGAGGAAGCGGGCCTGCTGGCCCAGGAGCAATACTTGCAGAAGCTGGCCCGGGCTATATATACTGGGGTGCGAAGATTCGTCAATGCTTTTGAAAAGACTAAGGGCTTTACCGAATAGATCCCTGCGCTCCGCCGAAAAGCTGCTGCTGGCCACCGGTGCATCGTTGTTCCTTTTCCTGCTGCTGGTCTCTCTGGTCCTTTTCCTGACCGGCAGGCCCTGGGCGCGGCGCACCCTGTTTTTCCCCCAGATCAGCTCGGCGAAGCTGGTGGGGGAGACCCGCTTCCTGCCGCGCCGGCGCAGCCTGGATCAGGACGTGCAGCTACTGGTGGAGGAGGTCATCCTGGGGCCCGAGCTGCCCATGCACCGGCCCCTGCTCCCTCGGGAAACGCGCCTGATTTCCGTGCTGGCCCGGCAGCGGCGGGTCTACCTGAGCCTTTCCAGCGGCATCCTGCGGCCTGGGCAGTCGCCCTTCGAGCCGGAGGCAGCCCTGCAGGCCTTGAGCAACGTGATCCTGTTCAACTTTCCCCGGATCCGCCGCCTGGAGCTGCTGATCGAGGGCCAGGTGCCCAGCGGGGGCAGCGTTTTCCGGTTCCAGCCCAAGCTCCTGAAATAAAAAAAATGTTAAAGCCCGAAGTGATTTTTATGCTGGGCGGGGCCGATACAAAAAAAGGAAAAATAATTGATCTATGGAATATCGGGACGTATACTTGAAATGAAAAGCGAACCGGAAAGGAGCCGTGCATGAAGAAGCTTTGTATCCTCATGGCGATCGTGCTGTTGGCGGCCGGAGGGGCCTTCGCCGACAAGTCGGTGCTGATCGACTTCTCGAGGCTGGGCGCCGACGTGAAGCTTGGCGATTCCGAGGCGAACAACGAGCACGCCGCCACCATAGTGGACTTCGCCGACGTGGCCGGATCCAGCTACGACGAGGAAGTCCGCAAGGCGATGAAGACCTCGCTGGCCATCGAGAACTGGTACGTTCAGCTGGCCTCTTCCTCCAGGACCGTCGGCAACCAGGCCATGTCCTACACCAAGGAATCAAAGCTGAAGGCCAACGCCAAGCCCTTCGACGGGGAGGAAATGTCCAACAAGACGGTTTTGGGCGTGCGCGTGCACTTCCCGCTGGCCATGTACAATTCCTACGCCATCGTCTCGCCGCCCTTCGAGATCCCGGCCTACTCCAACAAGACCGAGCTGCGCCAGGACCAGATCGTGGAGGTGGAGGGGGACAACGGAAGCAAGTTCGACAACTTCGGCGTGGTCAAGAACGTGGGCGTGCTGAAGAGCATCGAGGTGACCGCCTACGGCTCCAACTTCCCGAACGGCTTCGGGGTTCTGGTCAAGGACCAGATGGGCAACGAGCAGTCCATCTTCATGGATTACCTGGAGTTCGACGGCTGGCGCAAGCTGGTCTGGAACAACCCGAACTACATCACCGAAGTGCGCAACCGCGAGGTCCGCAAGTACCCCCTGTACCCGAACAGCGAACCGTTCCTGAAGCTGGTCGGCCTGATCTTCTACCGTGATTCCATGCAGCAGGGCGGGGACATCGTCACCTACATCAAGGACGTCAAGATCACCTACGACAAGGCCCTGCTGGAGACCCAGCGCGATATCAACGACGAGGCGATCTGGGGCATCCTGACCGCCCGGCAGGAAGCGCGGAAGGCAGCGGAGTTGAAGAGGCTGGGCAACCTGCAGGTGCTGCGCACGCTGGAAAAGCAGAAGATGCACAAGGAGCAGGCGGATTAAGCCCTTCGAGGATCAAGCTTCGAGATACCAGCCCCGCCGGAAGGCGGGGCTTTCTTGTCAGACCGCGATGCGCTTGAACACGTACCTGGCCAGGGAGGTTTTTTCCGCGATGGTCAGGTAGTCGAAGTGCAGGGCCAGCAGCCTTTCCCGGAAGAGCACGATCTTGCCCGGAGGGGCGAATTGCCTGCGGTCCAGCGTGAACTGCAGGGCGGGGATCTGCAGGCCAGGCTTCAGCAGGCCGGGCTCCGGGGGGTTGAGCAGCTCGATGGCCACCCCGCCGACGCTGATGTCGATGATCTTTCCCGAGATCATGCCGGGCTTGGAGGGCAGCTTGAAGTGCAGCCGCAGCAGCTCGTCCGGGTCGGGCCTGACGCGGATGTGCCTGCGCCGTTCGTTGGGCACCTGGCAGCGCTCCAGGACCTTCTTCAGCTTTTCGTAGAGCTCCTTGTCCTGATAAGGCTTCACCAGGTAGCCGGCCACTCCGGATTCCATCACCCGCACGACCAGATCGCGGTTGGACAGCACGGACTGGACGATGACCTGCAGGCGGCCCGGCTGGCAGGCTTCACGCAGGTCGCTCAGGAGGGCCTCTCCCTGGACCTCCTTGCTGTCCAGGTCCACGATGGCCAGGTTGATTTCCGGCTGGCTCTTCAGGGTGTCCAGGGCTTCCTGCCGGTTGGCGGCCGGGACGCCCTTGATCCCCAGGGACAGCAGGACATAGCAGAGGGACTCCCGCACGGCGGGGGTGCCTTCGACGACCAGGCAGACCATTGGCATCAGATTACTCTATTCTTTTCATCGGCGGAATGCACGCGGAGATGAAATCTTGACAAACGGACAGCTTTGGGTTAAGCATACCAGAGCCAGGGCGGCTAGCTCAGTTGGTTAGAGCACTAGCTCGACACGCTAGGGGTCACAAGTTCGAGTCTTGTGCCGCCCAGCAAAGCAACTCCAGCCCCTCTCACAAGGAGGGGCTTGTTTTTACCTATGGCATAAAATCCTATTTGAACAAATATTGGAAAAACGAATTGACAACATTCTCTTTTGTGGCATAATGCAGCGGAATAGCTGCCGCGGAGGTGAGCATGGATACGGAACTGCGCGAGCTGGAGCAGAAGCGCCGCGAGCTGGGGTCAGGCGGCGGCGCGGACAGGATCGCCAAGCAGCACCAGCAGGGCAAGCTGACCGCCTGGGAGCGCATCCAGCGATTGACCGACGAAGGATCGTTCCTGGAGTTCGACGAGTTCGTCCGCTGCCGCTCCGGCTGTTTCGGTCTGGATCATCAGGTCATCCCCAAGGACGGGGTCATCACCGGGGTGGGCACGATCGGCGGCCGCAGGGTCGCGCTGTACAGCCAGGACTTCACCGTGCTCGGCGGGTCGCTGGGCGAGATGCACGCGCACAAAATCGTCAAGGTCATGGACCTGGCCATGAAGCTGGGCATTCCCTTCATCGGCCTGAACGATTCCGGCGGGGCGCGGATCCAGGAAGGCATCGACTCCCTGTACGGGTACGGGGAGATCTTCTACCGCAACACGCGCGCCTCCGGGGTGATTCCGCAGATCGCCGTGAATCTGGGACCCACCGCGGGCGGCGCCGTCTACTCGCCGGCCATCATGGATTTCGTGATCATGAGCGAGCAGGCCACCATGTACATAACCGGCCCCAACGTAGTGAAGGCGGTGATGGGAGAAGAGGTTTCCCACGCCGAGCTGGGCGGCGGCGCGGTGCACAACCAGGAAAGCGGCGTGGCCCACTTCCTGGCCGACAGCGACGAGACGGCAATCCAGACGGCGCGCCGCCTGCTTTCCTTCCTGCCGGACAACTACCTGCAGGAGCCGCCGCGCCTGGAAAGCATCGCCCCGGCCTCCGATCCGGCCCTGCGCGCGCTGCTTCCCACGGATCACAGCAAGTCCTACGACGTGCACGCGGTCATCGAGCAGATCGTGGACGGCGGCGACTTCATGGAGGTGCAGAGCCTGTTCGCCCGGAACATCGTGGTGGGCTTCGGGCGCATCGCCGGCCGGGTGGTCGGGCTGATCGCCAACCAGGCCCGCCACCTGGCCGGCGTGCTGGACATCAACTCGGCGGATAAGGCGGCCCGCTTCGTGCGCTTCTGCGACTCCTTCAACATCCCCCTGCTTACCCTGACGGACTGCCCGGGCTACCTGCCCGGCATCCAGCAGGAGCACGGGGGGGTCATCCGGCACGGAGCCAAGCTGCTGTTCGCCTATTCCGAGGCCACGGTCCCGAAGGTCACCCTGATCCTGCGCAAGGCCTACGGTGGCGCCTACATCGCCATGTGCTCGCGGCCCCTGGGCGCCGACATGGTCTTCGCCTATCCCACGGCGGAGATCGCGGTCATGGGCGCGGAAGGGGCGGCGGAGATCATCTTCAAGAAGGAAATCGCTTCGGCCGGCGATCCCGACGCGGCGCGCCTGGAGAAGATCCGGGAGTACCAGGAGCAGTTCTACAACCCCTACCGGGCCGCGGAGCGCGGGTTCGTGGACGCGGTCATCGACCCTGCGGATACCCGTCCCACCATCGCCCGGGCGCTGGAGATGCTGCGCAGCAAGTCCGAGAATCCGCCGGAAAAGCGGCACGGGAACATCCCGTTATAGGAGGATCCTCCATGTGGAAGATACTGGGGGAGGGAGCCAAGTTCAGCCTGGTTGCCCAGAGCATGGTGTTCCTGGTGCTGTTCCTGCTGGCCCTGGTGATCCTGCTGATGAAGTTCATCTTCTACAGGCCGGCAAAAGAAGCCGCGAACCCCGCGGAAGGGGCGTCGCAGCAGCCGCAGGAAGCGCGAGAGCCGCAGGAGGTGATCAAGGTGGCCGCGATCGCCGCTGCCCTGGAAATGCATCGCCAGAGCCCGGAACCGCCGCCAATTGCCGGGCCGGAAGGACCCTGGGCCTCCATGGCGATACCTGGCAAGGCGGCAACGTCCCAGAGCAAGGCCAGGAGGTGGAGCCATGGTTAGGAGATACCGCGTCACGGTGGCGGGGCAGACCTACGAGGTCGAGGTGGAGGAGTTGGGCTCGGGCGGGGCTGCAGTGCGCTCGGCCGAGCGTGTAGCTCCGCAGGCGGCTGCCACGGCCGCCTCCTCGTCGTACGCGGCACCGGCCGCCGCTGCCGCCCACACGGCCCCTGATCATGCCGCGCGTCCGGCGGCCAGGGGCGGGATCGTGAGCTCGCCGCTGCCCGGCAAGGTGTTGGCGGTGCGCGCCCAAGTGGGGCAGAAAGTGAAGCGGGGGGACCTGCTCCTGGTGATCGAGGCCATGAAAATGGAAAACGAGATCTTTGCCGGCGAGGCGGGCACCGTGCGCAAGGTGCACGTGAGCTCCGGTCAGAACGTGGAAACCGGCGACCCTCTGGCGGAGCTCGCCCCGGGAGACTGAAATGCTGGAAAATTTCCTCCACCTGTTCACGATGAGCGGTTTCACCGCGATCACCTACAAGCAGGTGATCATGATCTTCATCGGCATCGTCCTGGAATACCTGGCGATCAAGAAGAACTTCGAGCCGCTGCTGCTGATGCCGATCGGCTTCGGCTGCATCCTCACCAATCTGCCACTGGCCGGGTTCACCGGCCCCGGGGTCGACGGCCTGCCGGGCGGGCTGTACTACTACATGTACAAGGTCGGCCTGGAGACCGAGGTCTTCCCGATCCTGATCTTTCTGGGGCTGGGGGCGCTGACCGACTTCGGGCCCCTGATCGCCAATCCCTGGACCATCCTGATGGGCGCCGCGGCCCAGATTGGGGTGTTCATCGCCGTGTTCATCGCCCTGGCCCTGGGATTCAGCATGAAGGAGGCCGCCTCCATCGGGATCATCGGGGGGGCCGACGGGCCTACGGCCATCTACACCACGGTCAAGCTGGCCCCGCACCTGCTGGGACCCATCGCGGTGGCTTGCTACAGCTACATGTCGCTGGTGCCGTTGATCCAGCCGCCCATCATGCGCGCCCTGACCACCCGCAAGGAGCGTTCCGTCATGATGACCCAGCTGCGGCCGGTCACCAGGACCGAGAAGATCCTCTTCCCGATCGTCGTGGCCATCGTGGTTAGCCTGATGTTCCCGGCGGTGGCGCCCATCATCGGCACCCTGATGCTGGGCAACCTGTTCCGGGAATCCGGGGTGGTGGAGCGTCTGAAGAACACGGCGGCCAACGAGCTGATCAACATCGTCACGATCTTCCTGGCGGCCACCGTGGGCTCCACCATGACCGGGGAAAACTTCCTGACCCCCAAGACCCTGGGCATCGTGGCCATGGGACTGGTGGCCTTCTCCGGCGGCACCGCGGGCGGGGTGCTGTTGGGGAAGCTGTTCTACGTATTGAGCGGGGGAAAGATCAACCCGCTGATCGGCTCGGCGGGGGTTTCCGCCGTGCCCATGGCAGCGCGCGTTTCCCAGAAGGTGGGGCAGAAGGAGAATCCCGCCAACTTCCTGCTGATGCACGCCATGGGACCCAACGTGGCGGGGGTGATCGGCACGGCGGTGGCCGCCGGGGTCATGATCCAGATCCTGGGGAAGTAGTACCCGGAACCGAAGAACGAACCGGGCCGCGAGGGCGGCCCGGTTTTTTTCAGTCCTGATCCTCGCGTTCCTCGCGCTGTGGCTCGCCCCGGAACAGCGCCTGGATGAACTTGACGAAGTGGGTGATACCGCCGATCAGGGTGCCCACCAGGGCGACGATCAGCACGACGCGGAACAGGATGTTGAACCAGTCCCCCAGGCGGGAGGAGAAGTCCAGGGGGAACACCCGCACGATCCACAGCAGCGCGATGATGCTCACCAGGCTGAACACCGTCGGATCAGGTGGTGGAAGAACAGCGGGTGGAAGAAGACCAGCACCAGGTTCAGGATGATCTGGACGATCAGGGACATGTTGATCGCCCAAAGCACATCCATATAGCTGTCCAGGAGGAAGAAGGGCTTCCAGACCGGAAGCTGGTTCATCACCCACAGCATGACGGCGTTGAGCACGGCGGAGACGACGTAGCCTCCGGGGTTGTTCGGGCGCGACGAGTG
>MIBK01000173.1:24949-31539 GCA_001829505.1 Spirochaetes bacterium RBG_16_67_19 | reverse complement strand
CCAGGAGCGCTTCATGGTCTGCCGGTCCACCGCGACCAGGCCGAAGGGGCGGGAATAGCCGAAACTCCACTCGAAGCCGTCCAGCAGCGCCCAGGGGAAGAAACCGCGCAGGCGCGCCCCGTCCCGCCAGGAGCGGTGTGCTTCCACCAAATGGTTCTCAAGAAAGGAAATACGCTCCTGATCCTCGACGATCCCCTCTTCCGAAGGGGTCTCCTCGAGCGCCGCGCCGTTGGCCGTGATCAGCAGTTCGGGGTGGTCGTAGTCCCGATCCAGGCGCAGAAGAAGCTCTCGCAAGCCTTCCGGGCGGATTTCCCAACCGGTGGCGGTGCGCGGCAGGCCCTCGGGGCGCGCGAAGGAGAAAAGGGAATCGCGGTCCGCGGGCCGGCTCGCCCGGCGGCAGGTGAAGTAGTTCACCCCCAGGAAGTCCGGCCGAGCGGAGGCCAGGGCGTCCAGGTCCTCGGTGCGCAGGTCCCAGCGCGGGTGCCGGGCGGTGTATATTTGTTGAAGCTCCTCCGGGTAGCGCCCGCGCAGGAGGGGGTCCAGACACCAGCGGTTCAGGTAGCAGTCCGCCCAGAAGGCGGCCTCCTCGTCCTCGGGGGTGGCCGGAAGGACCGGGGAAAGGCCCAGGGCGATTCCAAACCGGGAGCCGGGGCGGCGCAGCGGAGCGCAGGCCTGCACCGCCAGGGCGTGGGAGAGAAGCAGCACGTGCGAGGCGCTGACCGCGGCCTCCTCGCTGCGCAGGCCCGGGGCCAGGGAGCCGCTGCCGTAGCCGTGGAAGGCGGAGGCCCAGGGATCGTGGTGGGTGATCCACAGGCCGATCCGGTCCCCCAGCTCCGCGTACACGGAAGCGGCGTAATCGGCGAAGCGTCGGGCCGTGTCCCGGCTGGGCCAGCCCCCCGCCTCCTCGAAGGCCTGGGGCAGGTCCCAGTGATAGAGCACGGCCAGAGGGCGGATGCCGGCGGCCAGCAGGGAATCGGCCACCCGCTGGTAATAGTCCAGGCCCGCATCCAGAACCCGCGCCCAGGAAATCGAAAAGCGGCAGGCGTTCACCCCCAGGCGCCGCAGGATCTCCAGGTCCTGGTCCCAGCGGCGCGCCTGGTCGCAGGCCTGGTCAGCCGCGGCCCCGTCCAGAACAGCGCCGGGTTTCCGGCAGAAGGGCTCCCAGATGGTTTGGGCCCGTCCTCCGGCTGCGCCTTCCACGCAGTGGGCGGCACTGGATACGCCCCAAAGGAAGTCCGCTGGAAAAGCCGCTTCGGCCACGGGCTACACCTGCTCCTTCAGCCGCCGGGCCAGCCCCGTGAAGCGGGAGCCGGCCCCGGCCTTGGACAGGGCGATGTGCAGTGCCCGTCGCGTGCCCACCAGGACCACCAGCCTGCGGCCGCGCGTGACCGCCGTGTACAGGAGGTTGCGCTGCAGCAGCACATAGTGCTGGGTCATGACCGGAAGCACCACCGCGGGGAACTCGCCTCCCTGGGACTTGTGGACGGACACGGCGTAGGCCAGGGCGATCTCGTCCAGCTCTTCCAGCTCATAGCGCACCGGCCGGCCGTCGAACTCGATCACCGCCTGTCCCGCGTCCAGGTGGCTGATGCGGCCGATGTCGCCGTTGAAGACCTCCTTTTCGTAGTCATTGCGCAGCTGCAGCACCCTGTCGCCGGTGGACAACCGCCAGGGGCCCCGCTGCAGGCCTTCGGCGCCCGGGTTCAGCGCGCCCTGCAGCAGGCGGTTCAGGTTCTGCACCCCGACCTCGCCCTTGTGCATGGGCGAGAGCACCTGGATGTCCGCGCGCGGGTCCAGGCCGAAGCGGCGGGGGATGCGCTCGGTGACCAGCTGCAGGATGATCTCGGCGGCCTTGGCCGGCGAATCCTGCTCGATGAAGTAGAAGTCCTCCCCGTCGCCTTCCGGCATCCGGCCCGCGCGGATGCGGTGGGCGTTGGTGACGATGAGGCTGGCCGCGGCCTGGCGGTAGATGTGAGTCAGCTCCCGGACGGGCAGCCTGCCGGAGGCGATCAGGTCCCGCAGCACGTTGCCCGGCCCGACGGAGGGGAGCTGATCCGCGTCGCCGACCAGCAGCAACCCGGCGGCGGGGGGCAGCGCGCGCAGGAGCTGGTACATCAGCACCGTGTCGACCATGGAGGCCTCGTCCACGATCAGCAGGTCGCAGCCCAGGGGCTCGGCCGGCCCCTTGCGAAAGCCCCCCGTTCGCCAGTCGAATTCCAGCAGCCGGTGAATGGTCTTCGCCTCCCGCCCGCTGGATTCCTCCAGGCGCTTGGCCGCCCGCCCCGTGGGAGCGGCCAGCAGCACGCGGCGGCCGGAAAGGGCCGCCACCAGGGTGCGCAGGATCGTGGTCTTGCCTGTGCCGGGCCCGCCGGTAAGGATCAGCACCTTCTCGCGCAGGGCCGCGGCCAGGGCCTCCGCCTGCGGCGGGTCCAAGGTCAAATCCAGGTTGCCTTGGGCGCGGGCGATGTCCTTTTCCGGCTCGGCGGCGAGGGCGGTGCGCGGCGCGGCGGCCAGGCGGTGCAGAAGCAGGGCGATCCCGGCTTCGGCGGCGTGCAGAGCCGGCAGGTACACGCAAGCCCCTTCCAGGACGACCCTTCCGGCGGCCGCCAGCTCTCGAAGGCCTTCCGCCAGGCGCTCTTCCGGCAGCTCCAGCAGCACGGCGGCCCGGCGGGCCAACTCGTCCGTGGGCAGGCAGGTGTGCCCTTCGGCCCCGCCCAGCGCGAACAGCAGCCCGGCCTGCAGGCGCGCGGGGGCGTCGCGGGCCAGGCCCAGGCTGGCGGCCACCCGGTCGGCGGTGCGGAAGCCGATGCCGTAGACCTCCTCGGCCAGGCGGTAGGGATTCTCGCGGATGCGCTCGATGGACTTGGCCCCGTACCGGCGGTAGATCCGCCAGGCGTTGGCCGTGCCGATGTCGTGGGACTGCAGGAACAGCATCACCTCGCGCAGCCCGCGCTGGGCTTTCCAGGCCTCACCCAGGGCCGCCAGGCGCGAGGGGCCGATCCCGGGCACCGCCGACAGCAGCTTGGGCTCCTCGTCGAGCACCCGCAGGGAGTCGGTGCCGAAGCGGGCCACGATGCGCCGGGCCAGCTCCGGACCGATGCCCTTGACCATCCCCGAGCCCAGGTAGCGCTCGATGCCTTCGGCGGTGGCCGGGGAAACGGAGCGGCTGGCCTCGATGTGGAACTGCCGGCCGTAGCGCGGGTGGTTCTGCCAATCCCCGGTGAGCTGCAGGGTCTGCCCCACGACCGGGTCGTGCAGCGTGCCGACCACGGTGACCTGTCCGCTCTGGCCGGGCACCTGCAGGCGGGCCACGCTGTAGCCGGTCTGCTCGTTGCGGTAGGTGAGGGTTTCCAGGGTGCCTTCCAGCTCCACGCTTGAGTATAGGAAGGCGCGACGGGGGCGATCAAGGGCCGATGCCGTCCCGACGCGCTGCGCGGGGGCCTTGACGCGCCGGCTGCGAGCCGCCGCGTTGCGAGGAGGCCTTTACGCGCCGGCTATGAGCGGGTATGGTAGCCGCGTTGGACAGGGAGTTGCGGAGCCTGCTCTCCGGAGTGGAGAAGCCGGGCCGTTATGTCGGCGGAGAGTACGGGTCGCTGGTCCGCGAGGGGTCGGGCCTGCTGCGCGTGGTCATCTCCTACCCCGATCTCTACGAGATCGGCATGTCCAACCTGGCGGTGCATCTGATCCACCGCCTGCTCAATTCCCTGCCCGGGGTGTCCTGCGAGCGGGTCTTCGCCCCCGCCGCCGATTTCGAGGCCGGGCTGCGGGCGCGTGGGCGGCCGCTGGCCTCGCTGGAAACGGGCAGCCCCCTGCACTGCTTCGACATCGTGGGCTTCTCCGTGGGCTACGAGCTCACCTTCACAAATCTTTTGAACATCCTGGATCTGGGGGGGGTGGCTCCGCGCCGCTCCGAGCGCGGGGAGGGCCAGCCCCTGGTGGTGGCCGGCGGCCCGGCTGTCACCAATCCGGCGCCCTTCGGCCCGTTCGTGGACGGGGTCTTCATTGGGGAGATCGAAGGAGAGGCCCTCGCCCTGTTCGAGAGGCTGGCCGGGCTGAAGCGCCGGGGAGCCTCCCGCTCGGATCTGGCGGAGCAGCTCCAGGCCGAGCCCTACGTGTGGAGCGCCGCGAAAGGCGCCCCGGCCCGCCGCGTGGCCTGGACCGGCTTCGGGGAGCTCGGGGGGCTCGCCTCCGGTTCTGCGTCCGGCCGGGCCCCTGAGGCCGCGCCGGCGGTCTTCCAGGCGCCCTTCCCGGTGCCCTCCTTGCGCACGGTCCAGGACCACGGAGTGGTGGAGATCATGCGCGGCTGCCCCAACGGCTGCCGCTTCTGCCACGCCGGCAATTTCTACCGCCCGTTCCGCCTGAAGGAGCCGGCCCTCATCGCCCGGGAGGTGGACGAGCTGGTGCTGGGCTGCGGCTACCGGGAGCTCACCCTGGCCTCCCTGTCCTCCGGGGACTACCCGGGCATCGCCGGGCTGGTGCGGGGGCTGACCCGCCGGCACCGCCGCCGGCACGTGTCCTTCGCCCTGCCGTCCCTGCGCATCGATTCCCTGGGCCTGGAGCTTCTTTCGGAAATCTCCGCGGTGCGCAAGAGCGGGCTGACCTTCGCCGTGGAGACCCCGGTGGAGGATTGGCAGCGCGGGCTCAACAAGCTGGCCCCGCTGGAGCGGACCCTGCAGATCATGGAAGAGGCCCGCGCCCGCGGCTGGCGGGCCGCCAAGTTCTACTTCATGGTCGGCCTGCCCGTGGCCGGCGGGGAGGAAGAGACCCCGGCGATCGTGGACTTCCTGCTGGAGGTCCGCCGGCGCTCGCGGATGGAGCTGGCCGCCAACATCGGCACCTTCATCCCCAAGCCGCACACGGCCTTCCAGTGGGCCGGGCAGCTCACCGAGGCGCAGGCCGTGGAGCGCATCATGCCGGCCAAGCGCGAGCTGGCCGGAAAAGGGGTGAAGGTGCGCTACCACGCCCCCTTCCTGTCCCTGCTGGAGGGCCTGATCAGCCGCGGGGATGAGCGGGTGGGGGACCTGGTCTGGCGGGCCTTCCGCCTGGGGGCGCGCTTCGACTCCTGGGAGGACCTGGTCCGCCGGGACCTCTGGCGGCAGGTGCTGGGCGAGGCCGGCTGGGACGTGGAGGCCGAGACCTGCCGCCCCCGCGACCCGGAGTCGTCCCTGCCCTGGGATGGGGTTCGCCTGGGGGTGAGCAAGGCCTTCTTGCAGAAGGAGTACCGTCGCTCCCTGGCCGGGGAGCAGACCGGGCCCTGCACGGCCTCTTGTATGCAGCCCTGCGGGGTCTGCGGCGGGGATAGCCAGCCGCGCGCCGCGGTGGGTCCCCTGCCGGAAGGCGAGCTGGAGGCCGACCCGATGCCCGCCGCACGTCCCGCGCCGGCGGCCGCTTCGCCTGCGGCGGAAGCACCGCGCCGCGTGCTGTTCAGCTTCCGCAAGTTCGGTCCGGCGGCCTTCCTGGGCCACCTGGACGTCCTGGGCGTGCTGGAGCGGGCCTTCCTGCGGGCCGGCTACGAGCCGGCCTTCAGCCAGGGCTTCAACCCCAAGCCGCGCCTGGAGTTTGCCCATCCCCTGCCGCTGGGCGTGGAGTCCGAGGAGGAGGTGGCCGCGATCACCCTGCTGGACTTCGACGATGCCGGGGCCTTCCGGAAACGGCTGGATGGCGCCCTGCCGCCGGGCTTGCGCTGCGCGGAGGTCAAGGCGCTGCCAGCGCTGAGACCGCAGATGCGGAAGCCTTCTCCCATGGCGATGTACTGGGGGGCCGACTACAGGATCCTGGACGAGGGCGCGGGTCTGCTGAAAAACCTGGGCGCGGACGGCTTGGGCGGGGTCGGCTGGACCGTCCTGGAGGCCACCGCGGAGCGGCTGCGCGTACGGGTGCCGGCGTCCGCCAGGCCGTCCAATATCCTGAAGCTGTTGGAGAGCGCCGGCTGCGCGAACCCGCTGGCGAGCGGGCTCGCCGTGAGGCGGGAGAAATGCTGGGCGAAGCCCGCCTTCAGCGGCGCGAAGCCCGTCGTGGACGGCGGCGGGGGCTCCGAAGGCGGCCCCGTATCCTACTTCGAGCTGGACTTTCCGTCCTGAGCCTTGATCTGGTTCCAGATGGCGTCCATGCGCTCCAGCCCCGCCTCCTGAGGTTTCAGGCCCATGGACTGCAGCCGCGCCTCCAGCTCCTGGAAGCGGGCGATGAACTTCTGGTTGGTGCCGTTCAGGGCCAGGGTGGGATCCACGCCCAGCAGGCGACCCAGGTTCACCGCGGTGAAGAGCAGGTCGCCCAACTCGGACTCCACCCGCAGGGGGTTCTTTTGTTCGTGGGCCTCCCGCAGCTCGCCCAGCTCCTCCTGCATCTTATCCCATACCGGGCCGGCTTCGGCCCAGTCGAAGCCCACCTTGGCCACCTTCTGCTGGATCTCGTAGGCCCGCTCCAGCGGGGGGAGGGTGCGGGGCACACGCTCCAGGGCGGAGTGCCTGGTCTTCTTGCCTTCCACGTTCTCCTTGATGTGGTTCCACTGCTCGATCACTTCGCCGGGAGTGTCCTTGCGGGGGCCGCCGAACACGTGGGGGTGGCGGCGGATTAGCTTGGCGCAGATGTGC
>MIBK01000173.1:20712-24941 GCA_001829505.1 Spirochaetes bacterium RBG_16_67_19 | reverse complement strand
CTCGGCCACCCGGAAGCGGCCCTCCTGCTCCTTCATGTACGCGATCATGGTGGCCACGAGCATCAGATCGCCCAGCTCCTCGCGCAGGTTCTCGTCGTCGCCCTCCTCGATGGCGCTGATGGCCTCATAGGCCTCCTCGATCAGGTTGCCGCGCAGGGTGCCCGGATCCTGCTCGCGGTCCCAAGGGCAGCCGTCCGGCGCTCGCAGGCGCATCACGATGTCCAGCAGGCGGTCGAAACCGGTCGCTTCCAATCCTGTTCTCCTTATTGATCCAGCGCAGCCAGCCGCTCGTTGACCAGCTCCAAGCGCTTCTCCAGCTTCTTGATGGTTTGCTGCAGGCGCTTGCGCTCGGCCTGCAGGGCTTCCACTGAATCCTCTTCCGGTTCCGGCCGGACGAATGCCATTTCCTTCACCGAGTCGTGGCTCTCCCCATTGAGCAGGGCCTGCTGGGCCTTGTCCCGCGTTTCCGGGTCACGGACGCGGGCCACCAGCTTCATGTTTTCGTAGCCCAGACGAGGGTCCAGGTCCATGAGGTGGGACTTCACCGCGGCGTCGGCACCGGGTTTGGGCAGGGCCAGCACCCGGTCCAGGTAGTCGGTGTAGCTGGCGTGGTGCTTCTCGCACAGCCCCTGGGCCTCGGCCAGCAGGCGGCCCAGCTCCTTCATCAGGGAGCCGTTGGGGGCGATGACCTTCTCCTTGATCCGGGCGGTGAGCCTGCGGAAGTCCTCGATCTCGTCGAAGGGGCTGCGGTACAGCCCGGCCCGCTCGGCGTCGCTCAACAGGCCGTGGAACAGGCTCCAGAAGCGGATGGTGTGGGTGCGGGCCGAGCGCGGCAGCGGGGGGGTGGAGAACTGCAGGTGGTGGGCGTACTCGTGCAGGGCCGTGTACACCAGCTCGTTGTCGGTGGTGAAGTTGCGGTTGTGCAGGATGATCTCGCGCGCCTCGGGCTTGTACAGCCCGTGCACCTTGCGGCTCTTCTTCCCCGAAAGCACTACCTGGAATGGAGCGGGCGCGGGCCGCACGCGCTCCAGCAGGCTTTTCACTTGTTCGTTGTTCATGCCCCCAGCCTCCGGACACGGTACTATGTCACAACCACCGGCTTTTTGATAGATTCTAGCCAGACATGAACACCTTCGGCAGGTACTTTCGCGTCACCACCTGGGGGGAATCGCACGGTCCGGCCATCGGGGCCGTGATCGACGGCTGCCCGCCGGGGCTGGCCCTGGAAGCCGCGGAGATCCAGCGTGAGCTGGACCGGCGCAAGCCGGGTACCAGCGAGCTCACCTCCCCGCGCCAGGAGCAGGACAGCGTGCAGATCCTCTCCGGAGTGTTCGAGGGCCGCACCCTGGGCACGCCCATCAGCCTGGTGATCTGGAACCGGGACCAGCGCTCCGCCGACTACTCCCGCCTGGCGGAGCTCTATCGCCCCGGCCACGCGGACTTCACCTACCAGCGCAAGTACGGGCGGCGGGACTACCGGGGAGGAGGCCGCTCTTCGGGCCGGGAGACGGCCGGGCGGGTGGCCGCCGGCGCGGTGGCCCGCAAGCTCCTGGCCGGGCAGGGCATCCACGTGCTGGCCTTCGCCCGCGCCATTGGGGAGGTGAGCCTCAGCGCCGAAGAAGTGGGGGAGCTCACCGGCGGGGAGCCGCCGGCCGACCCCGAAGCCCTGCGCGAGCGGGTGTACGCCTCGCCGGTGCGCTGTCCGCACCCCCGGGCGGAGGCCGCCATGCAGGAGGCCATCCGCAGGGTGTCCGAGCAGAAGGATTCCCTGGGGGGCGTGGTGGAGGTGCGGGCCTACGGCCTGCCGGCCGGCCTGGGGGAGCCGGTGTTCCACAAGCTGGGCGCGCGCCTGGGCCAGGCGGTGCTTTCCGTGGGCGCGGTCAAGGGCATCGAGTTCGGCGAGGGCTTCCGCCTGGCCGGCCTGCGGGGCAGCCAGGCCAACGATCTGTTCGCCCGCGCCCCGGACGGCGGGGTGGCGCCCGCCACCAACCGGGCCGGAGGCATGGCCGGAGGAATCTCCACGGGCCTGCCGCTGGTCCTGCGGGCGGTGGTCAAGCCCACCTCCTCCATCGGGCGCCGGCAGGAAACCGTGGACGCGCGCGGCCAGCCCGTGTCCCTGGAGGTGGAGGGCCGGCACGACCCCTGCATCGTGCTGCGGGTGGTGCCCGTGATCGAGCACATGGTCAGCCTGGTGCTGCTGGACTTGTGGCTGGCCCAGGGAGCCCTGCGCCTGCTGGCCGGCGACTGAGGGGGAGGCGGTTCGATTGAAGAGCTACTGGCTGGAGACTTACGGCTGCCAGATGAACAAGGCCGAGTCCGGCTCCCTGGAGCTCGGGCTGCAGGAGAGGGGCTGGCGTCCCGCCGGGAACCTGGACGAGGCGGAGCTGGTCATCCTGAACACCTGCTCGGTGCGGGCCACCGCCGAGGAGCGGGTCTGGGGCCGCCTGGGCTTCTTCAAGGCCCAGAAGGCCCGGGCCGCCCGCCGGGGCCGCCGCCTGCGCGTGGTGCTGCTGGGCTGCATGGGCGAGCGGCTCAAGGCCCAGCTGCTTGCCCAGGCTCCACACGTGGACGTGCTGGCCGGCACCTTCCAGAAGCACCTGCTGCTGGAGGCGCTGGAGGAGGAGCCGCGGGCCGAGGGAGACGCGGGGCCATCCGCGGGGCGCCCCACGGCGCTCTCCCTGACCGGCCGCGAGCCGTACCGCTTCGCGGCGCGACATTCCCCCGGGCAGCCAGGAGAGTTCCGGGTCTTCCTGCCGATCATGCATGGCTGCGACAACTTCTGCGCCTACTGCATCGTTCCCTATGTGCGCGGGCCGGAGGTCTCCCGCGACCCGCGGAGCATCCTGGAGGAGCTGGCCCAGCTGAAGGCCGCGGGTGTGCGGGAGATCACCCTGCTGGGCCAGAACGTCAACTCCTACCGCCATGGCGAGCTGGATTTCCCCGGACTGCTGGAGCGGCTGCTGCCCGAGCTGCCACAATTCCCGGAGCCCACCTGGCTGCGCTTCCTGACCTCCCATCCCAAGGACCTCAGCCCCCGCCTGGTCGCCCTGCTGGCCCGGGGGGGAGCCCTGTGCCGGCAGCTGCACCTGCCGGTGCAGCACGGCTCCGACCGGGTGCTGCAGGCCATGGGCCGCGGGTACACGCGCGGGGCATATCTATCGTTGGCGGAGGGGCTGCGCAAAGAGGTCCCCGAACTGGTCCTGACGACCGATATTCTCATTGGATTCCCCGGCGAGACGGAGGAGGATTTTCGCCTGACCCTCGAACTCATGGAACAGGTCCAGTTCGACGACGCCTTCACCTACCGCTACAACCCGAGGGAGGGGACGCGGGCATACCTCCTGGCCGACGATGTGCCCGGCGAGGTCAAGCAGGAGCGGCTTTCCGAAGTCATCCGCCTGCAGCGGCGCATCTCCTCCCGCCGCCGGCTGGAGCGGCTGAGCCGCCTGGTTCCGGTGCTGGTGGAGGCGCCTTCCAAAAGGGGCGGGGACCTCCTGGCCCGCACCGAGGGCGACGAGACCGTGGTCTTTCCGGGTCCCCCGGAGCTGATCGGGCACTTCACGCAGGTCCGCCTGCGGGAGCTCTCCGGGCACACCTTCCGCGGGGAGAAGAGCGCATGAACCGCGGCCTGCGCCTCCTGGCTCCGCTGCTGTTCCTGCTGGCGCTGCTGCCCGCGAGGGCGGAAGAGCTCCTGCGCCGGGCCGATTCCCTTGCAGCCGGGGACGCCGCGGAGGCCGTGGCGCTGTACCGGGAGTGGCTGCGGGCCAACCCCGAAGCCGAATCCTTCGCCCAGGTCCTGCAGCGCGGGGTGGACGCCTGCTCGGAGGCGGCCGACGCGCTGCGGCTTCTGGCCGAGTTTTCCCCGCGGCTCCGGGACCCGGCCGCCCGGGAAGCCAGCCTGGAGCGCCAATCGGCCCTGCTGCGCCTGTCCGGCCGGGTGGAGGAAGCCCTGATCGCCCAGATCGCTCTGCCGGAAACTCCCGCCCGGCTGGTGGAGCGGGCGGGGCTCTGCCTGGAGCTGGGCCTGACCGGCGAGGCCGAGCAGATCCTGCAGCGGGCGCTGGACACCGTGGACGTGGAAGTCTCGGCCGCCGCCCGGCTCCTGCTGGCCAGGGGATACCTGGCCACGGAGCGGGGGGCGCAAGGGGAGGGGGAGCTGCGCGCGCTGCTGGAAAGCCAGGCGCAGGCGCGGGCGATTCCCGCCGCCCTGCTGGCTCTCGGGGAAGCCC
>MIBK01000173.1:12381-20597 GCA_001829505.1 Spirochaetes bacterium RBG_16_67_19 | reverse complement strand
CCAGCCGCTGCGGCTGCTGCCGAACGAGCCTCCCGCCGCATCGCAGCCCGCCGCTGCGGCGGTTGCAGCTCCGAGCGCTGCTCCGGTTGCTGCGCCCCGCAAGGCGTTGGTGCAGGCCGGCTCCTTCCGCGATCCGGAAAACGCCCGGTACCTGGTGCGCGACCTGGAGGCCCGCGGCTTCGAGGCGCGCCTGCTGGAGAAGACCGTTGGGGAAGCCCGCTATTACCGCGTGGTGGTCGGGGAGGAGCTGAGCCCCGAATCCGCCCAGGCGCTGATCCTGCGGCTGAAGGACGCGGGATTCGAAAGCTTCCTTCTCCTGGACTAGGGGGTCGGCTCCGCCTCCCGCTGCTCGAAAACCAGCTTCTTTTCGGAAATCGCCTCCGCCCCGTGCACGCCCAGGCGCCCCGGGGTCAGGATCAGGCGGCGCACCCGGACCGGACCTTCGCTGGTTTCCACGTACTCCAGCAGGTAGGCGGTTTCTCCAACCGGCAGCCCGCGCTCGTCCAGGCCCTTCAGGTACAGCACGTCGCGATCCAGGCGGAAAACGGCGTAGCCGCCGGAGTACTGGCGCGCGGCTTCGATCCAGGTGAAGCGGGGCGGATCGAAGATGATCTCCGCCCCCTCGGTGCCGTGGTATACGCCGCGCAGCGGCGGCCCGCCCGCTTCCTGTTTCAGACCGCTGTCGGCCAGCAGGTCGTTCTGCAGCTCGGTGGTCAGCTTCAGGTACCGTCCCGAGCTGCGGTCCCATTCCTCGGTGCCCAGCACGGCCACTTCGATGGTGTTCAGGGCCACCACCTCCACGCTGATGCGTTTGCGCACCGAGGCGATGGATTCGTTGGCCGCCAGGATGTACAGGCGGTTGGAGAAGCTGCGGAAGGAGGTCTGCCACTCGTAGATCTCCTCCACCTGTCCGGAGTAGATGGAAATCTGCTTTCCTTCGGGGTCGAACAGGATGATCTCCTCGCGCCCGGGGGAGCCGGACAACAGCCACGGGCCGGCGAGGTACTGCTCGAAGTGCTCCACGGAGGGGTCGGAGAACAGCTCCCGCAGCTGGGCCTCCTCCACCACGATGCCGGGCATCCTGGTCTCGCCGGTCAGCACGTAGCGGTTCTGCTGGTACTGCCACTGGTAGGTGTACCTGATGCGGTCCAGCAGGTTCTCGGAGGCCTTGTCCCGCGAGTAGGCGTGGATCGGGTAGCTGGGGCCGTTTTTCTGCCCCAGGCGATAGCCTTCCGCCCGGTGAACCTCCTCGATCTCGATGGAGCCGTCGGAGGCGATCTGGCAGATTTCCGCGAAGTAGAGCCCCAGGCCGGTGGGCGAGGGGGTCTTGCGGAACACGTCCAGGACCAGCTCCCCGCTGGCGTTCACTCCCCGGCAGATGATCTCCTGGTTGTGGTCGCCGACCAGGTCCTGCAGCGAGATCTCGAAAAGCCGCGGGTTCGTGGCGCTGGTCGTCCCTTCCCAGCTGCGGGCGTAGGCCCCGCGGACCGAGTCGTAGTCCGCCACGGCGATGCGCAATTGCGCGTCGGCCTGGTCCCTGTTGCGCAGCACCAGGATCTGCTCCTCGTTCACGTCCAGGTCGAGGTTGCAGTTCAGCACCGAGGCCAGGCTCTCGCCGCGCTCCACCGGTACCTTGGGAACCGGCTGCTCGGCCTCCGCGGCCGCAACCGGAAGGCGCGCGGAGCCGACCGTCACGCCGGGCTCAGTTTGCGGCGGGCCCTGCCGGCGGCAGGCGGAAAAAAGGATCAGGCCGGCCAACAGCAGGACCGGCGTTCGGGTGGCGAAGTTCATGATGGGACACCTCAGGAGAAGTATTTTTTCTCGAGCCCTTCCAGGATCTCCGCCTGGATGGCCGCGGTGGGGCGGGTGCACTTGAAGCCGGCGGCCGTGCGATGCCCGCCTCCACCGTAGCTGCGGGCGATCTGGGCCACGTCGATCGGGCCCTTGGAGCGCAGGGAGCACCGCCAGAGTCCCTCTGCGTTCTGTTTGAAGAAGATCGACACCCGCACCTCTTTGCTGCGCAGCGGGATGTTGATGAACTGGTCGGCTTCCTCGTAGCGGGCCTGGGACTTTTCCAACAGGCGGCGGGGCATGCTCTGGATGGCCACCCGCCCCCCGCAGTGCAGGCTCAGGCTGGACAGCACGTGGGACATCAGCACCAGGGAGGACAGCGAATGGGATTCGTAGAGATTGGAGTACACCTGGTTGGGGCTCACCCCGAGGGCCACCAGCTCATGGGCGATGCGGAAGGTCAGGGCGGTGGTCTTCGGGTAGATGAAGGATCCGGTGTCGAAGACGATGCCCATGAACAGCGCCTGGGCCATGGACAGGTCCAGCGGCACTCCCATGTCCTGGAAAAGAAGGTACAGGATTTCGCAGGTGGAGGAGGCGCCCTGCTCGATGTGGTTGGGCGCGGAAAGGTCGGTTTCGTTGTCGCTGTCGTGGTGGTCGATAATGAAATGCTCCCGCACCCGGGGCAGGACCAGGCGGCCGACGCTGCCCAGGTTGTGCACGTCGTTGACGTCCAGGATGAGCAGCGCGTGCTCGGCGATGTCCGCCGGCAGCTGCTGTTCCGAGGAGAGCACCAGCGGCCGGTGCAGCGGCTCGACGAAGGACAGGTTCTCCGGCGCCGGGTCGGCGTTGCAGATGAAGGAGCTCTTCCCCAGCTTGAGCAGCGCGCGCAGCATGGCGAACTCCGCCCCCAGGGCGTCCGCGTCGGGAGTCTCGTGGGCGGTGATCACCAGCTTGGAGTGGCGCTCCAGGAAGGCTCTTACGCTTCCGTACTGCATATCACCGTGGAGCCCTTCCGCAGCTCCTTCAGGCCGCGCAATTGCTGCGGGCTGACCTCCGCTCCCAGCAGGCAGCCGGGTCCGATGACGAAGCCGCGCGGCACGTGCACCCCCGCGCCCAGCACGGTCAGCCCGTCGCGCAGTTGCGCAGGATACTTGAGGTTGCCGGCCGTGGAATTGCGCAGGCCGATCAGGCTGTCCTCCCCGATGTTGGCCGTCCCCTGCCGCGATCGCGGGTTTCCGCCGCTGTTCTCGCCGAAATGGGGCAGGATCAGGGCCCGGGAAACCTGGGCCTTGGTGCCGATGCAGTTGCCGCTCATCACGATGGACTGGTACACCACCGCCCCCTTGCGGACGCTGACCCCGGGGAAGAGGACCGAACCTTCCACGTAGCCCTCCACCACGGTGCCCGCGGCCAGGAAAGAGCTCTTCACCGTGCCGCCCCGCTCGATGCGGATCTCCCCGCCGGGCATGTGCCCGCGGTTCAGGTGGGCGAAACGGCTCTCCAGCTCCCGGGAGCCCAGCTCGGCGCAAAGCCAGAGGTTTCCGCCGTACATCTGCATCAGGCTGTTCTGGAAGAGGGCCATCCCGGGCAGGTCCTCCATCAGCTCGAAGCGCCCCGCCAGCAGGCGGTTGAGGGACCCGCCAAGGGACTGCTCGCCGCCGGGCGGGGCCTCCTTGAGCAGCCGCAGGAGGGTCTTGCGGCGCACCAGATACAGATCCGTGGCGGTGTGGTCCACCGAAAGCCGGGTCACTTCGGCGGCCGGCCGCTCCAGACGCTTGAGCAGGGCTCCTGGGTCGGCCAGGAACACTTGCGACAGGGGATAAAGCAGGACCCTCTCGGCCTGATCGGCGGTCAGCAGCTCCAGCAGCCGGCCGGGAGCCTCCAATAAATGCAGCTCGGCCGGAAGGGAATGGGCGGAAACCAGCTCCTGCAGCTCGCGGAAGCGGCTCTCTCCGACCACCCGCACGCTGCCTTCGGCCGCCCCGCCCAGGTTGGCGGTCGCAAAGTCGTAGAAGCAGTAATGTCCCCAGAAGGGGAACTGTGAACACGGAATGCTTCTCGGAAAGACCGGGGGCTCCACAGGGCAGCCCGCCTCCAGGAGGTAGACGGAATATGGTTTCATCCCATGGCTATTTCGAGCTCATCAGGCGGATCGTCAACTCCTTCTTGCCCCCCAGCCGGACGGTGAGGTCCTGGTCCAGGATGTTCGGGGGCAGCGTCTTCAGGCCCGGGAACTTCTCGCTGCGCAGAACCGTCAGGCGGACCCCGCCGCGGACCGCGGCCAGCCTGGCCAGGCTGGCAGGGCTCTTCTTGTCGACGATTTCCACCGAGCCTTCCGACTCCTCCAGAAAGAGGGGCTTGCCCTCGAGGATGGTTAATGCCTTGCCTCCCGGCGCGCGCTTGCGCCCCTCCACCGTCAGCCGGAAGCGCGATCTCGCTTTGCCGGGGCGGGCCAGCAGCAACACCAGCAGCAGGACCAGCAGGGCCACCAGCACCGCCGCGCCCGCCAGCCAGTACCGCAGGTTCAGCCGGATGCTGGAACTCAGGGATTTTACCTGAAAGTCGGCCGGCGTGACAACGGGAGTGAACTGGGTCTCTCCCGCGAATACAAAGCGGATCTCGCCGCGGTAGTCCCCGACCGGCAGCCTGGGCTTGAGCCGCAGGGGCAGGGAGGCCTGCAGCGGAGCGCCGGGGGTGACGGTGAGCCGCAGGGGCCGGCGCAGGATGTCCTGCTCCGCCGTGCCCTCAATGCTCAGGCGGATGCCGGACAGTTCCAGGGTCACGGCCTGCTCGTGCCCCCGGCTGGTCAGGCCCAGGCGCAGCCGGCCCCGGCCCAGGGAGTTGAACGGCAGGAACCGCGGGCCTTCCGTGAGCTCCACGCTGGACAGGAAGCCCCGGGTCTTCTCGATGAACTCCTGGGCGGTCGGAGCTTCGGACAGCTCCGTGTAGCCGGCGGCCAGGTTCTCCGCCAGCTCGCCGGCGCCGGCGTGGGTGCCGATGCCCAGGATTTCGATTTTCCAGCCCTGTTTCTGGATGGTCTTGGTGCTTTGTAGAAATTCGTGGGTGAACTTGCCGTCCCGGGAGTAATAGCGGCTGGCCGGCGGCGCCTCCTGGATGCCGTCGGTGATCAGCAGCAGGTGCTTCCTGCGGTTCTGCTCCGGCAGCTTGGCCAGCTCGGCGCCCAGCACGTCCAGCGCGTTGCCGATGTCGGTGAAGCGGCCGTTCGCGGCCAAGGCGGCCACGGCCTGCTTGGCCTTCTGCTTGTCGGCATCCCCGGTGATGCGCATGGCCACCGGGATTTCGGTCCTGCCGTAGAAGGCCAGCACCAGGAAGTAGTCCCCGGGAATCAATAGTTGATCGATAATGTACGTATTTACGTATTCTACGACCGCCCCGATTTCTTCCACCATTGATAGGGATTTATCGAGCGCGACGATCACGTCGATGGGCTCGGTGCGTACGTCCGCGGAGATGCCAGCCGCCCCTGCCAGAGCCAGAAGCAGCATTATGAAGAGGAATTTTTTCATTGTGCTGAGCCTCCCGCGTGTTATATTAGTCAGCATGACGCAGAATCCTCAAAAAAGGAAGTAAAAAAAAAAAAATCGTGCTTTACATTTCCAGGGTAGTGTGAATAATTTGAAGTAACGTTTTAGCGAAGGAGAGAAGTATGGCAAGTTGGGATTTACCTAAGAGCCCTAACGTTTTCCACCCCGAAAAGCCCAGCGCGGTAGGGTCACGCAACTCTCTGGCCCAGGAATTCAGGGACCAGCAGGCGGAGGTCGATCTGCTCCTGAGCGAAGAAGTCGATAAGGTCATGAACCATATCAGTGGCAAGCTTCCTCAGGACGTCGCCCAGCGGCTGGACATCATGGGCGGGTTGAAGGAAAAGATCTACAACTATTACAACCAGAATTACCAGAACATGTTCAACCGCTACGTGGTGACCACCGAAGACGAAATGGTCAAAAAGGTCCGGAATTTCATCGACAAAGAGGAAATCAAGACCCTGGCCAGGTACACGCCCCGGGAGGTCGCCCACCTGCTGGATGCCATCGGCGGCATGGACAAGTTCAACACGGGTGAGATCGAGAAGTCGATCGTCAACATGTACGGGCACCTGCACGGGCACATCCAGCGCGGCGTGAACGACCTGGAGAACCTGACCAACTCCCTGCTGCGCCAGAAGACCGACGTGGGCGCCTTCATCCGCGGGCAGAATGCCTACTCCATCGTGAAGTGCTCCTTCAAGGACAGCATCTACAAGCCCAAGACCGTTTCGGACGTGAAGCTGTCGGTGAACATCCTGGACTCCGAGCTGATCAGCCCGATCTTCCACTACCAGGTCACCGTCGAGTACCTGATCAAGGACCTGATCTCCAAGAACATGATGGATCTGATCGACAAGGAGATCGACAAGCTGAAGGAGACGGTCATCGACGAGGGCCGGGAGGAGATGTCCGACGGGGAGATCATGTTCGAGCGCATGAAGAGGGTGGAGAAGTTCACCTCCGACGAGAAGGACGACCCCAAGAGCAAGCGCTACACCTTCTTCGCCAAGAGCCTGATGGACCGCATCGAGGGCCTGCGGGCGGAGATCGATCCGGAAGAATACGATCCGGTGAACATCCGCGAGAACCTCAAGAAGATCATCGACCTGGAGAACATCCGCAACCGCGGCTTCAACACGGCCATCAACTCCATCACTTCCATCCTGGACACCTCCAAGATGGGCTACCAGTACGTGGAGAACCTCAAGAACGCCCGCGAGCTGATCATCCGCGAGTACGAGGACACCGACGCCGCGCACCTGCCCGACGAGCGCTACCAGATCAAGATGAAGTACTACGACCAGTCGCAGCTGCTGGAGGAGCGCAAGAGCTTCGACGTGATGGCCAAGAGCTTCGAGATCGAAGTGCAGCACCTCTGGGACGTGCTGGAGATGGTCTACGTGGACTCCAAGTTCATGAAGGGCATCGTGGACTTCCAGGACCTGGCCAAGCGCAAGCGCGGCAAGATCCGCCGCCGCGTCAAGGCCCTCACCGGTGACCCGCTGTACGAGGACCTGGAGAAGAGCTGGGACGAGATCACCTTCGTGCACGCCGGCGACACCGAGGTGGAGCGCATGAACCGGACCTACCTCCCCGAGAAGGACCGGATCAAGAAGATGATCATCCTGATGCGCGACAAGCTGCAGAAGCAGTACTCCTACAAGTACCCCATCCAGCGCCGGGTCATGGAGGAGCGGATGGCGTATCTGGAGTCCGAGTTCACCAAGTTCGACTATATGATCAACCCGTACCACATCCAGCCGGGCCTGATCCTGGACGTGGACATCACTTCCATCAAGCGAAAAAAGGCCACCCTGGACGGCATGGCCAACGTGCTGAACGAGTTCCTGTTCGGCGTGTCCAAGGGCTTTGCCGACGCGGCCTTCGCCGCCTTCTCCCGCCGCCGCTCCACGGTGCGCGAGGACATCGCCCAGTCTTTCGGCGCCACCCCTCAGAGCGAGGAAGGGGCCGCGGCGGCGAGCGGGCAGTTCGTGGAGATGCTGCAGCAGCAGGGCGCCTCGGAAGCCAAGCAAGCTCCGGCCCGCCGCGGCAGGGGCAAGGGGATCGTGGACGTCACCCCCAGGGGTCGAGGCCGGCCGGCTCGCGGCGGCAGGGGCAGGGGCCGCGGTTCCGAAGGCCTGAAAGAGATCTAATCCCGCTTCGGTGATTTGAGGTGATCCCCCTGCAAAGGGGGATCACCCTTTTAATTTCCAGGTTCGAAAGGCACAAGATGACCCAAACCAAGCATGAGTTCAGCGGGTTGAGCACTCGGGAGGGTTTCAACCGCTCCCTGCGGCATTTCAAGATGGTCGGCGAAGTCGTGGGGGACTTCGAGTCGCGCCGCAACCTGGCCGACATCCTGAACGCCCTGCACGAGGCCAAGCGCCTGGAGGCCAATCAGGTCGCCCCGGTGGTCAACGCCCTGTGCGTGGGGCACCCCAAGTACTCCTATTTCAGCCGGTCACACAACCTGCTCCGCAACGTGGAGGACTCCGGGCCCATCGCCGCCGCCGCCGCGAAGTGGAACGGGGTGGACCTGCTGCTGGCCTACTATCACCCCGATCTCGGGCTCACCCTGATCAATCCCAAGAATCCCCAGCACTGGGAAGCGGCCGGCGCGCTGAAGAAGAACGAGCTGGTTACCGTCTACGCCGGCACCTTCCAGGAGAAAGCCCCCCAGAAACTGCTGGAAGAGGCCGTCGAGGTCATGATCGGCTGGCTGGAGGGCAGGAAGCCCAAGGCCTCCCCGGCCATGTCGAAGGGCAAGTTCAAGCACAAGCCCGTGCGCGTGCAGGTCGAGCCGGAAGCCGCCCCCGCGCCCGCCAGGGCCGCCCGCGGGCGAGCGGCGCGCGCCGCCGGCAGGCCTGCCCGGGC
>MIBK01000173.1:8404-12314 GCA_001829505.1 Spirochaetes bacterium RBG_16_67_19 | reverse complement strand
GGCGCCGCAGGCTCCTGCGGCCAAGAAGCGCATGACACCCATGTATTCGATACCGGTGTCCAACGAGCTGTTCCACAACGGCAACGTGGAGGCCTGGAAGCGCATCATCCAGAGCTACAACCTCAAGTACCCGGGCACCGAGGTATTCGTGTTCTACGAGGGCGAGCGGATTCACGACATCAACACCCTGTTCAAGTGGGGAAAGGTCAAGCACGGCAGCGCGATCATGATCGCGGTGGCCGGCGACATCATCCAGGACGTGGCCAAGCTGCAGCGCTACCTGCGGCAGGGCGCCAGCCCCGCCTTCGAGGCCTTCCTGCGTTTCCCCGTGAACACCATCCTGAATCTCTTTTGAGGGACCGCAATGAAAGAGCATGTGTACTTTTTCAGCGAGAACGAATCCATTGCCAAGGAAGAGGTGCTACAGAAGATCGGCATCCGCGGTCGCGGGGCCATGGAGCTGGCCGCGCTGGGGCTTCCGATTTTGCCGGGGTTCGTCATCGATTCGGACATCACTTCCGACCTGTCCCAGTGGGAGCTGGAGCCGCAACTGCGGGGCTTCTTCAAGAAGCTGGAGAATGTCACCGACAAGCGCTTCGGCGACCCGGACAATCCGCTGCTGGTCAAGATCGTGCTCAGCCCCAGCCTGGTCATCACCACCTATCCGACGCTGCACAACTACGGCCTCACCGACGGGACCCTGCCGGGATTCATCAAGTTCGTGGGCGAGAACTTCGCCCGGCATGAGCAGCAGTTCCTGTGCCGGGGCAGCCTGGAAATCGAGGCCCGCATCGCCGAGCTGGAAAAAAAGGACAAGGACCTGGCGCGCATCAAGGCGGCCATCATCATCCTGGACAAGGACCTGGCCGGTTCCGGCGGCCCCAAGGAGCGGGCCAAATCCGTAGCCGATCTCCTGCCGCTGCTGCCCAAGGGCTTCGCCAGCGGCAGCGCCTACCAGCAGCTGGAGCTGGCCCTCAAACGCATCAGCCGCCTGCTGGCCCTGGACGAGATGAACAACCAGGACACCTCCCTGATCATCCAGCCCATGGTCTACGGCAACTATGGCAAGGACTCGGCCAGCGGCAACTTCTTCACCCGCAACATCGTGACCGGGGAGCGCCGGCTGCAGGGGGACGTCTACCAGGAGGCCTTCGACTCCATCGGCGCCTCGGGGCAGGACATCAACTCCATCGCCCCGGCCTACCTGAGCCGCCTGGAGAAGATCTCCCGCACCGTGGAGGACCATTTCCGGGAAATCCGCTCCATCCGCTTCACCATCGAGAACAAGAAGCTGTGGCTGATCGACCAGCGGGCCGTGATGTCCAAGTCCACCCAGTCGGAAATCCGCACGCTGCTGGACCTGCATTCCCGCAAGGTCGTGGACGACAAGCACGTCGTGGCGGCCATCAAGCCGCAGCAGTTGAACGAGATCCTGCACCCGATCATCAATCCCGCCTCGGCCACAAAGCTCAAGGCCCTTCCGGGAGGGATCGCCGGAGCCCCGGGCGCGGCCATCGGCCGGGTTTTCTTCAGCACTGAAGGCCTGCTCAACGCCTTCAAGGAGGCGCAGCAGAAGGGCGAGGACACCCGCCTGGTCCTGTGCCTGGCGGCCTCCTTCGCCGAGGACGTGAAGGCCATCGAGGTGGCCACCGGGGTGCTGTCCTGCGAGGGCGGCTACTCGGCGCATGCCTCGGTCGTGGCCAGGCAGTACGGCAAGGTTTCCCTGGTGAAGACGGACATGCGCATCCGGGGCAACAAGGCCACCATCGGCTCGACCGTGATCTCCGAAGGGGAGTACATCACCCTCAATGTGCCCTACTACGGGAAGCCGGTGGTCTACATCGGCAAGGCCGAGCTGATCGAGCCCAACCCCGAGGAATCGGGGATGCTGGACTTCATCAAGCTGGTCATGCGCCACGTCGGGAGCTTCCACGTGCGCACCAACGCCGACACCCCGCGCGACGCGGCGCTGGCGCGCAGCTTCGGCGCGGCGGGCATCGGGCTGTGCCGCACCGAGCACATGTTCTTCGACGAGAAGCGCATCAACGTGTTCCGGGAAATGATCCTCAGCGACACCCGGGAGGAGCGCAAGAAGGCCCTGGCCAAGCTGCTGCCGATCCAGAAGACCGATTTCTACAAGCTGCTCAAGATCATGAGCCCGCACGAGGTCACCATCCGCCTCCTGGACGCCCCGCTGCACGAGTTCCTGCCCCACAACGACGACGAGATGAAGAAGTTCGTCGCCTATCTGGCGGCCAGGGACAAGGCCGAGGCGCTGTCGGAAAAGGAAGTGCGCATCCGCTGCGACGGCCTGGCCGAGTTCAACCCCATGCTTGGGCACCGCGGCTGCCGCATCGCGGTTTCCTTCCCGGAAATCTACGAGATGCAGGTGCGGGCCATCTTCGAGGCGGTCTACACCCTCCAGAAGGAGGGGGTGGAAGTGCACCCGGAGATCATGATTCCCATCATCATGAACGAGAACGAGCTGAAGCTGCTGGTCTACGGGAAGAGGATCGAGGGCGCCGCGATCCGCGGCCTGGTCGACGTGGAGGAGGAGATCCGTCAGGCCATGAAGGCCAGGCCGATCAAGTACCGCGTCGGCACGATGATCGAGCTGCCGGTGGCCGCCCTGCGCGCCGGGGAAATCGCCCGCTACGCCCAGTTCTTCTCCTTCGGCACCAACGACCTGACCCAGACCACCCTCGGCCTTTCGCGCGACGACTTCAACTCCTTCATGCCGGACTACACCCAGTTCGACGTGCTGGACGGCAACCCCTTCCAGATGCTGGACCAGGGGGTAAAGGAGCTGGTCGAGCTGGCCACCCGCCGCGGCAGGATCACGCGGCCGGACCTGATGGTCGGGCTGTGCGGGGAGCACGGGGCCATTCCCGAGAACATCCGTTTCTGCATGGAGGCGGGACTGAATTACGTATCCTGCTCGCCGTACTCGGTGCCCATTGCCAACCTGACCATCGCCCAGATGAACCTGGAAAGGGGCGTGGTGGCCTGAGGCGGTAGTCTATTTGCGGGGCGGGCGAGGGCCCGCCCCTTTTTTTGCGGCCACACGCAGCTGGCGGGCCCGGGCCAGAAAGCGCTCCGCGAATCCGGCGTTGCCCTGCCGGCGGTAGAGCAGCCCCAGGCTGCGGGCCAGGCGCCAATCGGCGGGGAAGGCCGACACCGCCTGCCGCAGCGTCTGGGCAGCGCGCTCCAGGTCACGCGCCTTCACGTACAATCCCCCCAGCAGCACATGCAGTCCGGGTTTTTTCGGGAAGGCCTGGGTGGCCTTTTTGACCAGGGCCACGGCGCTGGGCTGGCTGCCGCTGGCCGTCAAGGCAAATGCCAGTTCCTGCAGCAGCTCCTCCGAAGAAGGATTTTCCCGCAACAGATCCCGGAACAGCAGAACGGCTTCCGCATTGCGGCGGCTGCCCCGGTAGCTGCGGGCCAGCATCCGGCGCAGGGAGGCGTTGCGCGGCTGCCGCGGCAGCAGCTGCTCGATCTCGCCAGCGGCCCGGGCGTAGTCCTTCCGGCGGAAAAGAAGCCCGGCGTACTCCCGGCGCACGCGGCCGTCCTGCGGGCGCAGGCGCAGGTACTGAGCGCAGGCGGCCAGCTCCCGCTCCGCGTCGGCCAGCCGGCGCTCGACGCCGATGAGGTCCAGCAGGGCCCGCTGGTTGGCCGGGTCGGCCTTCATGGTCCTCTCCAGCCAGCCGCGGGCCAGCTCAGGCAGGTCGGCGCGCAGGTATTCGCGTCCCAACGCGCCCATCAGGGCCGGGTCCGGACCGTGCCGGCGGATCTGCTCCTGGAGGGCCGGAATCGTGGCCTGGCAGTCCTCACCCTGCAGCGCCCGGCACAAGGCCCGGTAATAGGCGGCGTAGCCGTCGTCGGGGCTGAGGTGCTCGATGCGGGCCGCCAG
>MIBK01000173.1:0-8339 GCA_001829505.1 Spirochaetes bacterium RBG_16_67_19 | reverse complement strand
GCTCCAGGCGGGCGGGATCCAGCTCCAGCGCCCGCCGGTAATGATTGGCCGCCTTGACCGGCTCCCGCAGGGCCGCAAAGCACTCGGCCATGATGGCGTGCGCCTGCACGTCGCGATAGGAAGCGCGTAGCAGGGTGCGGGCATACTCCAGGGCCTGGCGGTAGCGGCGGTTGCGGAAAAGAACCATCATGGCCAGGCGGGCCAGCTCCGTCGGATCGCTCACCGCCGGGGCGGTGGCCCCCAGCCGGCGGAAACCCTCGCCCAGCTCCCGCAGCGCGTCCCGGGTTTCGCCGCGCTGCAGGTGGACCGCGGCTTTCTGCAGGCGCAGCGCGGGGTCTTCGGGAGCCAGGCGCACCACCTCGGCCCAGTGCTGGAGGGAGCGGTCCAGCAGGCCGCGCTCCCGGTAGAGGCCCGCCAGGTAGAGGTTGAGCACCAGGCTGTCGGGGCGCTGTCTCCACAGCGCGGCCAGCAGCGCTTCCGCTTCGTCGTAGCGCCGGCGCCGGAACAGGCGGATGCCCAGAGTGAGGCGGGCGTTCTGGTAGCCGTTGAGCAGGCGCGGGTTTTGCGGATCCAGCGCGAGGGCTTGCTCGAAAAGGCCCACCGCCAGGGCGGGTCTTCCGGACTTCAGCACGGCCACGGCCAGCAGCCCCAGCGCCGGGGCGAAGTCGGGCTGGAGCTCCACCGAGCGCTTCAGGTGGCGGGCGGCCAGCTCCGGCAGCCCGAGGGCCAGGTGGGAGCGCCCGGCGAAAAAATGGCCCGGGGCCGAGTCCGGATTGGAGTTGAGGAACAGCTGCAGAACCTGCGCTGCGCGGGCGTAGTCGCCCAGAGCGTGGTAGCTGCGCCCCAGGAGCAGCAGGGCGTCCGGGAACTGGTCGGTGCGGACCAGCAGCTCCTGCAGCAGGGCCACCGCCCGCGGGTAGTCGCGGCGCCGCCCGGCCTCCAGGGCCTGCTCGTAGATATGATCCATGAACCTTGGTGACCTGCTACGCCTTTACAAAGGAAAGGTTATCATATAAGTATTGAGCCATGGTAGAGGGCCTGGCCCGGATCCTGGTCATCCAGCAGGTGAAGGCGGAGCGTGTCGGGGCGATCGCGCGCCTGGCCCTGGTAACTGGCCTGGCCATTCTGCAGGCCTACCTGCTGCGGCCCCTGGATTGGGCTGGACCGGCGGGCCTGCGCCTGGCTACCACCTTTGTCCTGTTGAACGGCTACTCCATCTACCTGCTGATCGCCCTGGGCCGCGGCGTGCACCCCCAGGGCCTGGGTTACGTCTCGGTGGTGCTGGACGCCGCCGGAGCGGCCATCCTGCTATACGGCTTCCTGGCCGCGCCCAGGCCCGTGCTGGCCGGGATCCTGCTCTCCGAGGCCTACTTCTTCGCGCCCCTGGCCAGTTCGCTGCGGCGCTTGGATACCTGGAACGCCATCCTGGCCGCTTTGGCCGGCGTCATCGGCTCCACCCTCGCCCTGTTGTCCCTGTCCCTGCTGCTGGGCATGAAGCCCGAGATCGGCCATACGCTGTACCTGCCGGGCGCCCTGGCCTTGATGGGCCTGACCGCCTGGGGTTCCGTCCGCGCCAATCGCCGCCTGCTGGAGGAGAATTTCGTCACCGATCACTTCCTGCGCTCTTCCCGCCGCCTACGCATGACCCTGGAAATCGTGCAGGTTTCCGTGCTCAACCTGGACCACCTGGTCAACGAAATGGAAAAGGTCTCCGGGGGCCTGGCCATCGGGGCCCACAGCCAGGCCAAGAGCATCGAGCACATCACCTCCCTGGCCGAGAGGCTGAAGGGGGCCATGGCCGAGATCTCCACCTGGACCGGGGAGAGCTCGGCCAGCCTGCGTCCCACCCTGGACCTCTCGGAGCAGGGGCACCGAACCGTGCACGGCATGATCGACGAGATCGGGGCCATCGATCAGGCCGTGCGCCGCCTGGACGCCTCCCTGGAGCTGATCAACGAGATCGCCGACCAGACCAACCTCCTGGCGCTCAATGCGGCGATCGAAGCCTCCCGCCTGGGAAACAGCGCGTCCGGGGGATTCTCGGTGGTGGCCGGCGAAATCCGCTCGCTGGCGGAGAGCTCGGCGGAGACGGCGGGCGAGATCGGCCGCCTGGTCAAGCAGATGGAGAAGGTCATCCGCGTGGGAGGCGACTCCTCCAAGGCGGTGGGGCGGGTTTTCGACCACCTGGGCAAGGAGCTGGAGGGGTATAGCCGCTTCGTGGACCGTCTGCAGCTGGCCGTGCGCGAGCAGCTGGCGGCCAACGGCGAGGTCAGCGATTCCCTGGGCAAGATCCGGCAGGTCACCGGCGAGAACAGCCAGGCGGCCGACCGGGTGAAGCTGGCGGTGGGGGAGCTGAAGAAGGAAGTGGTCAAACTGAAGGCCCTCCTGCAGGACAAGCGGATCGACGCCCCCGCCCAGGTCATGCAGGCCAGGCCATGAAAGGTGGTATCCCTTGAAGCTAGTGGTGATCGGCGGGCAATGGGGGGATGAAGGCAAGGGCAAGGCGGTGGATTTTCTGGCCGAGAAGGCGGAGCTGGTGCTGCGCTACTCGGGCGGGGCCAACGCGGGACACACCGTGGTGGTGGAGGGCCAGACCTACAAATTCCACCTGGTCCCTTCAGGGGTGCTCAATCCCGGCAAGACCGTGATCCTGGGGATCGGCATGGTCGTGGACCTGGCCACCCTGTTCGAGGAGCTGGCCCAGCTGGAACAGGCCGGCATTCCCTGGCAGGGCAGGGTGCTGCTGTCCGACCGCGCCCACGTGGTCCTCCCGCGCTACAAGGAGATGGATCAGCACCGGGACCGGGCCCGTCCCCGTCCCCTGGGCACCACCGGGCGCGGCATCGGCATCACCTACGCCCTCAAGGCCTTCCGGGAGGGGGTCCGGGTGGTCGACCTGTTCGAGGAGGGCACCTGGAACGCCCTGGAGCCCGCGGACCGGGCCTTCCTCCAGCCCTACCTGGAAAGGGTGCGGGCCATGATGACCGACGTCTCGGCGCTGGTGCACGAGAAGCGCGGCGGCAACCTCCTGCTGGAGGGCGCCCAGGGCGCGCTGCTGGACCTGGATTTGGGGACCTATCCCTTCGTCTCCTCGGGGATCTCCTGCGCCGCCGGGGCGGCAGTGGGCGCGGGCATCGGACCGCAGGAAATCGACCGGGTGATCGGTGTTTTCAAGGCCTATTCCACCCGTGTGGGCAACGGGCCTTTCCCTTCCCGTTTCACCGTGGAGCGGGACGGGGACCTGGAGGAGAAGGTCCGTGGCATCGGCAAGGAATACGGGGTGACCACCGGGCGGCCGCGCCGCTGCGGCTACCTGGACCTGCCGGCCCTGCGCTACGCCTGCCGCAGCAACGGCATCGGCAGCCTGCTGATCACCAAGATGGACGTCTACGACGGGATGCCGGAGCTGAAGATCTGCACCTCCTACCAGCTGGACGGGCGCCGGACGGAAGCCTTTCCCGCATCCGCGGAGGCGCTGGAGCGGGCCGAGCCTGTATTGGAGACGGTGCCGGGCTGGACCAGGGCGGTGAAGGGCTGCCAGCGCTTCACCGAGCTGCCCCGCGAAGCCCGGGACTACATCCGCCGGGTCGAGGACTATTGCGGTGTGCCCGTCGAAGTGATCTCCACCGGCCCGAACCGCAGCGAGACGATCGTGCGCAAGGATCCTTGGACACCATCCTGATCTTGGACTTCGGCAGCCAGACCACGCAGCTCATCTGTCGCCGCATCCGCGACCTGGGCGTGTACTCCCGGGTGATCCCCGGGGACGCTCCCCTGGCCGGAGAACTGGGGGAGGAAGTGCGGGGGGTCATCCTCTCGGGCTCTCCCGCCTCGGTGTACGAGCCGGACGCGCCGCGCCCCGATCCGGCGGTCTGGGGGATGGAGGTGCCCGTGCTGGGCATCTGTTACGGAGTGCAGCGCCTCGCCCAGGACCACGGCGGGGAGGTGGCCTCACTGGAGCGCAAGGAGTACGGGCGGGCCGCGGTGCGGCTGACGGAGCCATGCGACCTCCTGGAGGGCGTCCCGGACGGCTTCATTTCCTGGATGAGCCACGGCGACACCATCCTGCGCCTGCCCGAGGGCTTCCGCGCGGTCGGCGTGACCGAAAACGGCCTGCCCGCAGTTCTGCGGCACGACAGCCGGAAGGTGTACGGGCTGCAGTTCCACCCGGAGGTCACCCACTGCGAGCACGGCGAACGGATACTGGAAAACTTCGCCGTACGCATCTGCGGCGCCAGGCGGCAGTGGAGCGTCGAGGCCTATCTGCGCGAAATCACCCCGGCCCTGCGCGCCCAGGTGGGCGGGAGCACCGTGCTGCTGCTGGCTTCCGGCGGGGTGGACTCCACGGTGGTCGCAGCCCTTCTGCTGGCGGTGCTGCCTCCCGAGCAGGTGCATCTGCTTTACGTGGACACGGGCCTGATGCGCAAGGGGGAGAGCCGGGAGGTGGGTCAGGCGCTGCGCCAATTGGGGGCCAGGCACCTGCACGAGGTGGACGCTTCACGGGAGTTCTTCGAGGCCCTGCGCGGGGTGGACGATCCCGAAGAGAAGCGGCGCCGCATTGGGGACCTGTTCATCCGGGTGCAGGAGTCCAGCATCGCGGCGGCCGGATTCAGCAACGAGTACCTCGCCCAGGGCACCCTGTACACCGACCTGATCGAGTCCGGCAAGGGGGTGGGCCGCAAGGCGGAAGTGATCAAGTCGCACCACAACGTCCGTTCCCCGCTGGTGGAGCGCAAGCGCGAGCAGGGCCTCCTGCTGGAGCCCCTGAGCGGTCTGTACAAGGACGAGGTCCGCCGTCTGGGCAGGCATCTGGGGGTGCATGAAGAGACGGTGGATCGCCACCCCTTCCCGGGGCCCGGCCTGGCGGTGCGCATCCTGGGGGAGGTCACCCCCGAGAACGTCCGTGTGTTGCGCGAAGCCGACGCCCTCTACTTATCGGAGCTCAAGGCCCGGGGGCTGTACGGCGAGATCTGGCAGGCCTTCGCGGTGCTCCTGCCCGTGCGCTCCGTCGGGGTGGCCGGGGACGTGCGCAGGTACGGTTTTGTGCTGGCCCTGCGGGCCGTGGTCTCGCGCGACGGAATGACCGCCGATGCCTATCCCTTCCAGGCCGCCGATCTGCTGGAGATTTCCGCGAAGATCACCAACCGCGTGCCGGAGATCGGCCGCGTGGTCTACGACGTGTCCAGCAAGCCGCCTGCCACCATCGAATGGGAGTGATTGTTTAATAGTTGGCGAAACGTAGCCGATACTTGGGGTAATGAACGGATCGCGGAAGCTCCCGGAAGACCCCTCAGTCGGCGAAATGATCGGCTGGATCGCCACGCGCTACCGGATGAGCAAGGCAGACCTGGCCCGTATGTACCAGACCACCCAGTCCACCATCCATTACTGGATCAAGTCAGGAAAGATCTCCTATAAGAATCTCCGCAAGGTCCGGTCCAGCTTCTACTACCTGAACAACAGCCGGGACCCGCATGCTGACGAGCGCCGCTGCGAGGGCTGCGGGCGCTGGCAGCCGGTGGGCCGCTTCCGCGAGGGCAAGGCCATCTGCCGCTCCTGCGAGAACGAGAAGACCCTGGAGCACTACCGGCGCAACCGGGAGCAGGAGTTGAAGCGCCGCAAGGCCAAGAACTGGTACAACCGCAAGGCGTAATTGACAACGGTTTTCCCTGCGTGATAGCGTCAAGCCCGCCGGGCGGTTAGCTCAGCTGGAAGAGCACCTGGTTTACACCCAGGGGGTCGTCAGTTCAAACCTGGCACCGCCCAATAAAGAATTGCAGCATAAACACTTGGAAGCCGGCTCATGGGGGCCGGCCTTTTTTAGTGGTATTTTTTGCAACCGGGGATGTTATTGGGGATAATTGAGCGGGCCATCAGTTGTTAAGGATAATACGGCCGCATGGACAAGTCCAGGTCGCGCGGGGCTATCAACCTGCCGGGCGCCCCTCGACAGGGAGATTCGCCTCGGCAAAGACAAGCATTGCGTTATCCGCATGGAGGCGGCTGCATGAGGTGGAGCTGGCATCCAGGACGACGAGGGCCAGGATATCACGTCAGCGGTGTTCCGCCTGCCGGGAGCGGCTGCTGCGGGAGCGCGGACTGTTGGTCGCCCCCCCAGCATTCCTCCCCCAAAATGGAGTAATAAATAACTTATTCTAAGTTGACAATGGTGGCAGAATGTGCCATCATTGGACCGGTGGGGAAACACGAGAAGACTCTGGAGGCTATGCGACAATCCTCCAAGCCATCCAATCTCCGATGGGCGGAGATTGAGGCGCTTTTCGTGCATTACGGTGCGAGCATTAAGAAAGGGAAGGGGTCGGCTGTTACGGTTGGATTGAACGGCAAGAAAGGTTACTTTCATCGGCCGCATCCATCCGATAAAGCAGATAAGGGGGCAATCGAGACTGCATTAGAGTTCTTGAAGCAAACTGGGGTCATTTAATTGTAAGCATGGGGAGGGGGCTACTGTAGGAGGTCATCCATGCTGGAGTATTTAAGTTTTATTGGAGAAGTTGATTTTGATGAGGGTGCGAGCACGTTTTACGGGAAGGTCATTAACGCAAACATTCTCATTTCGTTCCGCGGGCGGACGGTCGAGGAATTGGTACAGTCCTTTCATGACGTGGTTGATACCTATGTGGAGGATTGCAGGCAGGAAGGGCGCGAACCTGAAAAGCCCTACTCGGGCAAGATAACAGTTCGACTTGAACCAACGGTTCACAAACGCGTGGCCATAAAGGCCGCTTCTTGCAAGAAATCCATGAATGAGTATCTCGCAAAGCTCATTGAGCGGGATACCGCGGATCTTGCGAGCGCGTGTCCGTAGATAACCATCTCGACTAAATCGGCTCCGCTTCGGCGGGGCCTTTTTTTTCAGCTCCCAGTGACCTGGCCCTTGGTGAGGCCTTCAAGGATCTAAGCACCAGAAATAGATTGCCATAAGTTGAACGATGAAGAAGGCAGCCATAGAAATAAGCGCCCACATCTGCGGCCAGCCCTCGCATAGGAAGATGCAACATCTTTCTGCGCGACTCAAGTGCTCTTCCCAATCAACGAGCTTCCTAAGAAAAAGTGAGAATTGCAGCTTTGTCGGCAGCGGGTGCTCATACAGGAAGCGCCAAAACTGCGGACTCTTTCTGGCAGATACTGCCTTGAGATAGATCTGTTTCTTCGTCAGGAAGAAAGCCGGAATAAAGGCGATAAAGGCTATGGCCAGAGGCCACCCGGGGGCTATCGAGTTCGCGTTGTCGTACATCCATTTCATGAAGAACAGAGAAAAGGTGAGGTAGAGAGCGAGTGCTTGCCAGGCCATCCTTTCTTTTTCCCCGTGATAAAGCTCATTCTGTTCATAGAGTGACTTAAGAAGATCGACCATAATTTCCCTCCGATCCTCTGCGGTTATGAATGCATGCTGTAGCCTACACCCCGTGCCGACCTGGCGCCATGAAGTGGGCTCTAAGCTGGACCACCGCACGGCAACTATTTTTCTTGACGCCAGATCGAACGGGGACTAGAATGGTCGCCATTCCAGGAGAGGCGGTTGGCAGAGCGTATCGGCGACTTCTTGGTTAGAACCGGATCCATGACCCCTGAGCAGGTTCAGGCTGTGCTCAGGGTCCAGCAGGCGGGCGATAGGCGGCGGTTTGGGGAGATCGCATTGGCGCTGGGCTACCTGGGCAACGATTCGATCAAGAGGTATGTGGACTACATGGAGAAGCAGAAGGGCGGATGATTTCATGCAGAAATATAGTTATGCCTGGGAGAAGCTCTATATTGGTTTACGCTGCTTGGCCAGCGCAGGAACCATGAAAGAGCGGCTCCTCAAAGCATCGCAGTCAGCAGTTTATTCGTTGCGCGCTGACTCTCTGCCAGATAAGAAGCTCTCGGAGGCGCTATCTGAGATTCAAAACGGCCTGACAGCAAGGGAAGGGCAAACGGGGGGCAGAAAGGATAGGCTCGCGGCGACGATTGCGCAGATGACCGAAATAGAAGCGCGCGAATGGTCACTCAGGATCGTGGATTTGGCAGTAGATGTCACAAGGAGGAGTGCAATCGAGTCATAATAGCTTGGAGTGATTAGGACGACCCCCCGGGGACCGCCGGGGGCCATTGCTTCTGTGAGCAGGATCTTGCCTATGATCGTGCCCACCAGAAAAGGGAAAAGAGCTGAGTCCAAGCCATCGTCTCTCTATGGTTGTGGTACAGCGGCAATTCGACTTCAGGCCAGCAGGGGCGGTGAGGGCTTGTCCTTCTTCATCATCCCTAAAAGCGCGTTCACCGCGGCCAGGCGGCCCCGGCCGTTGGCCAGCTGGGCCAGGGCGGCCAGCTCCTGCTTG
>MIBK01000172.1:18023-18274 GCA_001829505.1 Spirochaetes bacterium RBG_16_67_19 | reverse complement strand
GAAGCCGCGGATCAGGCTGAACTCCTGGAAGATGATGCTGATCCCGGCCTCCTGGGCTTCGCGCGGATTGCGGATGGCCACCTCCTGGCCGCCCAGCAGGATGCGCCCGGCGTCGGCTGGGTAGACCCCGCTCAGGATCTTCATCAGGGTGGACTTGCCCGCCCCGTTCTCCCCGACCAGGGCGTGCACCTCCCCCCGGCGAAGCTCCAGGCTGACCTGCTCCAGGGCCCTGACCCCGGGGAAGGATTTGC
>MIBK01000172.1:13605-17933 GCA_001829505.1 Spirochaetes bacterium RBG_16_67_19 | reverse complement strand
CCCCTCGCTTTCAACAACCCCGCGACCCGCCCTACAGCTGCGGCAGGAACTCGGCGGGCATTTTGTCGTCGCCGATCCAATACCAATCCGAGAGGTCGGGCTTGGTGAGCTGTTTGATCTGGTCCGGGCCGTAGCCGGTGATTTTGATGTACACGATCTTCTCCACCTTCTCGCCCTTGGCCGCCTTCACGGCCTGCTTCACCGCCTCGCCGGAGAGCATGGTGGTCATGGGGTAGGCGTAGCCGCGGACATTGTTGGCCACCAGGAACTTGGTGTACCCGTTCAGCTGGTCGCCGGTGGAGGGGACCAGGGGCCGCTTGGCCTCCTTCATGGCCTGCAGGGCGGGCCAGGACATCAGGCCGGAGTCGGCCCAGATGCCGTCGATCTTCGGGAAGGCCTGGATCATGGCTTCCATGATGGACTTGGCCTTGGGCGGGGACCAGTCGCAGTACTGGTGGTCCAGGATCTGGATCCCGGGGTATTTCTTGAAGATCTCGCGCGCCCCGGCCAGGCGGTCCTCCGCCGTGGTGTTGCCGGCGATGCCCGACAGCATCACGATCTTGCCCTTGCCCTTCAGCTCCTCGGCCAGCCACTTGGCCTGGGCCCGGCCGAACTCCAGCAGGTCCTGCTGGACCGAGCAGGTCAGCTTGTCGGTGCCGATGTTGCCGCCGAACACGATGACCGGGATGCCCTGGGCGAACACCTTCTCGATGGCCGGGATGATGGCGTCGGCCACGGTGGGGTACACGATCAGCGCGTCCACGCCCTTGACCAGCAGGTCGTCGATGTCCGCCAGCTGCTTCTCCGGCTTCTCGTCGGCGTTGGTGATGAAGTACTCCGTGATCTCCGGGTGCCTGGCGCACTCGGCCTTGAAGTTGGCCACCAGGAACTGGCGCCAGGAGTCGCCCATCCCCGCGTTGCTGAAGCCGATGACGATCCCCTTCTTGGCTCCCTGGCTCTCCCCGCCGCCGGCGGCGAAGGCCGCCAGGCCCACCGCGGCCATCAGGACGGCCAGCAGGGTGATGCGGATGATTTTCCTCATTGTCCTTCTCCTTTGCTCCAAAACGATATATGAGGGCCCGTTGACAACGGGCCTTGCTGCCTAGGTCTCGCGGCGGCCGTTCAGCCAGAGGGCCAGCACGATGACCAGGCCCTTGATCACCATCTGGCTCTGGATGGGGAAGCCCATCAGCAGCGACAGGTTGGTGATCACCAGGATGATCACCGCCGCGATGACCGTCCCGCGCACGCTGCCGCTGCCCCCGCCGATGGCCGCTCCCCCGAGCACGGCCACGGCGATCGTATCCAGGTCGTAGCCCTCGCCGATCCTCTGATCGGACATGTCGGTGTAGCCGCCCAGCAGGATGCCCACGAAGGCGGAAGCGATCCCGCACAGCACGTAGCTCCCCACGATCGTGCGCTCGGTGCGGATGCCGCTCAGGGTGGCCACGGCCCGGCTGGTCCCCACCGCGTACAGGCGGCGGCCGTAGCCCATGCGGGTCAGCAGCAGCGAGACCAGCAGGGACGCGGCCAGGAACACGTAGAAAAGGTTGGGAATGCCCAGGGTCGTGCCCACGCCCAGCTGGTTCAGGTTGTCGGGGATGTATCCGCGGGGCAGGCCCTTGGTCCACATCAGGCGCGCTCCCCGCAGCACGATGGAGCTGCCCAGGGTGGCCACGAAGGCCGGGACCTGGCGGCGGGTGATCAGCAGCCCGTTGAACAGCCCGACCAGGGCCCCGAAGGCCAGGGTGAGCGCGGTGATGGGCAGAAACAGCTCGTTGCGGCCGGCCATGAAGGTGGCCGCGAACACGTTGGCGGTGGAGATGACCTCCGCCACCGAGAGGTCCAGGCCTCCGCCGATGATCACCAGGGTCTGTCCCAGGGCCGCGATGCTCAGCATCGAGAAGCCGCGGGCGATGTTCAGAAGATTCGTGAACTTGAAAAAGTTCACCCCGGTGGCCAGGTAGATGGCCCCCGCGGCCGCCAGCAGGCCGGCCACCGCGAAGTACAGGCCCCGCTCCCCCGCGATCACGGCCCCGGCCGCTTTCCCCGCCATACACGCCCAGCCTAGACCCCACGGGCGGTCCTGTACATGCAGGAAAGCGATTCACGATATGGATTTTTTTTCCAAGCTTGACAGCCCGGCGGCGGCCCGCCTACCATTTTCAGGCCGTGAAAAGCGTCCGGGCCACCCTCTTCTCCTCGTATCTGCTGCTCATCCTGGTTTCCATCCCCCTGCTCACGGTCTTCTCCTATTTCTACACGGCGAATGCCCTGAAGGCCCAGGCCATCGGGGCCCTCAAGGACCTCTCCGCCACGGTAGTCGGGGCGCTGGACGCCGAGCTGTTCAAGATGAACGCCGTGTCCGTCAACATCGGCTCCTCGGAGCTGGTGCGCCAACTGCTCCAGGAGCACGCGGCGCTCTCCGGGCAGGCGGACCGGACCTGGCAGTACCTCCATACCGCGCGCCTGGCCGAGGTCATGCAGACGATCGTCGGCGCCTACAAGCCGGTCCCCCAGGTCAACTTCTACGACCTGGCGGGCACAATGATCGGGGCGGGGGTCTACAGCCAGGCGGCTCCCCTGGCCGCGGAGTCCCTTCCCTGGCTGAAAGGCCTGGACCTGGACTCGGGCACCAAGCAGTACTCGCTGCCCCACGTGGATCCGCTGCTGGAGAAGACCTTCCCGCTGTACGAGAAACGCAGCTACATCTCCCTGTGCCGCACCCTCTACGACGAGTACCGCCGGGTGATGGGCATCCTGGAGGTGAAGCAGTTCACGGACACGATCTTCCGCAGCATGCCCTCCCAGTCCGCCCGCGTGCTGGTCTTCGACGGCGCCGGGGTGCGGCTGTACCCCTTCGAAAGCGACCGGCCCGATCCCGCCTACGCGATCCTGCGCGGGAGGCCGGACGGGCAGCTGCTCACCCTGGGCGGGCGCGAGCTGGCGGTGGCCGCCTCCAGCGGGCAATCCGGCTGGCGGGTGGTGGTGTCCCAGCAGCAGCGCCGGCTGCTGGCGCCCGTCCGGGAGTTCGCCACGATCCTGGTGCTCTTCGGCCTGGCCCTGCTGGCCGCGGCCGTGCTGCTGGCTTCCCGGCTGGCCGTGCGGATCACCGTGCCCCTGCGCCGCCTGCACGACTCGGTGCGCGGCCTGGACTGGAACGCCGTTTCCCTGGCGGCCCCCGCCCATCCGGCCGCGGACCTGGGTGAGCTGGAGGAGCTGGAGCAGGCCTTCCGGGACATGCGGGGCAAGCTGAAGACCTCCATGGACGAGGCCCTGCAGGCCCGGGCCCACGAGCTGCAGGCCACCATGCTGGCCCTGCAGGCCCAGATGGACCCGCACTTCGTGTACAACATGCTGGCCACCATCGGCATCATGGCCGAGGAGGGCATGGTGCGGGAGATCGCCGAGAGCGTCGAGCACCTGACCCACCTGCTGCGCTACATCTCTTCCGGAAAGTCCTCGGTGGTCACCCTGGGCGAGGAGCTGGAGTACGCCCGGCGCTACCTGGCCTGCCTGAAGGTCCGCTTCCGGGACGGCCTGTTCTTCGACATCCAGGTGCCCCCGGAGCTGCTGGAGGTGCGGGTGCCCAAGCTGATCGTGCAGCCGATCATCGAGAACGCCATGAAGTACGCCTTCACGCAGGCTCCGCCCTGGCACCTGTCCATACGCGGCCAGGCCGGGGAGGGGCGCTGGACCCTGCGCATCCACGACGACGGCCCCGGTTTCGCGCCGGGGCGCCTGGCGGAGCTGGAGGCCCAGATCGCGGCGCGCCTGGGCTCGATCCCCGAGCCCACCCTGGCCATCAGCGGGCTGGGGCTGCTGAACATCTCCTCGCGGCTGCGCCTGTTCTACGGGGAGGAGGCGGTGTACCGCATTGGCAACGAGCCGGAGGGCGGGGCCACGGTCCTGATCGGCGGAAGCTTTGAGCCCAAGGGCGAGCTACTCGGTTCTGGTCGCTGAGGACGAGGTCCTCCTGCGGGAGAACCTGGTCAAGAAGCTGGGCGAGCACCGCCCCGTATTCGAGGTGGTGGCCCAGGCGGCCGACGGCCGGGAGGCCCTGGAGGCGATCGCCGAGTTGCTGCCCGACCTGCTGATCACCGACATCCGCATGCCCGTGCTCGACGGGCTGGAGCTGATCCGGCGAGCCTACCTGAACTACCCGGACCTGCTGGTGCTCATCGTCAGCGGGCACGACGAGTTCCGCTACGCCCAGACCGCGCTGCAATACGGGGTCGCCGATTATTTGTTGAAGCCGGTGTCCGCGGAGGACCTGCGCGCCGCCCTGGCCCGCGTGGCCCTGAAGCTGGAAGCCCGCGAGCGGGACT
>MIBK01000172.1:12282-13523 GCA_001829505.1 Spirochaetes bacterium RBG_16_67_19 | reverse complement strand
CTACCGGGAGGAGCTCTCCCTGGGCGAGCTGGCGGCCCGCTTCCACCTCAACCCCCCCTACCTGACCCGCCTGTTCAAGCGCCTGACGGGCCAGGCCCCCGTGCGCTACCTGCGCGACCTGCGCATCGCCCAGGCGCGGCGCCTGCTGGAAAGCCGGCCGTCGCTGGAGATCAAGGAGATCGGCGAGAGCGTGGGTTATCCCGACCAGGGCTATTTTTCCAGGGTGTTCAAGCTGGCCGTCGGGGTGAGCCCGCTGGAGTACCGCGAGCGTCAGAGCCGGTAGGTCACCCGGAAGGCGGCCTCGGCGCCGGGAGGGGCGTCGGGCAGCGCCTCGAAGCCGACGGGCTCCGGGAAGCTTCCGGCATCCCGGGCTTCCTGGGCGAGCTGGCGCACCGCGCCGGTCACCAGGATCTCCCAGGCCTTGGCCGTGTCCTCGCCCAGCTTGGCCGCGGCGTTGACCTCGGCGCCGAAGACGTCGTGGTCGCCGATGCGCAGCAGGCGCCCGCAGCCCAGTCCCACGCAAAGCAGGACCTGCTCGGCGTCGTCCCGCTCCCGGTTGTAGTCCCGGGCCGTGCGCTGCATGGCCAGGGCGCATTCCAGGGCCCTGGCCGCGGAGCGGAAGATAACCAGCAGGCTGTCCCCCTCGGTCTTCAACAATATCCCGTCGTGCCGCTCGATGCAGGGCACCAGGAGGCGCTGGGCCTCGTGGATGGTCTGCAGGAAGTGGATGATCCCGAACTCGGCCACCCGGCGGGAGAAGCCGGCCAGGTCGGTGAACATCACCGCCCAGTTCTCGCCGAACAGGTCCCAGATGCGCGCATCGATGCGCTTCTTGTCCGCGCCCGGCTTCAGGCGCTCCTCGATCAGGCTCTCCAGGCGGTCCTGCGAAGCGCTGGTGGCGATGCGTCCGATGAACGACATGGGGCCAGTCTATCCGCGCCGCCGGCTGGGCGCAAGGTCGCCGGCAGGGCCCTGCAGGGCCCGCGGAGATGCTTGACGACTCTACAGCCTGGGATAGCAATAGGCATGCTCCGGATACGCCGGGTTCGGGCGCGGGGGGAGTTTCGCTTTGAGGTGCCCCGCTTCATGCCCTGGGTCTACGCCTTCATGCGCCTGGCCAGCCCGGTCTACGACCGCTGGGTTGAGGGCATCGGCGGGTTCCAGCCGAGGGGAGTGGAACGACTGATCGAGTCCTACCGCCGCGAGGCCCGCGGAGGCGATCATGGACCTGCTGCGGCGGC
>MIBK01000172.1:11126-12192 GCA_001829505.1 Spirochaetes bacterium RBG_16_67_19 | reverse complement strand
CCGCTGCTGCTGCGCCGGCGCGGCCTGGCGGTCTAACGGCCGGCGTTCGACCTGCGCTCGACCGGCGGCGGGCCGTCCTCTACTTCGGCAGCCTGCCCAGCAGCTTCCAGATCCAGCGGTGGAAGCGATGGAAGCTGGCCACCGGCTCGGCGAACATGAGGATGCAGTCGCCGCTCACCACCGAGAGCCCCTCTTTGCGGGCCAGCTCCAGGGCGGCGGCCGAATCGCTGCCCTGCTGGATCCACAGGTGGCGGATGCCGGCCTGGACCGCGTCGCGCACCACGCTCTCCGTCTGCGAGGAGCCGGTCAGCACCAGGGCGCCCTCGGGCTTGTCGGCGATTTCCGTCAGGCGGTGGTAGCAGCGCTCCCCCTCCAGGGAGTCGGCGTGGGGATTGACCGGGACCAGGCGATAGCCCTTCCGCTTCAGCTCCCGGTAGGCCAGGTTGCTGAAGTCCTTGCCGGAGCGGGATACCCCGACCACGGCCAGGTGTTTGCGGCCCAGGAATTCCTGGACGGCCTTTTTCGTGTTCATGCCATTTCCTTTCGAAGGCCCCGGGCCCACGAAGCGATGAGCTCCCAATCGCGGGAGTCTCCGGGCCGGGCGCCAATGATCAGCATCACGAACAGCATGTGCAGGAACGGGAGCTTTCCGTAGTCCAGCTTGCCGGCGAAGAAGGCGGCGCTCACCGGCCGCGCCAAGGCGATGGCCGCGCGCACCGGGTGAAGGTAGGAGGCCACGGTGGTTTGCCTCTCCTTGAAGGACAGCCGGCCCGGGCGGGCCGGCTCGGCCAGCAGGCGGGGGTCCAGCAGGACCGGGAAGTCCGGATCCCGCCGGGTGCCGCCGTCGCCCCGGTCGCGGGTGACCCGCAGGGCGGTGAAGAACAGGGCGACCGGGACCCGGGCCAGTTCACGCCGGCGGGCCCGGAAAAAACGCGCGGCCCGGCGGTGCCAGCCGACGATCATCGGGCCGCCCAGGACCACCCCTGTATAGCCGTTCAGGTCACGGACCTGCTCGATGGGCAGGATCTGGACCTCGACCTGCGGCCCTTCCAGGTTCTTGCGGACG
>MIBK01000172.1:9511-11110 GCA_001829505.1 Spirochaetes bacterium RBG_16_67_19 | reverse complement strand
TGGTGCTGTAGGCAATCAGAATTCGTTTCATTGGCTTTCTCCGCATTCTACCAGAGCATCCTGGCCTTGGGAACCGACCTGAACCGATCCAGCAACATGGCGGCAGCCGCGGTTCCGTGGTAGGATGGCCGGCGAGGAGGTGACGATGATCGGTCAGGGATATTTCACGATTCCCAACGGGCTTTCCCTCTCCCGCCTGGTCCTGCTACCGCTGCTGTACGTGTTCGCCCTGCGGGGCATGCCGATCGCCTTCGTGGTCAGCTATGGGGTGCTCGGAGCCACCGACTACTTCGACGGGCTGGCCGCCCGCCGGCTGAACCAGCGCACCGAGTTCGGCAAGGCCCTGGACTCGATCGTGGATATCCCGTTCTATCTTTCCTCGGCCTACTTCATGGCTCGGCTCTACCCGCAGTACCTGCGGCCCAACCTGGTGCCGTTGTACGTGTTCTTCGGCATCTTCGGGCTTTCCTTCGTCGTTTCGGCCATCCGCTGCGGCAAGCCCATCATGATGCACACCCTCCTGCTGAAGCTGAACGGCTTGCTGGTCTACCTGCTGGTGATCCTCTCCACCTTCCTGAACACCACCATCTTCATCACGGTGATCCTGGCCATCTATTACCTGGGCTTCGCGGAGGAAATCCTGATCTTCCTGATCCACGGAGAGGTGGACCCGGACACTCCCACCATCTTCCGGGTGCGGGCCAAGAAGAGCTAGCGACGGCCGGGGCCCGTTGCCGGGCCGGCGGGGGACAGCTGGCGGGGGCAGCGCCGGGCCGCTTCAGCGTTCCGCGGCCAGACGCCGCAGCAGCTCCAGGCGCTCGATCGGCGCGCTCACCGGCACGCGGTCAGCCACGCCCAGCAGGGCGCGGCGGTCGGCGCGGGCCTCCCGCGTGGCCTGCTCGGCGGCCTGCCGGAAATCCTCCTGCGGCCTGCCCGGGTCCAGCAGGTCCTGCGGCAGGCCGCCCCAAAGAATCAGCCGGTCTCCGCAAAGACCGCGGGCCTCGCCCAGGGCGGCGTCGCTCTGCGGGGGTCCGCAGATCCCCTCGATCAGGTCCACGCCCGCCTCAGCGAGTCCGGGAAGCAGGCCGCGTACCGGGCCGCCGGCGTGCACCGCCAGGAGCTTGCCGGCCTCGTGCAGCGAATCGGCCGTGGCCCGGTAGCTTGGTCGAAGATGCTCGACGAAAGCCGGGGGAGTGACGAATTGGGTGTCCAGGTTGTCAGGAGACAGCGCCACTTCGAAGTCCAGGGCGGCCAGCTTTGCTACCAGAGCCTGCAATCCGGCTTCCAGCGCGGCCAGCAGGCCCGCGACGCGCTCCGGCTCCTGGAACATCAGGAGGAATCCGTCGCCGAAACCCAGGAAGGAGTGCAGAAGCTCCTGGTAGGGCCGCATGGGCAGCTCCAGCACGGCCAGATCCCCGGGGGCTGCCTGCGTCCGGGCTCGGGACAGGTCGGCGGGCTGCGGGCTGTACACCCTGGCTTCGACGATCTGGGCGGCGGCGGCCAGGTCCCCGGCATCCTTCACCGGGTACTCCGCCTGCCACCAATCCCCGTCCGGTCCCAGGGTCCAGCGCGCCTGGAGCGCGCCGGCGGGCGCCAGCC
>MIBK01000172.1:6825-9488 GCA_001829505.1 Spirochaetes bacterium RBG_16_67_19 | reverse complement strand
CCCTGCCCGGTCTGCACCTGGATGCCCGGGGTGGCCAGGCTCCAGGCCCGCACCGGCTGCCAGCAGGGCAGACCCAGGCGCCGGCAGACCCCGGCCAGCGTTTCCCCTTTCCAGGCGGCCGGCAGGGTGCCGCGGGCGGAGTGCCAGGGGTACCAAAGGCTCAGGTCGGGAAGAAACAGCGAGGCGAGGCGCTCCCGCAGCTCCGCCATTTCAGGCTCCTTTCCCGGCAGCGAGCCCCAGCGCCCGGCCCACCACCCGGTCCAGCATCCGGTCGGGCAGGGCCAGCGGCAGCCACCAGCCCAGCAGGCGCCGGCGGGGAACCGCGTACCGCGCCCGGGGGTGAGGGCTCAAGAGGGCCCGCACCAGCACGCGCACCACGCGCTGGACAGGCAGCGCCTCCCCGCGCTCCAACCCGGCGGCCTTTACGGCCGCCTGCAGGGCGGGCCACCATTCGGTTTCCCGGAAGGCCTCTGCCTGAGCCACCGCCTTGTCCACCATGGGGGTGCGCACGATCGAAGGCTCGATGAGGATCACCCGGATCCCGTACAGCTGCAGCTCCCGTCGCAGGGAGTCGGACAGCCCTTCCAGGGCGTGTTTGGAGGCGGCGTAGAACCCGAAGAAGGGCATGGCCAGCCGGCCGCTGGCGGAGCTCAGATTGACGATCCTGCCGGCGGGGCGCGGCGCGCCCGGTTTCGCGCCAAGCAGGGGCAGGAAGCGCCGGGTCACCTCGAACAAGCCGAACAGGTTGACTTCGAACTGCTCCCGCAGCGCCGCCGTGGACAGGCAGGCCAGGGGCCCCAGGCGGGCGATGCCGGCGCTGTTGACCAGCGCGCCCATATTCTCCCCCCGTAGGGCGGCTTCCACCGCCTCGGCGGCATCGCCCACCGAACGCGGGTCGGTGACCTCCAGGGGGAGGGGAGTAAACCCTTCCCCCAACTCGGCCCGCAGACTGCGGGCGTCCTGGTCCCGGCGCACGCCGCCGAACACCCTCCAGCCGCGGGCCAGCAGCTCGCGGGCCGCGGCGCGGCCGATCCCGCCGGATGCGCCGGTGATCAGGGCACAGGGGGTCCGGTCTCCGGGTTTCAAAAGAGGAATAGGATTCCCGTGTTGACGTGCAGCACGCGCAGGTTGTCGCCGCTCTCGAAAATCCAGTCGTACTTGCCCTGTACGAACAGGTCCAGGTTGCCCACCAGGCGGAAGGAGCCGCCGGCCAGGATGCCCACGTTGGGGGCCAGCAAATCCTGGAAGGCGGTCAGGCCGGGGACCAGCCCCACGTACAGGTCGAAGCGCGGCAGGGGGATGATGAACTTGAAAGCCAGCGAAAAGTCCGTGGCGTTCGTGCCTTCGAAGCGGTACAGCTCCGAGGAGGGGGTTAGGTGCAGGGTGGAGATGATCGGGATGTTCACGTAGAAGCCCCAGTTGAAGCTGGTTCTCCAGTCCGTGCTGGTGATCCCCGGCGTGTCGCCCTGGGGGAAAGCGAGGCCCACGGCCACGCCCAGGCCCACGGAAGAGGCCGAGCTCTGCGCCGCGGCCGGAAGGGCCGCCAGCAGCATCAGCAGAAGCAGCGCCGGAACGATCAGAAAAAGCCGGTTTCGTGCCTTCATACCCGGATCATACGCCGATTCCATGTCTCCCGTCGAGTGCCCCTCGCCGGAACGCCGGCTTCACGCTGGCTGACGCCAGCTTCACGCTGGCTGACGCCAGCTGATCGGGCCGCGGGCCAGGCTACCGGCGCCGCGGATTTCGTGGTAGTATCGCCGCAGCGATGGCCCGCGCCAGGAAAATCCATTTCAACTCGCTGCTGCTGGTGCTGGACAGCATCGATGCCGACATCTACGCCGCCGACCTGGACACCTACGAGATCCTGTACATGAACCGGCACATGGGCGAGAGCTTCGGCGGGGATTTCACCGGGCAGGTGTGCTACCGCGTGTTCCGCAAGGAGCAATCCCCCTGCCCGCACTGCACCAACGCGCGCCTGCTGGACGAGGAAGGAAAGCCCGCGGGAGTGTTGGTCTGGGAGGGCCGGAATCCGGTCACCGGGCGCTGGTACAAGAACTCCGACCGGGCGATCCCTTGGGAAGGCGGCCGCTACGTGCGCCTGCAGATCGCCACCGACATCACCGGGCTGAAGGAGGCGGAAGCCCGGCTCCAGCACCTGGCCACCCACGATCCCCTGACCCTGCTGCCGCACCGCCAGCTTTTCGACGACCGCCTGAAGCACGCCCTGGAGCTGGCCCGGCGGGGGCAGAGCCGGGTGACGCTCCTTTTCCTGGACCTCGACGGCTTCAAGGCGGTCAACGACCGGCACGGGCACCAGGCCGGGGACGAGCTGCTGCGGGGGGTGGCCGAGAGACTGAAGAGCGCGGTGCGCGACTCCGACACCGTGGCCCGCCTGGCCGGGGATGAGTTCGCGGTGATACTGGAGAAGACCCAGGACCCGGGGACGGCCCGCGCCGTGGCTGTCCGGGTGCTGCAGGAGCTGCGCCGGCCTTTCCTGCTGCCCGGCGCCGAGCTGGCCGTCACCGCCAGCATCGGCATCGCCTGCTTCCCGGAGCAGGCGCGCACCCCGCAGGAGCTGCTGCGGCTGGCCGACGAGGCCATGTACCGGGCCAAGGGCTGCGGTAAGGACACTTTCGTGGAGTGCGGCGGCTAGATTTCCA
>MIBK01000172.1:786-6795 GCA_001829505.1 Spirochaetes bacterium RBG_16_67_19 | reverse complement strand
CCGCGTCGGCGGGGGCCGGCCACTCGTGAGCGTAGCCCAGGCAGCTGGCCAGGAAGAGGGTCCCGCCGGCCTGGTGCCGCCGGCGGTAGTGCACGTGCCCGCAGACCGCGATCCGCACCCCGTGCCGCACCGCCAGCTCCCCGTAGTCGGGGCTGCCCAGGAAGGCGTTCAGGTATTCCCACTGCGGATCCGGGGGTCGCACCGTGAGCTCGGCCACCGGCACCACGTGGGTCACCAGGAGCAGACGCCTGCCGCGCAGCTCGGAAAGCTGGCTTTCCAGCTCTTCCAGGAAGCGGCGGTGCACCTCGAGCGTGGGCCGGTCCCAGCGGGCGTTGATCCGGTCCAGCCACAGCCGCTCCCCGAAGCGCATCCGCTCGAACTGCTCGAAGGTGAAGCGGGAGTTGCCGAAGCTGAAGTCGTACCAGCCCATGGCCCCCGCCACGGCCCAACCCCCGGGAAGCTCCACGGGTCCCCTCGCCAGGTTGCCGGGGAAGGCCTTGAGGGCCTCGTGGCTGTCCCCGGCCCCCCAGGCCTCGCCGAACGGGCGCCGCGGGGCCTCGTTCCACAGGTCGTGGTTGCCGGGCACGAACAGCACCCGCACGGCCGCGCGCTCCTGGATCTCCTCCAGGGTCCGCAGGGTAAGGTCCCAGCGGTTGGACAGGTCCCCGGCGATCAGCAGCAGCTCCACGCCCTTGGCCCGGGCCGCATCGCTCAGATAGCCGGCGTAGGTCCGCGGGCCGGCCTCGCCGCCGTTCAGGTCCACGTGCAGGTCCGAGATCACTCCGATGCGCATGCCGGGGGGGCTAGAGCTTGGGATTCAGGCGTTCGGACAGGGAGTCGCCCAGGATGTTGAAGCACAGCACCGTGAAGGCCAGGGCCAGGCCCGGGTACAGCGCCATCCAGGGGGCCTGCACCAGGTAGTCGCGGGCGTCCTTGAGCATCAGCCCCCAGCTCGGGGTCGGGGGCTGGGCGCCCAGGCCCAGGTAGGAGAGGGAGGCCTCGATCACCACGGTCAGGGCGAAGGTGATCGAGCACTGCACCACCACCTTGCCCAGCAGGTTGGGCAGGATGTGCCGGAACACCACCAGGACCTGCGGCGTGCCCAGGGCCTGGGAGGCCTCCACGTAGCCCTCATTCTTGAGGGCCAGGGTCTCGGCGCGCACCAGGCGGGCGAAGGTGGGGGCGTAGATCACCCCCACGGCGATCATGACCTGCACCAGGCCGTAGCCCAGGAAGGAGACCACCGTGATGGCCAGCAGGACCGTGGGGAAGGACAGCAGGCTGTCCATGACCAGCATCAGCAGGTTGTCCAGCGAAGGTGAGGACAAAGCCGCCACCAGGCCGACCAGCGAGCCCAGCAGGGCCGAGATGGCCACCGAGACGATGCCCACCAGCAGGGCGGAGCGCGAGCCGTAGATGGTGCGGGACAGCAAGTCCCGCCCCAGGTTGTCCGTGCCCAACAGGTGGGTCCGGCTGGGCGGGGCCAGGCGACGGTCCAGGTGCTGTTCGGTCGGGCTGTAGGGGGCCACCAGGGGGGCCGCGATGGCCGCGGCCCCCAGGATGGCCAGGAACAGGAGCGCGGCGTAGTACAGCCGCCGCGCGGCAGGGCGTCGGATCACTGCAGCTCCGTGTGGCGGAAGTCGTAGGTGTCCAGGATCGGGTCCATGCGGAAGCCCTTGACCCGCTTGTTGGTCACCACGCGGCGGTAGGAGGTGCCGGTGAACACGAAGGGCACTTCCCGGGCCATGATCATCATGGCCTGGTCGTAGAGCTTCTTGCGGTTCTCCTCGCCCACGGCGCCCGCCCCCTTGGCGATGTAGTCGGCGGCCGTGGCGTTGATCCAGCGCACGTAGCGCTTCTCGGTGCCGTAGCCGCTCAGGGTGCCGTCCGGGTCCAGCTTGCCCGTGTGGGCGATGGCGGTGAAGTCGTACTTGGCCGCGGTGTACACGTCCTTCAGCCAGGTGGGCCAGTCCACCAGCTTGATCTGCACGTTCAAGCCGACCTTGGAGAGCATCTCCTGGTACATCTCCCCGGCCTTGACGTGGGGCGGGTAGTTGGCGGGCAGCACCATCTCCAGCACGGTGTCCTTGCCCACGCCCGCCTGGGCGAGCAGGCTGCGGGCCTTGGCCGGGTCGTAGGGATACAGGGAGGTGAAGTCCCTGTAATAGGCGTTGCCGTAGTTCATGAAGGTGCCAACCGGCTTGCCGCCGCCGTAGGCCACGTCCAGCACCGCCTGCTTGTCGATGGCGTGGTTGACCGCCTGGCGGACGCGCAGGTCGTTGAGCGGCGGCTTGCTGCAATTCATGGCCAGGACGAAGATCTGGGCGGTGAGGGGCCGGTCGATGTTGACCTTGCCGCTGGCCTCCAGCATCGGCACGTCCTCCTGGTCGATGATGTCGCTGCCGTCGATCTGCCCGGCGATCAGGCCCTGCACCTGCACGGCCCGCTCCGGGATGATCTGGAAGATCAGGCTGTCGAACTTCGGCAGGCCCTTCAGCCAGTAGTCGGGATTTTTCGCCAGCACGATGCGGTTGTCGCGCACCCACTCCTTGAACACGAAGGGGCCGGTGCCCACCGGCTTGGAGGAGAAGTCATGGCCAGAGTCGATCAGGCTCTTGGGCAGGATCGCGCCCCAGCCGGAGGCCAGCGCCGCCAGCAGGGGGGAGAAGGGCTTGGCCAGCTTGAAGACCACCGTGGAGGGGTCCGGCGTTTCGATCGAAGTGATCGCCGCGTACTCGCTGGCCTTGGGGGAGGCGAACTCCTTGTTCTTGATCCGCTCGAAGGAGGCCCGCACATCCGCGGAGGTGAGCGCATCGCCGTTGTGGAACTTCACGCCCTTGCGCAGGGTGAAGGTCCAGGTCAGGTTGTCGGCCGAGGTCTGCCAGCGTTCTGCCAGCGCGCCCACGATCTGGCCCTTGGCGTCGGGCTCCACCAGGGTGTCGTAGAGGCTGCGCACGGTCTGAAAGGTCAAAGTGCCCGCGGTCTTCTGCGGATCCAGGCTGTCGGGGTTGCCCGACAACGCCCAGGTCAGGGGCTTGGGCGCGGCCCCGGCCAGGCCGGCGATCAGCAGGCCGGCGGCGAGCGCCAACAGGAAGGTCCTTCTCATCTCATCCTCCTTGGTCGTTTTTCTCGGGCAGCAGGCAGGCCACCAGGTGGCCGCCGCCCGCGTCGTGCAGTTCGGGATCGTTGGAATGGCAGGCCAGCTCCCCCCGCTCGCAGCGCGCCGCGTAGCGGCAGCCCTTGCGGGAGGAATCCCCGGCCTCGCTGTCGCCCTCCATTTTGGGGGCAATCCGCTCCCCGGTCAAGCGCGGCACCGAGGCGAACAGGCGCCGGGTGTAGGGGTGCAGGGCGGAATCGAGGATCCGGGCCGTGGAGCCCAGCTCCACGATCCGGCCCCGGTACATCACCGCGATGCGGTCCGCCAGGTAGGCCACCAGGTTCAGGTCGTGGGAGATGAACAGGTAGGTCAGGGCCAGGCGGCTCTTCAGATCCAGGAGCAGGTTGATGATCTGGGCCTGGATGGACACGTCCAGGTTGGAGACCGGCTCGTCCAGGACCAGCAGGCGCGGATCCACGGACAGGGCGCGGGCAATGGTGATGCGCTGCTTCTGTCCCCCGGAAAACTCGTGGGGGTAGCGCCCGGCGTGCGCCGGCTGGATGCCGACCAGCTCCAGGGCCGCGGCGGTCCGCCGTTCCCGCTCCGCCCGGGGGACGCCCAGGTTGGCCAGGCCTTCGCCCATACTGGCCCGCACGCTCATCTTGGGATCCAGGGCCCCGTTGGGGTCCTGGAACACGATCTGCATGTGCCGGCGGAATCCGCGCAGGCCCGCGCGGGACAGGCCGCCCAGCGGCGTGCCCTCGAACAACACCTCACCCACCGTGGGCGGATCCAGGTACAGCAGCGCCCGGGCCAGGGTGGTCTTGCCGCAGCCCGACTCGCCCACCAGGCCGAAGGTGGAGCCGGCCTCCACCGCGAAGCTCACCCCGTCCACCGCCTTCAGCCCCGCCCGGGAGCGGCTCAGGATTCCGGAGGCGGCGTAGCGTTTCTCCAGCCGGCGGACTTCGAGGATGGGCGTGCTCATGATCGTCCCGCCAGGTGGCAGGCGGCCAGGTGGGAGCTGGCGCCGGCTTCGCCGCCCGCCGGCGCCCGCCCGGGCGGCCCGGCCGCGTAGTCCAGGAGGGCGGGGACCTCCAGCCGGCACTTCTCCACGGCCAGGGGGCAGCGGGGGTGGAAGGCGCAGCCGGCGGGCACGTGGGCCGCGTCGGGCACCGTGCCGGGAATGGCCGCCAGGCGCGTGCCGCGCCGGGAGGCCTCCGGTACCGAGGCCAGCAGCGCCTGGGTGTAGGGGTGCAGCGGCCGGCCGAAGACCCTCTCCCGGCTGCCGCTTTCCACGATCTTCCCGCAGTAGATCACCGAGACGCGCTCCGAGATGCCGTGCACGACCGCCAGGTCGTGCGAGACGAACAGCACCGCCATGCCCAGGCGGTCCCGCAGCTCCAGCAGGAGGCGCAGGATCTGGCGCTGCAGCGTCACGTCCAGCGCGGTGGTGGGCTCGTCGGCGATCAGCAGGGCCGGCTCGCAGCTCACGGCCATGGCGATCATGACCCGCTGGCGCATCCCGCCGGACAGCTCGTGCGGGTAGCGGCGCAGGATCTGGCGGCCGCCGGGAAGGCCCACCAGCTCCAGCAGTTCCGCGGCCCGGGCCCGGGCGCCGCGCCGGCTCAAGCCCAGGTGCAGGATCAGGGCCTCGACGATCTGCTCGCCGACCCGCATCGAGGGGTTGAGGTACTTGCTCGGTTCCTGGAAGACCATGCCGATGCGCCGCCCGCGGAGCTTGCGCCGCTCCCTCTCGGCCAGGCCCAGCAACTCCCGGCCCTGGAAGCGGATGCTGCCCGCCTCGATGCGGGCGGGGGGCACGGGCAGGAGCCCCAGCACGCAGGTGGCGGTCAGGGTCTTGCCCGATCCGGATTCGCCGACCAGCGCGTGCACTTCCCCGGGGCCCACCTCCAGGTCCACGCCGCGCAGCGGGCGGGAGCCGCCGGCCTCCCGCCCCTGGAAGCTGACCGCGAGGTCGCGGATGGAAAGCAGGGCGTCCGCCATCAGCCCACCCGGATCCTGGGATTGAGCACGCTGTACAGGATGTCCACCAGGAAGTTGATCAGGGAGAAGGCGAAGGCCACGAACACCACCCCGCCCTGGATCAGGGGGAAATCGCGCTGGTACACCCCGAACAGGAACAGGCGTCCCAGGCCGGGGAGGGAGAACACCTGCTCGATGATGATGGCCCCCCCCAGCATGTAGCCCAGCTGGATGCCGGCGATGGTCACCACGGGCAGGAGGCCGTTGCGCAGGGCGTGCTTGTACTTCACCATGCGCTCGGTCAGGCCCTTGGCCCGGGCGGTGATCACGTATTCCTTGGACAGCTCCTCCACCATGGAGGCCCGGGTCAACCGTAGGAGCACCGCCGCGCGGGCGATGCCCAGGGCCACGGCCGGCAGCACCAGGTGCCGCAGGCTGCCGGAGCCGAACAGGGGAAACAGGGGGATCTTCACGGCCAGGGCCAGCAGCAGCAGGATGCCCAGCCAGAAGCTGGGCACGGCCATGCCGGCTTGCGAGAAGCCCATGCCCAGGTAGTCCCAGAAGGACCAGCGGCGCACCGCCGAGACCACGCCGATGGGCAGCGCCACCACCAGGGAGATCAGCATGCCCAGGAGAGCCAGGGACAGGGTCAGGCCGAAACGCTCGAAGATCAGGGCGGTGACCGGCTGCCCGCTGGTCAGGGAGGTGCCGAAGTCGAAGCGGACCACCCGCCAGAGCCAGTCGAGGTACTGCGCGGGCAGCGGGCGGTCCGTGCCGATCCTGGCCCGGATGGCGGCGATGTCCTCGGCGGTGGCGTCCACCCCGGCGATCACCAGGGCCGGATCCCCGGGCACCACCCGGATGACGAAGAAGATGATCGTGGAGATCAGCCAGACGGTGGCCAGCAGCCTCCCCAGGCGCCGCAGGAT
>MIBK01000172.1:405-678 GCA_001829505.1 Spirochaetes bacterium RBG_16_67_19 | reverse complement strand
CTGCCGCCGGGCCGGCGCGGCGGGGCGGGAGGAACAGGCCTTTGCCGACCTGGACCGCCGCTACCGCGAGCCGGGCCGGCACTACCACACCTGGGCCCACGTGGCCTCCTGCCTGCGCGAGCTGCGGCGGGCCGGCCCGGGGCCGGCCGAGGCGCAGGCTCTGGAGCTGGCCCTCTGGTTCCACGACGCCGTGTACCGGCCGGGCCGCAGCGACAACGAGCAGGCCAGCTCGGAGCTGGCGCTGCGCTGGGCTTCCGCCCTGGGTCTGGCCCC
>MIBK01000172.1:191-315 GCA_001829505.1 Spirochaetes bacterium RBG_16_67_19 | reverse complement strand
GCTGGACATCGACCTGGCGGTGCTGGGCGCGGGCTGGTGCAGGTACCTGCGCTACGAGCGGGGCATCGCGCGGGAGTACTCGGCAATGCCGCCGGAGGCCTTCCGCGAAGGCAGGGCCCGGCTC
>MIBK01000172.1:0-84 GCA_001829505.1 Spirochaetes bacterium RBG_16_67_19 | reverse complement strand
AGGGGGCCCTCCCGTCCAGGATCGTGAGCAGCTCCCGCAGGCCGGTGATGAAATCGCAGTCCGTGATCTCCTCGGTGCCCAGGC
>MIBK01000171.1:5164-8986 GCA_001829505.1 Spirochaetes bacterium RBG_16_67_19 | reverse complement strand
ATCCGCCAGGGTTTCGAGGTGGGCCGGGTGAACGCCCGGCGCCTGGTGGAGGAGATGATGGCCCGCTCGACCGGGGATCCCTTCCGACTGGACCTTCAGGCCCTGGCTGCTCAACTGGCCAGCGAGGAGTTCCGGGTGACCGACATTCAGCTCCTGCCCGCGCGAGACGTGTCGCTGGAGGTTGCCCCCGGGACCTGGCTGCTGGAATCCCCCTTCCGGCCGGCGCAGTGCATCGCCGCGGGAGAGGCTCTTCACATCCCCGCGCTGAGCCTGGGGGTGCACCGGCTGTTCGCGGTGGAGCTGCCGGGAGGCTTCGCGCTGTATGTCAGCGAACGGGAGCTCCTTCTGCTGCCCCTAGGCGGTGGTTGAGAACGCCTGCATTGTTTGAAAGCAAGTGACGCTCCGCCGGATTCCGGACAAGATCAGCCGAAGATTGCGCGAAGTCGCCCGCCAGGAGGCCAAGAGCATGAACCTGGCCGCTCTGGAAGCTCTGGAAAGGGGTCTGGGGCTGGCCGACGAGCCGGTCGAATACCATGATCTGGATGATCTGGCGGGATCCTGGATCCAGGACCCCGAGTTCGAAAAGGTGGTCGCGGAGATGGACCGCGTAGACCCGGGTCTGTGGGAATTGAACGAATCTATTTGCCTTTTATCGTGCTCGCCGAGCTGAGGGCCGGATTCGCGGCGGGGAAGCACGGCCGGGAAAATGAGCGGGTGCTCGGCCTGTTTCTCAACCGCGCCCGCGTCGCGCCGTTGTTTGCCGACGAGGAAACCACCTTCCACTTCGCCCGCCTGTACGGACAGCTGCGGCGCCAGGGAACGCCGATACCCGCCCACGATCTGTGGATCGCGGCGCTGGCCGCGCAGCACGGCGCTCTGCTGTGCACGCGGGATGCGCACTTCCAGAACCTGCCGCAAATCCCGAGAGTCTGACCTCACCAGGGCCTCCGCCGGCCGCCCGTCCAGCAGCACGAATACTCGGACTGCACATCCCCGCGCTGAGCCTGGGGGCGCACCGCCTGTTCGCGGAGGAGCTGCCGGGAGGATACGAGCTGTTCGTCGGCGAGCGGGAGGCGCTGCTGGTGCCGCTCGCGCTGGGGGATTGAAGCCCTACGGCGCGTCGGAGATCACGGCCGTGTCGATGTAGAAGATATAGGTCCCATTCGCCATGCCCATCGGCGGCTGGAGGAGGACCCCGAGAAAGCGCACGTCGTCGGGCTCGAAAGGCGGATCCGTCTCGGCGAAGGTGAACTCGGTCGAAGTCCAGGTCGCGGCGGCCACGTTGGTTCCGCCATTGTCCTTGGAGCGCCAGGCGGTGTCATAGCTGGCCGCGAAGATGACCGCCAGGACTGGGATGTCGACGCTTTGCACCTTGACCGTGAACTCCTTGGTCGAGAGGTCCGTTCCAGCGGTGAGGGGATCCTCCACGATCGGCGCCACCACGGAGACGTACTCGCCGTCCGTATCGAAGCTGGCCTCGATTTTCAGGCAACCCGCCCCCGGTGATCCCTGCGTCCCAAGCCAGCTCAGTATGGAGGTCGGGTTCACGCACCTCACATCGGGGTCAAACGGGAAGGACCAGCCCTCGACATCGGAGGCGAAGGTCCATTGCGGGTCGGGGTCCGGATCTGGAGGCGGTGAGGAAGGGCAGGAAACCAGGGCAGCAACACCGCAGGCGCACAGCAACAGAAGCCCGAATCTCGACATCCTGGAAACCATGGCGATTCCCCCCTTTGCCGGAAATCCGCAGGCGATTTTCCAGTAGACAATGCGAGCTTACGGCTGTCAAGGAAAGGGTAGAGTTGCCGGTAATCCTCGGCCTTATCCCCTGACCCGCAGGAAGCGGGCGTTGATGGCCACGATGATCGTGCTCAAGGACATGAAAACGGCCCCCAGCGCGGGGCTCAGCAGGATGCCCAGCCCGTAGAGCACCCCGGCCGCCAGGGGAATGGCCACGACGTTGTAGCCGGTGGCCCAGAACAGGTTCTGCAGCATCTTGCGGTAGGAGGCCCGGGCCAGGCCCAGGATGGAGGCCACGTCCAGCGGGTTGCTGCGCACCAGCACGATGTCCGCGCTCTGGATGGCCACGTCCGTGCCGGCCCCCACGGCGATGCCCACGTCCGCCTGGGTCAGGGCCGGCGCGTCGTTCACCCCGTCGCCGGTCATGGCCACCGTCAGGCCGCGCGCCTGCACCTCCCGCACCTTGGCCGCCTTGTCCTGGGGCAGGACCTCGGCGAAGACCTCGTCCAGGCCGATCTGCTTGCCCACCCAGGCGGCCACCTGGCGGTTGTCCCCGGTCAGCATCAGGCAGCGGATGCCCATCTTTTTCAGCCGGGCCACCGCCTCCCGCGACTCCGGGCGGACGACATCCGCCAGCGCCAGGGCCCCCGCCGGCCGCCCGTCCAGCAGCACGAATACCACGGTCTTGCCCTCGGCGGCCAGGGCGTCCAGCCGCTGGTCCCGCGCCTCCAGGCCCTGTTCTTTCAGGTACCCGGGACTGATCACCTGCACGCTGCGCCCGTTCACGCGGCCCTCGGCGCCCCTGCCGGGGATGGCCCGGAAGCCCTCCACCGCGAAGGTACGGTCCGCCGCGCCGGCGACCCCCCTGGCCAGCGGGTGCTCGGAGTGGGCCTCCACCGAGGCAGCGTAGCGCAGGAGCTCGGCCCGGTCGACGGTCCCGTCCAGGAGCAGGGTGTCCGTGACGGCGAAACGGCCTTCGGTCAGCGTGCCGGTCTTGTCGAAGATGACCGCCCCGATGTGGCGGGCCTTTTCGAAGGCCGTCCGATTGCGGATCAGCAGGCCGCGGCGGGCCGACTGGGCGGTGGAGACCGCCACCACCAGGGGGATGGCCAACCCCAGGGCGTGCGGGCAGGCGATGACCATGACCGTCACCGCGCGCTCCAGGGCGAAGGAGAACTCCCGCCCGGCCAGCGCGAGCCAGGCGAACAGGGTGAGCCCTCCCCCGGCCAGAGCCACAACGGTAAGCCACAAGGCGGCCCGCCCGGCCAGGTCCTGGGTCCGGGACTTGCTCGCCTGGGCTTCCCGCACCAGCTGGATCACCTGGGAGAGGTAGGAATCCCGGCCGGTCTTGCGGATCTCCATCACCAGGGAGCCCTCGCCGTTGACCGCCCCCCCGACCACGACGGCCCCGCCTGCACGTCCACGGGGTGGGACTCACCGGTGAGCATGGCCTGGTTGAGCGAGCTGCGGCCTTCCCGCACCTCCCCATCCGCGGGCACCTTCTCCCCCGGCCGGACCAGCACCCGGTCCCCGACCCGCAGCTGCTCCAGGCCTACCTCCTCGGTGGAGCCGTCCGCCCGCAGGCGATGGGCCTCCGAGGGCATCAGCCGGGCCAGCTCCTCCAGGGCCCGCGAAGCCCCCAGCACGGAGCGCATTTCGATCCAGTGTCCCAGGAGCATGATGTCCAGCAGGGTGGCCAGCTCCCAGTAGAACACCATGCCCGGCAGGCCGAAGCTCACCGCGGCGGAGTACAGGTAAGCGGTGCTGATGGCCAGGGCGATCAGGGTCATCATGCCGGGTAGGCCGGCGGACAGCTCGCGGATGAGGCCCTGCAGGAACGGGAAGCCGCCGTAAAGGAAGATCAGGGTGGAGAGGGCGAACAGCAGGTAGCCGTCGCCGGGAAAACGCAGGCTATCCCCCAGCCCCAGGAGCCCTTGGATCAGGGGGGTCAGGGCCAGGATCGGCAGGGTCAGGGCCAGGGAAATCCAGAAGCGCCGGCGGAAGTCCTCGACCCGGTGCCCTTCGTGCCGGTCGTGTTGGGCGTGCCCAGAAGCCTCGTGCCGTCCGGCCTGGGCCGCAGGT
>MIBK01000171.1:1891-5047 GCA_001829505.1 Spirochaetes bacterium RBG_16_67_19 | reverse complement strand
GCAGTGCAGCAGCCAGCGCCCGGAGCTCTCGAAAACCACCAGCAGGTCGTAGGAGGAGCCGGCCGGGATCTGCACCGTGTCCTTCCAGGCCGGGTTGGTCTCCGCCTGGCCGTCGCGCGCCACCACCAGGATGCGCTGGCCGTGCAGATGGATCGGGTGCTGCATCGGGTGGCCCGAGTTGCCTTCGTTCACCAGCCGTACGAGGCGCACCTGGCCCACCTGGGCCCGCAGCGGGATGTCCATTCCTTCCCTGCCGCTGGCCCGGTCGCGGATCACCCAGCGCAGCGTCCGGTTGGTGGACATCTGGTTCATCATCGCCATGTGCCCGTCCTCCTCCCACTCGATGGTGGTGGACGGCTCGGCCATGCCCATCATCCCGCCCATCATGCCCATCAGGTCCCCTTCGACCCGCAGGGACAGCACGTAATCCGGCTGGGACGGGGCGCGCGCCAGCAGGCCCGCGGCTTCACGGGCGAAGAGCGGGTCGCCGCCGGGTCGGAAGAAATCGGCCCGCTCCGGGGCCGCGGAGGCGCGGACCCGGACGGTGCCCAGGCTGACGGTGCGCAGCGGGCTGGAGTGCCGCAGCCGGAAAGTGCCGGGGCTCTGGAACAGCACGTCCGCGATGGCCCGCTCCGAGGGCGCCAGGACCACCGAGGAGGTGAGCAGCTCCCGGGCGGCGCGCCCGGCGTCCGAGCCGATCCACTTCAGGGAATGCTCCTCCAGGGACAGGGAGAAGGTCCGGGTGTTGGCTGCGTTGGCCAGGAAGAAGCGCACCCGCTCCCCCTGCCGGGCCTCCAGGCTCCAATCGCTCTGGCCGTTGACCAGGAAGGTGGTGCCGAACCGCCCGCTGAGGGCGTGGGTGACCGTGTCACGGTAGAAGGGCTCCACCTCCCCACCGCGCAGCAGGATGTCGTCCACGAACAGCACCACTTCGCGGTCCACCTCCGGCCAGCCCCCGGGAGTACCCGGCCCGGCGGCCGGTTCCACCAGGATCCCTCCGTACAGTCCCAGCTCCTGGGTCATGTCCTCCCGGTGGTGCGGGTGGTACCAGAACAGCCCGGCATCGGGGAAACGCAGGCGGTAGGTGAAGAGCTCCCCGGGGCGGACCGGATCCTGGGTCAGGCCGGGCACTCCGTCGGAGGCGTTGTCCACGCGCACCCCGTGCCAATGCACCGAGGAGTCCAGCTCCAGCTGGTTGCGGAAGCGCACGGTGAGCGTGCTGCCCTGCCGCACGCGCAGGAGCGGCCCCGGCAGGGTGCCGTTGTAGGCCAGCATCCGTACGGTGCGGCCCGCCAGGCGCCGGCTTACCGGCGCGGCGGTCAGCTCGAACACCGCCCCGTCCCGCAGCACATGCTCCCGCTGCGCGACCGCCGCGGGCAGTCCGGTTGTGGAGCTGTCGAACTGCTCCTCCACCGGGCCCGCGGACATCCCGTGGCCGTGCATCTGCGCCGGCGTGCGGGCCGCCGCTAATACCAGCAGGGACAGATAGATACCGTTTCGGATTGCGTGGGTCATGAGCGGAAAGATCTTAAATATGACTTAGCTTGTCAAGCTTGGACAAGCCAGCGCCGCGGCCTCGGCAAGCCCTTCCGGCCTAAAGCCCTTCCTGCTGCACTTTCCGGGCGGGTTTCTTCCGCCGGAAGAACAGCGCGAACAGGCCCAGCACCACCCCGACGCACAGGATGATGAGGGCGGCCATCGCCGAGGAGGAGCCTTCCTTGCCGTCCTTCTCCAGATTCACCACCGAAACCGCGGCCAGGTGCACGTCCGGGGAGATCAGGAAGACCACCGCGCTGATGGTCACCATGCTGCGCATGAAGTAGTAGATGAGGTTGCTCATGAACGAAACCCGGCTCAGAGGCAGGATGACCCGCGCAAAGCCCTGCACGATGTCCGCCCCCAGGCTGGTGGCCGCCTCGTCCATGGAGTTGTCGATGTTCTTCAGGTTGGAGATGCTGGACAGGGTGCCCAGGGTGAAGTTGCAGACCACCGTGTTGATGATGATCAGGGCGGCCTTGCCGTACAGCAGATGGTCCAGGCGCAGGAAGCGGGTGTTGTAGATCAGGATGTAGCCCAGGCCCATCACCATGCCGGGGATCGCCGCGGGGATGACGGAAAGCAGGTACAGCGGCTGGGCGAAGAAGGGTTTCTTCTTTTCCACCACGTAGCCGGTGAGCAGCGTCAGGAAAGCCCCCAGCACGCCCACCACGATCGAGAGCCACAAGCTGGTCCACAGCACGCCCACCCCGCCGGGGATGCGGAACTGGAAATGCCGCAGGGTTGGGGCCCAGTTGTACATCCACACCGAGACGAAGGCCTTGACCAGCACGACGCCGGTCACGGCGATCATCACCAGAGCCATGAGCCAGCAGAAGGTGCTGAAGCCGGCCCTCTTCAGGGGGCGGGACTTGGGCAGCGCGCTGACCGCCTGGCCGCTGATCAGGGCATTGCTTTTCTGGGTGAAATAGTAGTTCAGCAGGAAGGCGATCACCGAGGGCACCAGCAGCACCACCGAGATGGTCGTGCCCAGGTCGAAGCGCTGCATGCCGATCACCTGCAGGTAGATCTCGGTGGCCAGCACCCGGTAGCCGCGGCCGATGATGATCGGGTTGCCGAAGTCGGTGATGGTCAGGTTGAACACCAGGGCGGCGGCCGAGAAGATGCCGTAGCGGGCGGTGGGCACGGTGATCTTGAAGAAGGTGGTCACCCCGGAGGCTCCCAGGCTGGCGGCGGCCTCGTCCAGGCGGGTGTCCACGGCCGAGAGGGTGGTGTAGAGAATGACCATGGCGTGCGGGAAGCAGTAGAGGATCTCGGAGATGATGATGCCGGTGGCCCCGTAGATGTTCCACTCCACCTTCAGCAGGCCGGCAGTGATCAGTCCGTTGGCGCCGAACAGCGAGATGAGGGCCATGGCCTGCAGCAGCGACGGGGCCACCAGGGGCAGCATGGCCACGTAGTACAGGCTCTTCTTCCAGCGGATGGTGGTCCGGGTCAGGCCGTAGGCGAAGAAGAAGGCCAGCACCGTGGTGAAGATCGTGGACCACAGGGAAACCCACAGGCTGTTGAACAGGGATTGGACGATGGCCGGCTTGCCGAAGTAGTTGAGGTAGTTGTCGAAGGTGAAGCCGCCCAGGAACTCGTGGCTCTCCGCCCGGT
>MIBK01000171.1:1734-1851 GCA_001829505.1 Spirochaetes bacterium RBG_16_67_19 | reverse complement strand
CGGGGACGACCATGAAGGCGATCAGGAACAGCCCGATCAGCCCCCCGACCAGGTAGACCACCGTCTTGTCGTCGACGATTCTCCGCTCGGCCAGCTCGATTTTCTGCATTTGCGTGG
>MIBK01000171.1:0-1723 GCA_001829505.1 Spirochaetes bacterium RBG_16_67_19 | reverse complement strand
CTCACCCTCTAGCGGGGATAGACCCGGAAGGCATCGGGAGGCAGGTACAGGCGCAGGCTGTCGCCGCGGTGCAGGCCCGACTCCTCGTAGCGCTTTTCCAGGTAATCCACGATCAGATCCCGGGCCCCCGAGTGCACGACCAGGCGGACCATGAGCCCCAGGAAGGTGACCACGACCAGGGTCCCGTTCATTAGGTTGCGCCCGGCGGCCGGCGGAGCTTCCCGATCGGTGAGGATCTCGATCTTCTCCGGCCGGATGGCCGCGGTGACGGGCCCTGCCATCTTTACGGCCGACGGGGCGACTTCCAGCTGGAAGTCCTTCCCGCTCAGGAGGTTGCCTTTCAGCTCGCCTTCGAAGAAGTTGCTCGTGCCCACGAAATCGGCCACGTACCTGGACCTGGGGTTCTTGTAGATGTCCAGGGGCCGGTCGATCTGCTCGATCTCCCCCCGGTTCATGACCACCACCCGGTCGGAGATGGACAAGGCCTCCTCCTGGTCGTGGGTGACGTAGATCGTGGTGATGCCCAGGTCGGTCTGCAGCTGCTTGATCTCCGCCCGCAGCTTGACCCGGATCTTGGCGTCCAGGGCGCTGAGCGGCTCGTCCAGCAGGATGACCTCGGGGCTGGGGGCCAGGGCCCGGGCCAGGGCCACCCGCTGCTGCATCCCGCCGGACAGCTCGGGGGGGTACTTCTCCCTGTGCTCCGCCAGGCCTACCAGGTTCAGCAGCTCGTCCACCCTCTGCCGGGTCCTGTCCTTCGGGTACCTGTGCATCTTCAAACCGAAGGCCACGTTCTCCTTGACCTTCATGTGGGGAAACAGGGCGTAGGATTGGAACACGATCCCGAAGTTGCGCCTCTGGGGGATGAGGTCGTTGATCACCCGGCCGTCGTAGCGGATCTGGCCGGAGGTGGGGGTTTCAAACCCGGCGATCATGCGCAGCGTGGTGGTCTTGCCGCACCCGGAGGGCCCCAGGAGGGTCACGAACTCCCCCTCCCCGATTTCCAGGTTCACGTTCTTCACCGCGGCGAGGCGGTTGAATTCCTTGGAGACGTTCTCCAGCTGCAGGTTCTTGGGCATATCCACTCCGGGGGTTCTGTCGAGCGGGGTGCCCACAGGGGCACCCCGCTCAGTGATGAGGCTGACGGTCGCTTACTTCTTCTGGGCCTTGTCCTGGAACAGGGAGTTCCACTTCTCGATCAAGGCGGGCTTGTTCTTGGCCGACCAGGGGAAATCCATGGGCGCCAACTTCATTTCCTCAAACTTGGGAAGCGGCAGCGTGCTCTCGCCCACTACGCCGGTGCGGGTCACCACGCCCTTGTACTTGTAGTAGGCCTTCATGGCGTTCTCGCTGAGCGCCCAGTCCAGAAACTGCTTGGCCGCTTCGGGATGCTTGGCGCCCTTGACCAGGGCATTGGCCTCCAGCTCGTAGCCGCTGCCCTCCGAGGGGAAGACCATGGTCACCGGGAAGCCGTCGGCCATCTGCTTGGCCACCCGGTAGCTGAAGGAAATGCCCACTGCCACCTCCCCGCTGGAGGCCAGCTTGGCCGGGGCCGAGCCGGAGTTGGTGTACTCCACGATGTTCTCGTGCAGCTTCTTCAATATATCCCAGCCGCCCTCCTTGCCCTGCTTGACCCCGTTCAGGAACAGCAGGGAGGTCACCTGCAGGTAGCCGGTCCCGGAGCTGGCCGGGTTGGGCATGATCACCTCGCCCTTGAAGGCCGGCT
>MIBK01000170.1:18751-24657 GCA_001829505.1 Spirochaetes bacterium RBG_16_67_19 | reverse complement strand
GAGTACATGTACCAGGAGATCCGCTTCCGCGCCCTGAAGAACGCCAATCCGGAGCGGGCCGCCACCCTTCTGGAGCAGGCCCGCCAGGACGCCAAGGAGCGCTACGCCTACTACAAGTACCTGGCCGATCGGCCGTAGGCAGGCACGTGGGCGGAGGCGCAATGCCGCGCGGCGGCCCTTTCCTGATCGTGGGGCTGGGCGAGTTGCTCTGGGACCTGCTGCCGGATGCCAAAAAGCCGGGCGGAGCGCCAGCCAACTTCGCCTACCACGCCCGCGCGCTGGGGGACGAGGGCCTGCCCGTGACCCGCATCGGCGCCGATCCTCTGGGGGAGGAACTGCGGGTGAGACTGGCCGCCCTGGGGCTGCCGGGCAGCTACGTGCAGGTGGATCCGCAGGCGCCCACCGGAACGGTGCACGTGGCCCTGGACTCCCGAGGGGTGCCCACCTTCACCATCACCCCCGATGTGGCCTGGGATCGCCTGGCCTGGGACCCTCCCCTGGCAGCCCTGGCCGCCAGGGTGGACGCGGTCTGCTTCGGCTCCCTGGCCCAGAGGAGCACGGTCTCCCGGGCCACCATCCGCGCCTTTCTGTCGGCCACCCGGCCCGGCTGCCTGAGGGTGTTCGACGTGAACCTGCGGCAGTCCTGGTGGTCGCCGGAGATCCTGCGGGACTCCCTGGGCTGCTCTTCGATCGTGAAGCTCAACGAAACGGAGCTGCCCGTGGTGCTGCAGGCCCTGGGGCTGGCCGCCACTGGCCCGGGCGGGCTGGAAAAAGGCTGCCGGGCCCTGCGCGAGGCCTTCGACCTGGCGCTGGTCTGCCTGACCCTGGGCGCGGAGGGCAGCCTGCTGTGCACCGCCGGGGAAATCCTGCGCAGCCCCGGGGTGGAGGTCCGGGTGGCCGATACAGTCGGGGCGGGGGACGCTTTCACCGCGGTGCTTTGCCGTCACTGGCTGCGCGGATCCCCGCTGGCCCGCACGGCGGAGGCGGCCAACCGCTACGGCGCCTGGGTGGCCACGCAGGCGGGACCCACCCCGGCCGTGCCGGCTGACATAGCGGGCGCGGTGCGGTGAGCCCCACCGCCGCCGCGGCCTGCGGGCTAGGCCCCGGCAAGCCGCGGCCGCTGGGCGCCACGCTGAGCCCCCACGGCGTGCAGTTCGCCGTGTTCAGCCGGCACGCCACCTCCGTGCACCTGCTGCTGTTCCGCGACCCGCAGGATGCGGCCCCCTCGGTGGAGCTGGTGCTGGACCCCCGCCTGCACCGCACGGGGGACATCTGGCACATCCATGTGCCGGGCCTCTCCGCAGGGCAATGCTACCTGTTCCGGGCCTTCGGGCCGTACGAGCCGCTGCAGGGGCACCGTTTCAATCCCAACCGCCTCCTGCTGGACCCCTACGCCAAGGCCCTCACGGGCAGCTTCACCTGGAACCTGGCCGACGCCCGCGGCTACGACCCCTCCTCGCCGGAGGCGGACCTGTCCTTCGCCACGGCCTCCGACGCCGCCGGCATGCCCAAGTGCATTGTGGTGGACGACGCCTTCGACTGGCAGGGAGACCGTCCCCTGGCCCGGCCCCTGCGCCACAGCGTGATCTACGAGACGCACGTGCGCGGCCTCACCCTGCATCCCAGCTCCGGGAGGATGGGGGTGCGGCATCCGGGCACTTTCCGCGGGGTGGCGGAGATGACTCCCTACCTGCGCGACCTGGGGGTGACCGCCCTGGAGCTGCTTCCCGTGCAGGAGTTCGACGAGCTGGAGAACCCCCGCTCCAACCCGCTCACCGGGGAACGCCTCCAGAACTACTGGGGCTACAGCACCTTGAGTTTTTTCGCCCCCAAGGGGCGCTACTCCGCCTCCGGCTCGCTGGGCGAGCAGGTGACGGAGTTCAAGGGGATGGTCCGGGAGCTGCACCGGGCCGGCATCGAGGTGATTCTGGACATCGTGTTCAACCACACCTCCGAGGGCGACGAGCTGGGTCCGACCCTCTGCTTCCGCGGCTGGGACAACTCCATCTACTACCTGCTGGAGCAGGACAAGCGCCGCTATAAGAACTACAGCGGCTGCGGCAACACCCTGAACTGCAACCACCCCATCGTGCGCACCCTGATCCGCGACTGCCTGCAGTACTGGGTCGTGGAGATGCACGTGGACGGCTTCCGCTTCGACCTGGGCTCGGTGCTGGGCCGCGACGAGCGGGGGCGCCTGCTGGAGAATCCCCCGGTGCTGGAGGGCATCGCCGAGGACCCGGTGCTGCGCGACACCAAGATCATCGCCGAGGCCTGGGACGCGGCGGGAGCCTATCAGGTCGGCTCCTTCCCCGGCGGCCGCTGGGCGGAGTGGAACGACCGCTTCCGCGATGATGTGCGCAGCTTCTGGCGGGGGGACGCGGGGAGCGTGCCCCGCCTGGCCACCCGCCTGACCGGCTCCTCCGACCTGTACCTGCGCGACGGCCGCAAGCCCTTCCACTCCATCAACTTCGTCACCTCCCACGACGGCTTCACCCTCAACGACCTGGTGAGCTACAGCCGGAAGCACAACCAGGCCAACGGGGAGGACAACCGGGACGGCTTCGACCACAACCTGGCCTGCAACCACGGGGTGGAGGGACCCAGGGCTGACCCGCAGGTGGAGGTCCTCCGCAACCGCCAGGTGAAGAACTTCCTGGCCACGCTGCTGCTGTCCCTGGGCACGCCGATGCTGCTGGGGGGAGACGAGCTGCGCCGCAGCCAACTGGGCAACAACAACGCCTGGTGCCAGAACAACGAGGTGAGCTGGTACGACTGGACCCTGTTGGAGCGGCACGCCGACATCCACCGTTTCACCCGCGCGCTGATTGCCCTGCGTCTGCGCCACCCGGTCTTCCAGCGCGCGGAGTTCTACAGCGGGGAAGACGCCGACCACGACCGGCTGCCCGACATCCGTTGGCTCGGCCCGGACGGCGGGGAGCTGGACTGGAAGAAGGCCGGCCAGGCCTTGGGCTGCCGCCTGGAAGGCAGCCGTGCGGAATCCGGCGCCGATCTGGACGACCAGGACTTCCTGCTGCTGTTCAACGCCGGCCCCCAGCCCCTGGACTTTCGGCTGCCCCCGGCCCCGGGGGGCTGGCGCAGGGCGGTGGACACCGGCCTGCCTTCCCCGCAGGACGCTGCCGAGCCCGGGCAGGAGCCTCCCGTGCAGACGCCGACCTACTCCCTGAGCGGCCGGGCCCTGGCCGTGCTGATCTCGGCTTGATCCACGGGAATTACCGCTTGCATTCCCCGGGCGTTGCGATAGAATTCAAGCTGGCATGCCGGGGATTGAAGTTGCCAGCGTGGGCGGGCGGGAGATATACTCAACTGGTATGAGCGTAGGGGAGAAGGTCCGCGAGCAGTCGGTCAGCCTGGAGGAGCCGGTGGGGGGAGCGGTGGAAGCCGAAGGCCAGCAGCGCCGCGACCCTATTTCGCTGTTCAGCACCATCGAGAGCGTTTTCCACATCAAGGACCTGGATTCCCTGCTGGAGCGCGTCCTGCTGGAGGCCCGCCGCTTCGGTCGGGCCGACGCGGGGACCATCTACCTGGTGTCCAAGGGCTCGCTGTACTTCAGCTACGTGCAGAACGACACCCTGTTCAAAGGGGAGACCAAGGACAAGTACCTGCATTCCGGCTCGGCGCTGCCGATCGACAACCGCTCCATCGCCGGTTACGTGGCTTTGACCGGGGAGTCGCTGCTGATCGACGACGTGCACCACATCAAGAGCGGCCTGTCCTACGCCTTCAACCCCGAGTTCGACCTCAAGAGCTCCTACCACACCGTATCCCAGCTGGTGGTGCCCCTGGCCACGCGCGAGGGGGAGGTGGTCGGGGTGCTGCAGCTGATCAACGCCAAGGGCGAGAAGGCGGCCCCGGTGCCCTTCTCCATGCAGGACCGGATCTTCATCTCTCAGTTCGCGCTGAACGCCGCGGACGCCATCGAAAAGGCCCGCCTTTCCCGGGAGATGGTGCTGCGCATGGTGGAGCTGGCCGAGCTGCGCGACCCTTACGAGACCACCCAGCACGCCAAGCGGGTGGGGGCCTACTCCGCGGAGCTGTACGAGAGCTGGGCCGCCCGCCACGCGGTGCCTTTACGCGAGGTGCGCAACACGCGGGACATCCTGCGCACGGCCGCCATCCTGCACGACGTGGGCAAGGTCGCGGTGAGCGACGCCATCTTGAGGAAAGCCAGCGAGCTGTCCTACGACGAGAAGCTGCAGCTGCGCCACCACACCATCCTGGGGGCCCGCCTTTTCAAGCGCTCGAGCTCCCCCTGGGACAAGATGGCCGCCGAGGTGGCCCTGAACCACCACGAGAACTGGGATGGCAGCGGCTACCCCGGCAAGATCGACGACATCTACGCCGAAAAGATCTACCTGGGACCGGGACGGCAGGCCACCGAGATCCCCCTGCCGGCGCGCATTGTGGCCCTGGCCGACGTCTACGACGCCCTGATCTCGGAGCGCACCTACAAGCCGGAGTGGAAGCAGGAGCACGCCCTGCGCTACATCCGCTACCAGGCCGGCAAGAAGTTCGACCCGGAGCTGGTGGGCCTGTTCATCAACATGGCCGAGCTGCTCACCGCCATCCGCAACAAGTATTCTTACTGATACTTCAGCACGGCTATTCGCCGCCCCTCAGCGCGGCTACTGCTACTGCGGGCGCGGCTACTGCTACTGCAGCAGCGAAGCTACTGCTACTGCGGGCGCGGCTACTGCTACTGCAGCAGCGAAGCTACTGCTACTGCGGGCGCGGCTACTGCATTAATCAGGCCTCGGCGCGCCCAAGCGGGCAGCCAGCTCCAGGGCGTTGCGCACGGCCTTGCCCCCGGGGTGGTTGTTGAAGATGACCAGGGCGATGCGAACCTTGGCCAGCAGGCGGGCGATGCGCGGCAGCCATTCCTCCAGCTCCTCGGGGCTGTACAGGTAGTCGTAGCGGCTGGCGTTGTCCCCCTGCCACCAGTTGGCCCGGTTGCGCCCGTGCAGGCGCACGTAGCCCAGGTCCGCGGTGGCCTCCTCGCCGGGCTCCGGCAGGCGGGACAGGCGCGGGGCGTCCACGTTCACGAAGGCGGCGTTCCAGCGCCGCAGACCTTCGTACACGCTGGGGCGTTGCCACTCCGAGCCGCGGAACTCCACGGCCTTGGGCAATTCCTGGAAGGCTTCGCACAAACCGCTCAAGTGCCGGCGGGAGTCGGGGGTGTAGTGGAAGCTGTAGGGAAACTGGAAGAGGATGGCGGCCAGCCGGCCGGACTCGACCAGCGGGGCGATCCCCTCCCGGTACCGGCGCACCTGCCCGGCCAGGTCCTCCCCCGGCTCGTGGGTCAGGCTGCGGTGCGCCTTGATCGAGAACAGGAAATCCCCGGGTGTGGCCCGCAGCATGCCCTCCAGCGTGCGTGCCGCCGGCTGGGCATAATAGGAAAAGTTCAGCTCCACCACCGGGAAGCGGGCCGCGTACAGTCCCAGGTAGGCCCCCCGCGGGGTGCCCGGAGGGTAGAGTGTGCCCTCCCAGTCCGAATAGGAGTAACCGGCAGTGCCGATCAGCAAGCGAGGGCCGGGGGGGGTGTCCACGATTTCATACTACCCGGGGAGGGGCGGGTTGAAAAGCGCCTGCGGCCGCATTATCCTTTCTATAATGAAGAACGCAATCCTCCTGGTCCTTCTGCTGGGCGCAACCCCGCGTCTTCTGGCGGTCACGGAAACGGAACTGCGGGCCCAGGCGGAGCGGCACTACCGCTCGGGGAACTACGTGCTGGCCCTGGAGGGTTACGACGAGCTGCTGTCCCGCTACCCGTTGTCGGACGCCGCCCCCGATTCCCGGTATTTCCGGGCCGTGAGCCTGCTGCGCCTGGGGCGGGACCGGGAATCCCTGGCGGCGCTGGAGCAGATTGAGTCCCGCTACCGGGCCAC
>MIBK01000170.1:18575-18728 GCA_001829505.1 Spirochaetes bacterium RBG_16_67_19 | reverse complement strand
GCTGGGGGTGGTGCGGCAGCGCCTGAAGGATCCGCGGGGCGCAATCCGCGCCTTCGAAGCCTTCCTGGCCGCCTCGCAGGACGCGGAGCTGGTGCCCCAGGCGCTGCTGCAGAAGGCGCAGGCCGAGCTGGCCCTGGCCAACCCCGCCGCCGC
>MIBK01000170.1:17909-18539 GCA_001829505.1 Spirochaetes bacterium RBG_16_67_19 | reverse complement strand
GGGCTCCGAGGCGGCAGGGCGCGGCGCGGTCTTGCTGGCCTATGCCTACCTGTCGCAGGGGCGGGCCACCGAGGTCCTGGCCCTGGCGGAAGCCACCCGGCCCGAAGCCCTGCCCGAGGACTCGCGCGGCTTCTACCGGTTGTACGTGGCCGAGGCGCTGTATGGCCTGGGCCGCCGGGAGGAGGCCGTGGCCGGCTACACGGAGCTCACCTCCGCGGAAGACGCGGTGGCCGCCGCGGCCTACCGGCGCCTGTTCATGAGCGTGCAGCCCGCGGGGGACTTGGGCGCGCTGCAGGGCCTGATGCAGAAGGCCGAAGAGCGCTTCGCCGGCAGCGCCGCTGTTCTGGCGGACCTGTGGATCCAGATCGGGATCGAAAGCGTGCGGCAGGGGATGCTCGAACTGGGCGAATACTTCCTGGGCCGGGCCTGGGGCCAGCCGCAGCGGCGCTCGCTCCCCGACACCGTCCCCCTGTACCTGGCCGAGATCCGCCTGCGCCAGGGCAACCCTGCCGCGGCGGCCGCGCTGCTGGAGGAATACCTGGCCCTCAAGCCGCCCAGGGCCGACCGGGTGCTGCTGCGCCTGGGGGAGGTCCGCCTGCGGCAGGAGAATCTGCCCGCCGCCGCGGCGAT
>MIBK01000170.1:15930-17867 GCA_001829505.1 Spirochaetes bacterium RBG_16_67_19 | reverse complement strand
CCCTGAGGCGACCTACCGGCTGGCCTACGTGCGCTTCCGCCAGGGGGAGCTGGACGCAGCCGGACAGCTGGTCGCCGGCCTGCAGCCTTCCCAGGTCTCCGCGGCGCTGGCCCCGGACTTGTATCGCCTGCGGGTGGCCCTGCACCGCCGGCGGGGGGAGACCCGGCAGGCGGCCTCGCTGCTGGTCGAGTACCTGTCCAAGTTTCCACAAGATGTGAAGGCCCGCCTGGACCTGCTGCGTCTGTACTTCAGCCTGCGCGAGTACCCCGCCCTGGTGGCCGAGGCCGGCCGCCTGGGGCAGCAGTTCCCGGGGCTGAAGGACTCCGATCCCTACGCCTGGCTGCTGGCCGCCTATCTGCGCGGCCTGGCCGAGATCGGACGAAAGCAGTACGCGGCGGCCCTCACCGCCTTGAGCCCCATCACCCGGGAGGGGGCGGAGAAGGCCAGGCTGGGCGCCATCTTTCCGTACAGCCTCTACTACCAGGCCTGGGCGCAGTACCGCCTGAACCAGCTCAAGCCGGCCAGGGAAAAGGCCGCTGCCCTGGCCGAAGGCTTTCCCTCCCACGCCCTGTTCCCCGAAGCCCTGTACCTGGCCGGCTGGTGCGCCTTCAGCATGGAGGACTTCCGGGCCGCCTCCGCCTACTTCGGCAGGCTGGCCAAGCTGGAGGGGGAGACGGGCACCCGGGCGCTCTTCCTGCAGGCCAAGAGCCTGGCCAACCTGGGGGACAAGAAGGGGGCGGCCGAGGCCTACCGCACCCTGTACACCGCGCGCCCGCAGGCCGCGCTGGCCGCCGACTCCATGTTCGAGTTCGCCGGCCTGGCGGCCGAGCAGGGCCAGACCGAGGAGGCGGCCGCGGCCTACAGCTTCCTGTACCGCCGCTTCCCGGAGAATCCCCTGGCCGAGGAGGCCACCTATAAGCGGGCCGAGCTGTTCAGCGCGGCCAAGAACTGGCCGCAGGCCCGGGACGCCTTCTACGAGTACCGCACGCGCTTCCCGCGGGGGCGTCTGGTGGACGCCGCGCTGTACTGGGGCGGCATCGCCGCCGTGGAGCTGGGGGAAAGCTTCGGCGCGGTGCTGCACTGGGAGCGCCTGGCGGAGACCTACAAGGAGAGCCCCTTCCGTGCCGACGCCCTGCGCCGCACCGCCGAGGCCTACGCCAAACGGGGCGACTACGGAAAGGCCATCGCCCTGCTTTCCGATCTGTACAAGGAGTACCCGGAGGAAGCCAAAGTATACGCCACGGCCGACCGCCTGGAGGAGCTGCGCTACCTGCAGCGCGGCGCCGGAGAGCGGGAGGCCGCCCTGTCCAGCGTCATCGGCCGGGAAGGCGGGGCCCGCACGCCCAAGGGCCGGGAGGCCATGCTCGAGCTGGCCCAGCTGTACATCTACGAGGGCTCCAGCCGCCTGGAGCTGGCTCTGCCCATGCTGGACGCGGTGACCCTGAAGCAGGAGCCGGCCAGCGCCGCCCGCGCCCAGTACCTGCTGGGCGAATACTACTACCGCAAGGGGGAGCTGGCGGGCGCCTCCCAGGCCTTCCTGGGGGCGGCGGCCATGAATCCCGCCGATGCGGATGGCACCGCCGCCGCCATATACCGGGCGGCGGAGATGGCCAGCCTGGCGGGCCGGGCGGCCGACGTGCGCGAGCTGAGCGCGCGCCTGGAGCGCTTCTTCCCCGGCTCCCAATGGACCGCCGAGGCCCGCAAGCTGCTGGAGGGAGGCGCCCAATGATCGCATTGCTCGTCCTGCTGGTCGCCTCGCTGGCCGCTCCGGCGGCCGGGGCCCAGGACCAGGCCGCGCCCGGGGAGCCGGACATCGTGCTGCCCGAGGTCATCCTGCGCATCGAGGATTTCAGCGTGGAGAGCCTGAGCGGCGCCGCGCCGGGCGAGGAGGACACGCTGCCCCCGGCGCGGGAGCTGCCGCTGCCCGCCGGAGAAGA
>MIBK01000170.1:15831-15916 GCA_001829505.1 Spirochaetes bacterium RBG_16_67_19 | reverse complement strand
CTGGCCGAGCCTCCGGTGCCCCCGGCCGAACCCGAGGGCCAGCCGGCGGCCCCGGCCCGGGCCCTTTCCGCCACGGTGGAGCTGG
>MIBK01000170.1:12524-15806 GCA_001829505.1 Spirochaetes bacterium RBG_16_67_19 | reverse complement strand
CAGCCAGGTGGCCCTGCACAGCCTCGGGGAGGAGCCCCGCTTCTCCCTGCGCTTCCTGCACGAGACCCTGGACGGGATGGCGGGCCGCTCGCCCGGGTCCGGCTTCGACTATCGGCAGGAGGAGCTGGAAGGGGCTCTCAAGCTGCGTCTGGGCAAGGCGAGCCTGGATTTGGAAGGATCCCTGCACGAAGGGGAGCGCGGACTGCAGGGGCAACCCGCGCCCGCGGCCATCTCCCGGCTGGTGCGCACGGGCGGCCTGGGCGCCGAGCTGGCCTGGCCGTTCTCCGAGCACTGGACTCTGTCCGCCGCGCTGAACGGCTCCTTCGCCACCGAACTGCTGACCGTGCAGTCCGGCCAAGGGCTGGAGGAGCTGCGGGGCTCCCCGCGGCTATCCCTGGAGGTGCGCACCGACCGTTTCTGGCTGGCCGTGGACGGGCGCTATGCCTTCCAGGTGTACGAAGGCCAGGAGGCGCACCGTGCCGGGGCGCTGGCCCGCTTCGGGGTGGAAGTGTCCAGGAGCGCGCGGCTGGAGGGCAGCGGCGGCTGGCATTGGAGCCAGCGCTCCTCCCCCGAGCACCTGCTGCCCTTCGACCTGGCCCTCATCCTGACCCCGGGCAGCTCCTTGAGCATCACCGCCTCCGGAGGTTACCGGGTGGAAGAGCTGGACCTGCGCGAGTTGGCTGAAGCCTATCCGTGGGCGGCCTTTCCCGATCCGCTCGAGGACGATCACGGCTGGTTCGCTGATTTCTCCGCCACCTACAGCCTGCAGAGGTCCTTCGCCCTGCAGGCCGGGGTGCAGCTGAGCTTTCCCCGGGCGGCGCCCTGGCCGCAGACCGCCCTGAACGCGGACGGGTTGTTCGACCTGGCACAGGTGGAGGCCGCCCGGGCCGCCGTGGAGGCCTCGCTGCGCTGGACCCCGGCCCGGGACAGCTACCTGTCCGTGCTTTGGCGGATGGAAATGCTCGAGGTTCCGCCCTTCCAGCCCGGCCAGGAGCTGCGGGTGGAGGGCGGGTTGGGCTCGCAGAAGTGGGGGGCCCACGCCGCGCTGCTGTTCAAGATGGGCTACGGCCCGACGACCCCTGGATACACCTGGACCCCGGAGCTGTCCCTGGGCGCCTTCTTCCAGCCCGCCGAGGCGGTCCGTCTGACCGCCGAGCTGGAGGACCTGCTCTCCCCGTTGAGCCAGGGCGGAGAACGCCTGGATTGGGACCCCTTCCTGGAGCCCGGGATTCGCGGGACGTTCAAGGTGCAAATCAACCTGTAAGGAGCGCTGACATGCTGGAAATGTTCCAAAAGGGCGGGCCGGTGATGTACTTCATCCTGCTGTGCTCGCTGGTGGCGGCCGTCATCATCATCGAACGCCTGATCTACTTCCGCCGCATCCGGGTGGACGAGGATGCGCTGCTGGCCCGGCTGAAGGCCTCGCTCGCGAAGGGGCACGCCGAGGAGGCCCTGGCCATCTGCGAGGCCAATCCCAGCCCGATCACCAACCTCATGCGGGCCGGGATCGACAACCGGCACGAGCCCAAGCAGGTCATCCGGGAGGCGGTCTTGGACGCGGCCAACCTGGAGATCCCACGCCTCGAGCGCTTCCTGTCCACGCTGGGCACGGTCGGCAACCTGGCCACCCTGCTGGGCCTGCTGGGTACCGTCACCGGGAACATCAAGAGCTTCGGGGTGATCGGGCAGCTGGGCGTGGTCGGGGATCCGGGCCTCCTGGCCCGGGGCATCGCCGAGGCCCTGCTCACCACCGCCTTCGGCCTGATCGTGGCCATCCCGGTGATTTTTTTCTACAACCTCCTGGTGACCCGGGTAAACAACGTCATCACCCGCCTGGAGAGCCGGGTGAACCAGCTGGTGACCCTCCTGGAGGGCTCCAAGAATGCGCTTTAGAAGAAGACTGTCCGCGGACACCAACCTGAACATGGTGCCGATGATCGACGTGGTTTTCCAGCTCATCATCTTCTTCATGGTCGCCACCACCATCATCATCACCCCGGGCATCGCCCTGGTGCTGCCCAGCTCGGCCACGGCCGAGCCCACCGCCATGAGCCGGCTGGTGGTCACGGTGGTCACCCGGGAGGAGGTCTACATCAACAAGGAGCGCTACAACATGCGCTCCCTGAACGCGCGCCTGGCCGGGGTGAGCGAGAAGGAGCGGGCGGAGATCAAGAGCGTGGTGCTGGACGGGGACCGGGCCATTTCCTACAGCCTGCTGGTGGAGGTGCTGGACGCGCTGCGCCGCAACGGCTTCAGGGCCATCAATCTGCGGATGAGGCCCCAATGACCGGCTCCGCCTCCCACGACCCGGTCCGGGACCGCCTGCGCTCCAGCATCCTGCTGGCCGTGCTGCTGCACGCCCTGGCCTTCGTGGCCTTGGAGATCTTCCTGAAGCTGGCGCCGCAGCGGACGCCGGAATACCGCGGGCCGCTCATCGTGCAGCTGCAGGAGCTGCCCGCCGTGCAGCAGGCCCGCCAGGCGGCGCCCGCTCAGGCGGCGCCAGCCGCCGTAGCGGCCGCCGCGCCTGCTGTCGCGGCCGCGCCGGAAGCGCAGCTGCCCTCCGGGCCGCCGCTGCGCGCGGCCGCTCCAACCGCTCCTGCCGCCCCCGGCCCCTCGGGCTCCCCGTTCCGGATGGAGGGATCACCGGCGCAGGCAGGCCAGCCGCGGCCCGCCGGCCAGGGATTCCAGGTTCCCAGCCCGGAGCCCCCCCTGCCGCCCGCCGGGACGCAGGCCCAGGGCCCGCCGCTGCGGGCCGTGGCCCCTGGCTCCGGGGGCCAGGCCGCCCCGGCCGCCCCGCTGGAGGCTTTGGACCGGGCCCTGGCCTCCGGGAGCGCGGCACGCGCCGGGGGCGGCACTGGGGCGGGTCCGGCTGCAGGCGGCGCTTCCGGAGGCGCGCAGAGCGGAGCGGGCCAGGGGGCGGTTTCGCGGGAAGGAATTTCGATCGTCTTCGACGACCCGACCCTGGGACGCGAGCCAACCTCCACCCCGCCGCCCAAGATCCCCAATTGGGTTTCCGAGGCTGGCCTGCGGCTCACGCAGGAGATCTCCTTCGTGCTTACTCCTCAGGGGCTGCTGCACAGCGTGCGCACGGTCAAAAGCAGCGGATACAGCGACGTGGATTCGGCCGTATTGGACGCGGTGCGGGGCTGGAAGTTCAAGCCGGCGCCCGCCAGCGCGGGCAATGTCCAGGGCACGGTCAGCTACCTGATCGTGCCGACGGTGAGTCCGGCCCGCTAGCGGTCAGGAACTCCCGCAGCAGGGGCCACAGCTCCCGGTAGCGCT
>MIBK01000170.1:5378-12389 GCA_001829505.1 Spirochaetes bacterium RBG_16_67_19 | reverse complement strand
GGGCTCCCGCTTCGCTCACCCGCGGGCGCACGAACGGGGCGCCCAGGATGTCGGCGCACAGCCGCAGCCAGGCGTCGGACCTGCTGCCGCCCCCCGCGGCGCGGTAGCGGCGGATGGACAACCCGGCGCGGGGCAGCAGGTCCGTGCAGGCCTTCAGATCGAACACGGCGCTCTGCAGGATGCCCTGCAGGATGTCCGCGCGGCGGGTCTGGAGGGTCAGGCCGGTGATCAGGCCCCGGGAGTTTTCGATATAATCCGGCGGCCCGGTGGGACTGAAGTGGGGCAGCACCAGCACTTCGGAGGGCAGGGCCGGCAGCTCGCCGAACAGCTCGTCGTAGACCTCCACGCCGCGCTCGCGCGCCAGGCGGGCTTCCGCGGCGGCGAAGGTGTCCCGGTACCAGCGCACCAGCGCGCCGCCCATGTTGTACAGGAAGCTCACGAAGCGCCCGGGCACGGCGTGGTGCTCCGTGTTCAGGCCGATGCCCAGCATGGGGCCGGTCGCGGGGCGGGAAGAATGCACCGGCACGATGCACAGGTAGGTGCCCAGGCCGAACAGGGCCTCGCCCTCGCGGGTGACGCCGCAGCCCACGGCGTTGGCGCATTGGTCGTGCGCGCCGGCCACGATGGCCGTGTCCCGGGGCAGGCCCAGCTCCGCGGCCACCGCCGGCAGGACCCCGCCCAGCGGGGTGCCGGAGGCTACGGTCGGGGGCAGCTTGGCGCGGTCCAACCCGGCGGCCGCCAGCAGCTCGTCGGACCAGTCGCGGCGATCCAGGTCGAAGAGCAGGCTGCGGTTGGCCAGGGAGTAGTCCACCGCCGCCTGCCCGCCGAGCATGAAGCTGAGGAAGCCGGACCAGTTCAGGAACAGCTCCGCCCGCTCATAAAGCTCCGGGCGCCGCCGGGCGATCCACATCAGCTTGGTCAGGCCGTACTGGTTGCCCAGGGTGTTGCCGTTGAGCTGGTACAGCCTTTCGCGGGGGAGGCGCTCGCGCAGCTCGCTCAGGTACTCCTGGCCGCGGAGATCGAAGTTCAACAGCGAGGGGCCCAGCACGCGGCGATCCCGCGCAACCGGAACGACCGCCTCCCCCATGGAGGTCACGGCCAGGGCGCGGACCGGATCCGCGCCGGAAGCTCCTGAAGCGGACACCGCCGCGGCGATCACCCGCTTGACCGCGGCCCAGACCGCCTGGGGGTCCAGCTCGGCCTGTCCCGGCTGCGGGCTGCGGTAGGCGTACTCTTCGTAGGCGGAAGCCGCCAGGCTGCCATCGTCGCGGAACACGGCGGCTTTGCAGCCGGTGGTGCCCGCGTCGACGCCCAGGAGGCTCATGGCAGCTTCGCGCGCGAGCCGCTGATGCGGTAGGTTTCCGAGAGCAGGCCGCGGGTGCGGTGGTACACGGCCTCGCGGCCCTTTTCCTCGCTGCCCGTTTCGCGCAGGGCGGCCTCGTAGGCCTGGCGGATCTCGGTGCCGACGTTGAGCTTGGCGATGCCCCGGGCGAAGGACCGCCGCAAGTCCTCGGGGCGGATGCCCGAGCCGCCGTGCAGCACCAGGGGGATGCCGGTCACCTCGGCCAGGCGGGCCAGGTGCTCCAGATGCAGGCGGGCCTCCACCTTCTTCTGGTCGCGGGCGGCCTTGGAGACGGCCCCGTGGATGTTGCCGATGGCCACCGAGAGCCAGTCGCAGCCGGACTCCCGCACGAAGCGCGCCGCCTCTTCGGGATCCGTGAAGCCGCGCCCGGAGGCGAACAGCTCCTCGTAAGGCGGCAGCGGCCCCTCCTCGTGCCCTAATACGGCCCCCAGCTCCGCTTCGCAGGGGATGCCGGCCGCGTGGGCCAGCTCGGTCGCCGCCCGGGTGGCACGGATGTTCTGCTCCAGAGCCAGGCGGGAGCCGTCCACCATCACCGACTGGTAGCCGGCGGTGAGCGCCCGCCGCAGGATCGGCAGGTAGTCCACCTCCCGGTGGTCCTCGTCGATGACGGGCACGTGGTCCAGGTGCAGGCGCACGTGGGCCGGGTCGTCGTAGCGGTGGAACTCCTCTGCCACCGCCTCCAGGCTGCCGCTGGAGAATTTTTCCCACTCCAGGCGCGCCACCTGCACCAGGGCGAAGGAGTCCTCGTCATGCACCGCCTGGACCACGGGCCGGAGCATGGGCAGGTAGGGGATGTTGAAGGCCGGAACCACGATGCCCGCCGCGCGGGCGCCGCGGATGATCTGGGTGGTTCCCGTCATACGCTGGATTCTCCTTCCCAATTTTTCGACTGCTTGCCGGATATTTCCGACAGGGTGATCTCCAGCACCACCGTGTGCTCCAGGGTGGCCTCGGAGAACTCGAAACCGGGGCCGGTGCGCCGTCCGGCGTACTTGGCCATCAGCAGGTCGAGGGCTTCCCTCTTGGCGGCCGGATCCTCGACCCGCGAGGCCGTGCCGGTGGCGATGATCGAGCGGAAGGTGCTGCTGAAGGCGCAGGGCTTTTCGGCCGGCACGATGGCCCGCACCTCGTCCGCCTCCACGCAGACCCGGGGGTTGCGGGCCAGCAGGTCCAGCTTGCGGCCCTCCTGGGCGCAGTGCACGTACAGGCGGCCGTCGCGGGAGGCGAAGAACACTGGCACCACGTAGGGCACCGGCCCCTGCGGGCCTTCCTCCGCCATGGCCAGGCGGCAGACCCGGGCGCGGGCCAGGACCTGCTCCAGGCGGGCCTTCTCCGTGATTTCCTTATCCTTGCGGCGCACGGTCTACTTCTCTTCCGCGGTCTTCAGGATGCAGTGCAGCAGCACGTTGGCCCCCGCCTCGCAGTCCTCCCAGGTGGTATTCTCCACCTCCACGTGGCTTCGCCCGCCGATGCTGGGGACGAAGATCATGGCCGTGGGGCAGACCTGGTTCATGTAGCTGGCGTCGTGCCCGGCGCCGCTCACCATGGGTAGGCTGCTGTAGCCCAGCTCCTTGGCGGTCTCCAGCACGCGCTGGACCAGCTTCTGGTTGAAGGGGGCGGGCACCACCCGCCAGGTCTCGTCGATCTTGAGCGGCGTCCCGTGCCGGGTGGCGATGTCCTGGAAGTCCTTTTTCGCCAGGTCCCAGGCCTTCAGGGCGTGGTCGTTGTCCCAGGAGCGGATGTCCACCGTGAAATGCACGCGGTCCGGAATGATGTTGCGCGAGTTGGGGTAGTTCTGGATCTCTCCGACGGTGGCCACCATGTTGCCCTTCAGGCGCGCGGGAAGCGCCCGCACCGCCAGGATCATCTCCGCGGCGGCCACCAGGGCGTCGTGCCGGCCCTCCATGGGCGTGGGGCCCACCTGGTTGGCCTCGCCGGTGAGGTACACGTCGTACCAGTGCAGGCAGAGGATGCCTTTGGGGGCCCCGATGGTCTTGCCCTGGCGCTCCAGCATCGGCCCCTGCTCGATGTGGTACTCGTAGTAGGCGTGGGTCGGCCACTTCTTGGCCGGGCCCTGGCCCCTATAGCCGATGCGTTCCAGCTCCTCGCCCTGCTTTCTGCCGTTGAGGTCGGTGCGCCCGTAGGCGTAGTCGCGGTCCAGGACGCCGGCCCAGACTCCGGAGGCCACCATGGCCGGGGCAAAGCGGGAGCCCTCTTCGTTGGTCCAGTCCACGATGAGGATGGGGCGCTCGGTCTGGACCTTGTTCTCGGCGAGGGTGCGCATGACCTCCAGGGCGCCCATGACTCCCAGGATGCCGTCGAAGCGCCCGCCGCGCGGCTGCGAATCGACGTGGGAGCCCATCATGACGGGAGGCAGGGAGTTGTTCCTGCCCTGGCGTCGTCCGAAGATGTTGCCCATCTCGTCGATGCTGACCTCCAGGGAGAGCTCCTGGAGCCATTTGACGAACAGGTCGCGGGCCTTCTTGTCCTCGTCGGAGAGGGCCAGGCGCTGCACGCCGCCGCCCGGCGTGGCTCCGATCCTGGCCATCTCCTCCAGGCTGGCGCGCAGGCGCTTGCCGTTCACCCGCAGTTTGGTCGCCTCCATGAGTCCTCCGAAGGAAAATCGTGGGCTACAGTGTAGCAGCGCGGGCCGGGCTTGCCCAGCACCCGCTGCCGCTTTTTCGGTGAAACTGCTACAATAGCAGGTCATGCTTGGACAGCGGATGGGGTGGCTGGCCCCGGCCGCGCTGGCGGCCCTGCTCGCCCTGACGGCCCGGCCGGCCGGCGCGCAGGCGGCCGGCGCCGGACCGGCTTCCCGGCCCGAACGCCTGCTGCTCACCTTCCTGGGCGACCTCATGGCCCACGGAGTGAACTTTCGCGCCCCTGACTACGCCGCGGCCTACCGCCCGGTGCGGGCTTTCCTGCGGCGCGACAGCCTGACCTTCGCCAACCTGGAAACTCCGGTGGATCCCTCCCGGGAATGCTCCAGCTACCCGCAGTTCAACGTGGGGCTGGACTACCTGGCCGCCGCGGTGGAGGCGGGGATCGAGGTGTTTTCCCTGGCCAACAATCATTCCTTCGATCAGGGCCGGGAGGGCTTGGCGGCGACGATCGCCTCCCTGGAGGCGGCGGGGCGAGGCTCCTTCCGGAGAATATGGTATGCCGGAACCCGCGCCGGGTTGGGGGAGGAGTTCCGGCCCGTGGAGATCCTGGTGGACGGCTGGCGGATCGGCTTCCTGGCCGCCGTCCAGGAGCTGAACCTGCCGCTGCCGGCCGCTTACGTGCTGCGGGTGGATTACGCGCGGGAAGAACAGGCCGAGGCCTTCCTGGAGCTGGTGCGCGAACAAGCCCCCCGCTACGACCTGTTCGTGGTCTCCTACCACGGAGGCAGGGAGTACGCGCGGGCGCCGGAGGCCGGCCGGGTGCGCTTCTTCCGCCGGCTGCTGGCCGGGGGGGCGGACGTGGTCTGGGGACACCATCCCCACGTGCTGCAGGACTACGAGCTGGTGGAACGGCCCGAGGGGCCCGGCCTGGCCCTGTATTCCACCGGCAACTTCCTCTCCGGCATGACCTGGAGCCTGGATCCCCTTCAGCCGGAGGCCGAACGGGCCTGGACCGGCGACTCGCTGCTGTGGGCCGTGTGGGTGGAGCCGGCCCCCGGCCGCGGCCGGGTGGCGGAGGTGCGGCCCATTCCGGTGACCAACGTGCGCGACCGGCGGGGGATCATGGTGGTCAGCACCTTCCCCGGCCTGTCCGCCCAGGGCCTGAGCGAGCCCTGGACCGCGTACTTCCGCGAGCGCTCCTGGCGGCTGACGGAGAGCCTGCGGGAGTGGGGACAGGTTGACCCGCGCTGAGCCGCGTCATTACCTTTGCCTGCAGGAGGAACCCATGGCAGAAGTTCTTTTCAAAGGAAACAAGGTCCATACCAGCGGCAAGCTGCCCAAGGTGGGCGCCCGCGCCCCCGACTTCCGGCTCACCCGCGGCGACCTGGTCGAAGTCTCCCTTCAGGATTTCGCCGGCAAGAAGAAGATCCTGAGCATCGTGCACTCCCTGGACACCGGCACCTGCGCGGCCTCGGCCAAGGCCTTCGAGGCCAGGGCGGCCCAGCTTCCCGGAACCGTGATCCTGACCGTCAGCAACGACCTGCCCTTCGCCCAGAAGCGCTTCTGCGAGGCGGAGAACATCCACGCCGTGGTGCCCCTTTCCCAGATGAGGGACCGCAAGTTCGGCAGGGACTACGGGGTGGAGTACCTGGACGGCCTCCTGGCCGGCCTGCTGGCCCGCGCGGTGGTGGTGATCGACGAGAACGACAAAGTGCTCTATACCCAGCAGGGGCCCGACACCAGCCAGGAGCCGGACTACGAGGCCGTGCTGAAAGCGGTCCGGGGATAGCCCGCCGGTGTTCGTCGCCGCCGACACGCCGCGCTACAAGCTCATCGCCTGCGAGATCCTGTACCGGGAGCTGTGCTACTGCGTGGCCCTGTCCAGGAACATCGTCGACCTGGAGTTCCTGCCCAAGGGCCTGCACGACCTGGGCGAGGAGAAGATGTCCGCCCGCCTGCAGCAGGCCGTCGACGCGGTGGACCGGGGGCGCTACCAGGCCATCCTCCTGGGCTACGCCCTGTGCAACAACGGCATCCGGGGGCTGCGGAGCCCGCTGCCCCTGGTGGTGCCGCGCGCCCACGACTGCATCACCCTGCTGCTGGGCTCCAGGGAGCGCTACCAGGAAGTGTTCCACGCCAACCCCGGCACCTACTTCGAGTCCACCGGCTGGCTGGAGCGCAACGAGGCGGCCGAGGGGGGCATCGCCGAGCAGCTGGGCCTGCGCTCCAGCTACGAGGACTACGTGCGGCAGTACGGCGAGGACAATGCCAGGTACCTCATGGAAGTGCTGGGCGACGGCCTGCGCAACTACTCCGCCTACGCCTACATCGGCTCGGGCATCGGCGACTTCCGGCATTACGAGCGGCTCACGCAGGCGGACGCCCAGACCCGCGGCTGGAGCTACTCGCGCCTGGAGGGTGACTTGGGGCTGCTGCGGCGTCTGGTGGACGGGCCGTGGGACGACGCCGAGTTCCTGGTGGTCCCGCCGGGAAAGCATCCGGTGCCGTCCCACGACGCCGGAGTTATCCGCGCGGAATAGCGCTGCGCCGGAGTACCGAGCTGCGCCCCGGCTACTGCCGGCGCGGGCGGAGCTCCGACGTGCCCGGAACCAGCCCGGTTCCGGCCCTTGACGGAATATTACCAGTATTGTAATCTACCTCCGGAGAATTTCGGTTGATTTTCCGCAGGTCCTCAGCTACAATCACCTGACCGCCCCGGAGCATAACCTCCCGGAGCCGAACAGCGGCGGGAAAGCGAACCAAACCACAGGGTAACAGAACATGAGGTTGAAAACGTTCAAGGGGGGAGTCCATGCCCCGGACCGCAAGGAGGCCACGCGCGGCAAGCCCATCGAGGTGCTGCCGGCCCCGGCCCGGGTGGTGATTCCCCTGCAGCAGCACACCGGCGCGCCCTGCGAAGCCCTGGTCAAGGAGGGCGACCTGGTGTCCCTCGGCCAGAAGATCGGGGAATCCAAGTCCTTCGTATCCGCCCCGGTGCACGCCAGCATCGCCGGCAAGGTGACGGCGGTGCAGGCCCTGCCCCAT
>MIBK01000170.1:1128-5340 GCA_001829505.1 Spirochaetes bacterium RBG_16_67_19 | reverse complement strand
GGCGGAGGGGGCGGCCGCGGGATCCCCCGCGGGCTGGCCGGCCGCAGCGGGGGGCTGGCAGGCCCTCGACAACGAGGAGATCAAGAAGCGCGTCCGCGAGGCCGGCGTGGTGGGCCTGGGCGGAGCGGCCTTTCCCACCCACGTGAAGCTTTCCCCCTCCGCCGAGAAACCGATCGACACCCTGATCCTGAACGGGGTGGAGTGCGAGCCCTATCTGACCAACGACCACCGCCTGATGCTGGAGCGCGGGGGCGAGATCCTGGAGGGGGCCCGCATCGTGCAGAAGGTGCTGGGCGTGCGCCGGGCCTGCCTGGGCATCGAGGCCAACAAGCTGGATGCCATCCGCCACATGTCCAAGCTGGCCGCCGGGACCGGGGTGGAGGTGGTGGGCCTGAAGGTGAAATACCCGCAGGGCGCTGAGAAGCAGCTGATCAGGGCGGTGCTGGGGCGCGAGGTGCCTTCCGGCGGCCTGCCCTTCGACGTCGGGGTGGTGGTGCAGAACGTGGGCACGGTCCTGGCGGTCCTGGAAGCGGTGGCCAGCGGCAAGCCCCTGATCGAGCGGGTGCTGACCGTCAGCGGGGACGGGGTGGCCGAGCCCAAGAACCTGCTGGTGCGCATCGGCACCTCCTTCGCCGCGGTGCTGGCGGCCTGCGGGGGAAGCCAGCTGAACGGAGAGGCCAAGGTCCTGATGGGCGGGCCCATGATGGGCATCGCCCAGTACAGCCTGGAGGTGCCGGTGATCAAGGGCACCAGCGGCATCCTGGTCTTCCGGCGGGGACGGCAGGAGAAGGAAAGCCCCTGCATCAAGTGCGGCCGCTGCGTGGAGGTCTGCCCCATGGGCCTGATGCCCGTGCGCATCGCCGACTACGCCGAGAAGGACAACTTCGCCATGTGCCTGGAGTATGGGGTGAAGGACTGCATCGAGTGCGGGGCCTGCGCCTTCGTGTGCGACACCAAGCGCCCCCTGGTGCACTGGGTCAAGTACGCCAAGTGGAACCTGGCGCGGAAGAAGTGAGGGAAAGGAGCAGCCTACCGATGAGCGACCGCTTCGTGGTTTCCGCCTCACCCCATCTGCGCGACACGACCAACACCGCCAAGGTCATGTGGTGGGTGGTCGTGGCCCTGGCTCCCACCGCCGTCACTTCGATCTATATCTTCGGCTGGCGCAGCCTGCTGGTCCAGTCACTCGCCGTGGCCGCCTGCCTGGCCGCCGAGGTGCTCTCCGAGCTGGCCCTGAAGAGGCCCATCACCATCGGGGACGGCTCCGCGGTGGTGACCGGGCTGCTGCTGGCCTTCACCTGCCCCGCTTCCTCGCCCTGGTGGATGATCCTGATCGGCGCGGCGGTGGCCATCTTCCTGGTCAAGCACCTTTTCGGCGGGATCGGCTACAACATCTTCAACCCGGCCCTGGCCGCCCGGGCGGTGCTGCTTTCCTCCTGGCCGGTGGCCATGACGGCCTGGTCCGAGCCGGTGCGCTCTTTTTTGCGAATGGACGCGGTGAGCGCCGCCACGCCGCTGGGGCTGATGAAGGAGGCCGCCCGGGCCCAGACGGCCTTCGTCCCCCCGGGCTACCTGGAGCAGTTCCTGGGCAACGTCCCCGGCTCCCTGGGGGAAACCTCCAAGGTGGCGCTCCTGGCGGGTGCGGTTCTGCTGCTGGTCCTGAAAATCGTGGACTGGCGAACTCCGGTTTCGTTCCTGGCCGCCATGGCCGCGCTTTCGGCGGTTCTCGGGCGCAACCCGGCCTTCGACCTGCTGGCCGGCGGGGCGGTGCTGGGGGCCTTCTTCATGGCCACCGACATGGTCACCTCGCCGACCACCAAGGCGGGGCGCCTGATCTTCGGCACGGCCTGCGGGCTGCTCACCATACTCATCCGGGCCTATGGCGGCTTCCCCGAGGGGGTCTGCTACGCCATCCTGTTCATGAACGCCCTCAACCCCCTGATCGAGCAGTACGTGCGCCCGCGGCGCTTCGGCACCCGGGCCTTCCGGAAGGAGGCCGCCCGATGAAAGGCCTGCTTCGCCTGGTGCTGGTGCTGTTCCTGGTCTGCGGCATCGCCGCGGGGGCCCTGTCCTTCGTGAACGCGGCCACCCGGGAGCGCATTTCCGGTTTCGCCCGCCAGGAGCGGGAGGAGGCCCTGAAGCAGGTGTTCCCGGCCGCCGGGGAGTTCCGGGAGGTGCTGCCCGGCCGGCAGTGGGAGGCGGCGGCCGGCGGGCAGGCCTTGGGCTTCGTGTTCGCGGCCTCCATCCAGGGCTACAGCGGGCCGATCCTGAGCTTCTTCGGGCTGGATACCGGCAATGCCCTGACCGGGGTGAAGGTGCTCAGCCACAGCGAGACCCCCGGCCTGGGGGCGAAGATCACCGAGGAGAAGTTCCTGAAGCAGTTCCGGGGCAGGAGTGCGGAGGAAATCGCCCTGCGGCGCGACGATCCCAGGGGACAGATCGACGCCATCTCCGCGGCCACGATCTCCTCCCGGGCGGTGACCTTTTCGCTGCGGTCCACCCTGGAGCAGTTCCTCAAAGGAGAGCTGAAGTGAAAAAGGGCCTGCTGCACGAGCTCACCAAGGGCATCATCGAAGAGAATCCCATCCTGATCATCATGCTGGGGCTGTGCCCCACCCTGGCGGTGTCCACCAGCGCCGCCAACGGCCTGGGCATGGGGGCCGCCTTCTGCTTCGTGGTCATCGGCTCCAACCTGGTCATCTCCCTGATCCGCAGCATCGTGCCCAGCCAGATCCGCATCCCGGTGTACATCACGGTGATCTCCACCTTCGTGACCATCGTGGACTACGCCCTGAAGGCCTACCTGCCCCTGCTGTCCCGCTCCCTGGGGGTGTTCGTGCCGTTGATCGTGGTGAACTGCATCGTCATGGGGCGGGCCGAGGCCTTCGCCAGCCGCAACGGGGTGGCCGCCTCCCTGATGGACGGGATCGGCATGGGCATCGGCTTCACCCTGATCATCACCCTCCTGGGGGCCGTCCGCGAGCTGCTGGGAAACGGCACGGTCTTCGGCTTCCCCGTCCTGCCGTCCGCCTACCAGCCCTTCCTGCTCTTCATCCTGCCGCCGGGGGCCTTCCTGGTGATCGGCTTCATGATGGCAGCGCAGAAGAAGTTCTTCCAGAAGGGGGGGGCCCGGTGATCTCGCAAAACCTCAACTTCTTCCTGATTTTCCTGTCGGCGATGATCGTGAACAACATCCTGCTCATGCGCTTCATCGCCCTGTGCTCCTTTTTCGGCATCTCCAACAACATGCAGGCCTCGGTGGGCATGGGCTTCGCGGTGATCTTCGTGATGATCATGGCCACCACGATCTCCTGGCTGGTCTACCACTACCTGCTGGTGCCCTTCGACCTGCTGTACCTGCGCACCGCCTCCTTCATCCTGACCATCGCCACCTTCGTGCAGCTGGAGGAGATGGTCATCCGCAAGCTGTTCCCCCCGCTGTACCGCTCCCTGGGGATCTACCTGCCGCTGATCGTGGTGAACTGCGCGGTGCTGGCCGCCGCCTTCCTGGTCATCGACTACAACCTGGGCTTCCTGAAGAGCCTGGTCTACACCCTCGGGGTCGGGGCCGGCTATTTCTTCGCCATCGTGATGTTCGCGGGAATCCGGGAGCGGGTCAACCTGGCCCCGATCCCCAAATCCTTCCAGGGATACCCGATCGCCTTCATCACCGCCAGCCTGATGTCGCTGGCCTTCCTGGGCTTCAAGGGGTTGTTCGGACTATGAGCGTCATGACGATTGTGATACCGGTGCTGGTGCTGGGCCTCCTGGGCGTGGCCTTCGCCGCCCTGCTGGCCTCCGCCTTCAAGCGTTTCGCGGTGCAGGTGAATCCCAAGGTGGAGCAGGTGCTGGCCCTGCTGCCCAACGCCAACTGCGGGGCCTGCGGCTTCGCCGGCTGCCAGGGCTTCGCCGAGGGGGTGGTGGGCCTGAAGGCCGGGGTCGGCGGCTGCCTGGCCGGCGGACCGGAGCTGGCCAAGAAGGTCGCCGCGATCCTGGGCACCGCCGTGGAGACGCGGGAGCAGGAGGTGGCCTTCGTGGCCTGCCAGGGCGGCCGCAGCCGCACCCGGGACAAGTTCGAGTACGAGGGCGTGGCCGACTGCCAGGCGGCCAGCGTGCTGTTCGGCGGGGGCAAGGCCTGCGCCTGGGGCTGCCTGGGAATGGGCAGCTGCGAGCGGGCTTGCGCCTTCGACGCCATCCACGTGGATGCGGACG
>MIBK01000170.1:520-1057 GCA_001829505.1 Spirochaetes bacterium RBG_16_67_19 | reverse complement strand
CCCCACGAGCTGATCAGCATGGTGGTGAAAAGCCAGCAGGTCCTGGTGGCCTGCAGGAACCACGACCGCGGCAAGCGTGCCAAGGAGGTCTGCGACCTGAGTTGCACCGCCTGCAAGATCTGCGAGAAGAACTGCCCCTACGACGCCATCCACGTGCTCGACAACCTGGCGGTGATCGACTTCGCCAAGTGCACCCAGTGCAACATCTGCGTGGAGAAGTGCCCCCAGTCCACGATCCTCAACCTGGGCGGGAAGGTAGCCGAGGCCGCGGCCGCGACCGCGCGCGCCGCCGGGGCGCAGGCTGTTGCCGCCTCCTCTGCCAAGGAGTAGCTTCTGTCCATGGATACTCGCGTTCTGGAAGAGATCGGCCGGGTGGTCAGCGCCGCCCCGGGGAAGGCCACGGTGCGCATCCAGCGCTCCAAGGATTGCGAAGGCTGCCACGCCTGCGCCATGACCGACGAGGAGCAGGGAATGCTGGCCGAGGTGGAGAACCCGCTGGGGGCCTCCCCGGGGGACCAGGTGCGCATCCTCACCAGC
>MIBK01000170.1:0-372 GCA_001829505.1 Spirochaetes bacterium RBG_16_67_19 | reverse complement strand
TGTTCCTGGCGGGTTCCTTCGCCCTGCTGTTCTGGATGCGCCGGCGCAAGGGCGGCCAGACCCTGCGCTCCCGCATCGTGGCCGTCCTGGCCCCCTCACAGGTGGGCGAGCTTCCGCAATAGGAACTCCCGGTTGGCGGCGAAATAACTCTTGAGCTCCTCGAAGGACTGGGCCGTTTCCGAGGCGGCGCCGGACAGCACCAGCACCCGGTTGCGCCAGCGGTACCAGAGGAAGTGCATCCGGTAGGCCAGCCTGGGGCGCCGGGACTGCAGGCGGCTCTCCAGGGCCCCGGCCAGCTCGATGTGGTTCAGGTCCCCGGCCAGGGCCACGATGTCCGCCTCCGCGATGCCCAGCACCAGCCGGCGGAAACCC
>MIBK01000169.1:4785-5028 GCA_001829505.1 Spirochaetes bacterium RBG_16_67_19 | reverse complement strand
AAAGTCCTCGTTCATACGATCGTTCATCCTTCTTCCTCCGTATTCAGGTTTTCAGGTGGGCGAGCGCGGCGCGCAGGCTCTTCACCGCCCGGTGCTTGCGGGCCAGCAGGGTGCCGATCGGAACGCCCCACTTCGCCGCCAGCTCCCGGAAGCTGGCGCCCTCCAGCTCCGTGGCCAGGAACACCTCCCGTTGCGGGGCCGGCAGCCGGTCGATGGCCGCAAATACGCTCTCCCGCAGCTCCC
>MIBK01000169.1:4347-4621 GCA_001829505.1 Spirochaetes bacterium RBG_16_67_19 | reverse complement strand
AACAAACTCAGGGCCACGTCCTGCACCACGTCCTCCGCGTCCAGCTCGGCCGTGTCGGCCAGCCAGGAACGCGCCGCCCGAACCAGCTGCCGCCACTCCGCGGCCAGGAAAGCGGACAGGCGCTGATGGTGTCGCTCCGCGCTCACACTCTTACTGACGCAGAGGAAGGGGATTTATTTCACGTGTGGGGCATGAAGCCGTACAGCTCGGTGGAGAAGAAGATGCGGTTTTCCACCTCCTGCACCCCGGGCACGGCGCGGGCGATCTGCTCGCA
>MIBK01000169.1:0-4117 GCA_001829505.1 Spirochaetes bacterium RBG_16_67_19 | reverse complement strand
GATGGTCTGGGTGTTGAGCACCAGGTCGTAGTTGCTGGAATCCTCCCAGTTGATGTTGAAGAAGAAGCGGTGGAAGCCGGCCCGGGCCTGGTCGCTGTGACGGATGATGGCCTCGGCGTGCCGGTCGTCGCACTTGTAGGCCTTCTTGATGCGCTCGATGCGGGTGGGCAGCGGCGCGATCACCCGCACGTGGTAGATGCCGGGCACCCCGGACAGCAGGACCTGGCCTCCGCGCCCCAGCACGATGCCGTTTCCCTGCCGGGCGAAGTCGTAGACGACCGTCCTGAGGAAGTGCAGGTAGCGGTTGCGCTCCGAGGAGAACAGCTCCCAGAAGGAGGGGCGCTTCTCGTCGTACTTCTGCAGGCTGGAGGGGGACACACCGTAGCCCGTCAGCGCCTTCTCCAGCGATTCCTTGTCCAGGAACCGGTACTTCAAGTGCTCGGCCAGGGTCTGCGCGATCTGGGTTCCGAAACTTCCGCTCTGGCGGGACAAGGTCAGGATCGCCATACTCCTACCTCCTTGCCAATGAGCTTCTACTTCATACGATAGCGGAGCGGATGCGGGAATGCAAGCGAAAGCCCGCACCGGAAGGGGATACCTGACAATTTCAGTTGACAAATGGCCGGTCCAGGTGTAGTCTGAACAAAACAATTGATCCCCCCCCCTGGGGGGGAGGGGTAGGTAGGATGAAGGTAGAAGAGCTTACGGTTACCGGCATGACCTGCGCTTCCTGCTCGTCCCGCGTGGAGCGGGTCGTGGGAAAGCTGGCAGGGGTCAAGAGCGCCAGCGTCAACCTGGCCACGGAAAAGCTGAGCCTGGAATATGACGAGGCGGTGCTCTCCGAGGAGCAGGTCGCCCAGGCCGTGCAGAAGGCCGGCTACGGGATCGCCCCGAAGGAGGATGCCAAGAGGGTCACCATCCCGATCGAGGGCATGACCTGCGCCTCCTGTGTGGCCCGCATCGAAAAGGTGGTGGGCCGCCTGGAGGGCGTGCGCAGCGTGGCGGTGAACCTGGCCACCGAACGGGCCGACGTGCTGTACGTTCCCCAGACGGTGCGGCTTTCGGCGATCAAGCAGGCCATCAGCGGGGCGGGCTACACCCCGCGGGAGGTCGACGCGGGTCAGAGCGTGGACCTGGACGCGGAGCGCAAGCGCAAGGCCATCCGCAACCTGCGCATACGGTTCATCGTGGCCGCCGCCGCCGCGCTGCCCCTGCTGTACCTGGCCATGGGGCACATGCTCCCGCAGGTGCGCCTGCCGCTGCCGGCGTTCCTGGACCCGATGCAGTACCCGCTGGTCTTCGCGGTGGTCCAGCTCCTACTGGTCATCCCGGCCATCGGGGCCGGCAGCCGTTTCTACAGCGTGGGCTTGAAGGCCCTCTGGCACCGCGCCCCGAACATGGACTCCCTGATCGCCATCGGCACGGCCGCGGCCGTGCTCTACAGCCTGGCCTCCACCGTGCGCATAGCGATGGGCCAGTTCATGGCGGCGGAAGAGCTGTACTTCGAGACCGCGGCGGTGATCATCGCCCTGATCCTGCTGGGCAAGAGCCTGGAGGCGGCCTCCAAGGGGAAGACCTCGCAGGCCATCAAGAAGCTGATGGGCCTGGCCCCCAAGACCGCCGTGATCCTGGTGGACGGCAAGGACACCGAAGTGCCCATCGCCGAGGTGGAAGTCGGCGACTTGGTGCGCGTCAAGCCGGGGGAGAAGATCCCAGTGGACGGGGAGGTGGTGGAAGGCTACACCGCGGTGGACGAGTCCATGCTCACCGGGGAGAGCATCCCCGTGGAGAAGAAGGCCGGCGACCCGGTCACCGGGGCCAGCCTGAACAAGAACGGCTCCATCGTCTTCCGGGCCACCCGGGTCGGCGCCGACACGGCCCTGGCCCAGATCGTGAAACTGGTCGAGCAGGCCCAGGGCTCCAAGGCCCCCATTGCCCAGCTGGCCGACGTGGTGTCCGGGTACTTCGTGCCCATCGTCATGGGCATCGCCCTGCTGGCGGGCCTGGCCTGGCTGGCCACGGGGGAGAGCGTGGTGTTCGGCCTGACCATCTTCACCGCGGTGCTGGTCATCGCCTGCCCCTGCGCCCTGGGGCTGGCCACCCCCACGGCCATCATGGTCGGCACCGGCCGGGGCGCGGAGAAAGGCATCCTGTTCAAGGGCGGAGCTGCCCTGGAGCAGACCCACCGCGTGCAGACGGTGGTGCTGGACAAGACGGGAACCCTGACCGAAGGCCGCCCGGTGGTCACCGACGTAGTGCCCCTGGACGGCCTGGCCCCGGCGGAGCTGCTGCGCCTGGCGGCGGCCGCCGAGCGCGGCTCGGAGCACCCCCTGGGGGAGGCCATCGTGCGCGGGGCCGCCGAGCAGGGCTTGGCCGCCACCGTGGCCGACCGCTTCCAGGCCATCCCCGGCAAGGGCATCGTGGCCAGCATCGAAGGCCGGGAGGTGCTGCTGGGCAACGAGAGCCTCTTCGCTGAGCGCGGCGTGGCCGCGGGGCCGCTGGCCGCGCGCTGGGCCGAGCTGGCCTCCGCCGGCAAGACCCCGATGTTCATCGCGGTGGGCGGCAAGGCGGCCGGCATCGTGGCGGTGGCCGACCTGCCCAAACCCTCCAGCGCGCGGGCGGTGAAGACCATGCGGGAGATGGGCCTGGAGGTGGTCATGCTCACCGGCGACAATCGCCGCACCGCCCAGGCCGTGGCTGCCCTGGTGGGGGTGGACCGGGTGCTGGCCGAGGTCCTGCCCAAGGACAAGGCGGAGGCGGTGAAGGCCATCCAGGCCGAAGGCCGGCGCGTGGCCATGGTGGGCGACGGGATCAACGACGCGGCCGCCCTGGCCCAGGCGGACATCGGCATCGCCATCGGCTCGGGCACCGACGTGGCCATCGAGTCCGCGGACCTGGTGCTGATGCGCGACGATCTGGAGGACGTGCCGGCGGCCATCGCCCTGAGCCGGGCCACGATCCGCAACATCAAGCAGAACCTGTTCTGGGCCTTCGGCTACAACGTGCTGGGCATCCCGATCGCCGCGGGGCTGCTGCACGCCTTCGGCGGGCCCCTGCTCAATCCGATCTTCGCCGCCGCGGCCATGTCCATGTCCTCCGTGTCCGTGGTGAGCAACGCGCTGCGCCTGCGGCGTTTCCGCTTTCGAAAGAAGGGAGAAAAATGACAAGCAAGGTGAAGTTGCTGTTGGCCCCGGTCGCCGCAGCCGCCGCGTTGGGGTTCCTGATCGGCTGCTCGGCGCTGGACGTGGTCGGCAGGACGGCCGTCACCACCTACCGGGCCCTGCTGGAGGCGGTGCCCGACGGGCCCGCCCTGGACGGCTCCACGGGCCGCTTCTATGTGCAGTCCCCCGGTGGGGAGCGCTTCGAGTGGAGCGCCGATTTCTCGGGGAGCGGGCCGGACTTCCTGATTTCCCTGGACGCCGCGCCGTTCCTGGAAGCGGGGCTCGAGCCTGAGCGGCTGTCCGGGGAGCGCTACGCCCTGGATCCGACCACGCGGCGTCTTGCCCTGGCCTTCGAGGCCGGCGACAAGGGCTTTGCCTACAAGGGGGAGCCCTCGCCCCTGGAAGGTTTCCAGAAAATCGTGGAGTCCTACCGCCCGCTGGTAGGCTACCACGAGGCCCTGGATCACTACGGCCTGGCCCTGGGGGACGGGAACATGTTCGAGTGGGCCAAGGACCTGTCCAAGAACGACAAGGACATGGTTTTCGTGCTCAACCCCGAGCCGCTCCTGGCCGCCGGCGTGGATCCGGCCAAAGTGCAGGGCTGGGCCTTCGCCAAGGTCGAGGTCAAGGATTCCGCCGGCGCGATGATGCAGGTGGACAAGTTCCTGAAGCCCTACGAGCTGAGGTGAGCGGGGTGGAGCACGCCAGTGTGGACAGCCGCAAGGCCCTGGAGCTGTTGAGGACGGTGCGCGGGCAGGTGGACGCGGTCGTGCGCATGGTCGAGGAGGACCGCTACTGCATCGACGTGTCCCGCCAGGTGCTGGCCTCCATCGCGCTGCTGCGCAAGGCCAACCTGCTGATCCTGCGCCAGCACATGAACACCTGCGTCAAGGAAGCGATCGCCTCCGATCGCGGCGCCGAAAAGATCGACGAGATCACCATGATTCTGGAAAAAT
>MIBK01000168.1:12463-12661 GCA_001829505.1 Spirochaetes bacterium RBG_16_67_19 | reverse complement strand
TCGGCATAGAGGTACTGCCGGCGGTCGGCGAAAGCGGCGGTCTGCCGGCCTCCCGCCACCGGAATCTGGAGAGTGCCGGTGTGCCGCACAGCCTCGGGCCGGAAAGCTTCCAGCTCGGCGCGCAGCCGGCGCGACTCCTCCTCCTTCCGGGGATCCGGTGCGGTCATCAGCGCGGAGAGGCTCCGGTCGAAGCGGATC
>MIBK01000168.1:12056-12207 GCA_001829505.1 Spirochaetes bacterium RBG_16_67_19 | reverse complement strand
CCGCCAGCCAGGCCAGGCCTTCCTCGCTGAGTACCGCCCCGCTGAAGGCTTCGCCGCGCGCGCCATCCGCCGGGTAAAGGGCCAGGGGGACCCGGGCGCCGGGGGCGGCGGCCAGGGCCGGAGCCAGAACCGCCAGCAGAAGCGCCGACAG
>MIBK01000168.1:2047-11999 GCA_001829505.1 Spirochaetes bacterium RBG_16_67_19 | reverse complement strand
CATCGCTTCAGGTCCAGCACGGTGAGCTGCAGGCTCTCCGTGTTCTGGAAGTAGTTGCGCCCCAGCCGATAGACCACGTCCACCGTGTCCCCGGGGGCGAAATCCTTTCCGGCCCGCTCGGCCGCGTTCCAGTACACCGCCGGCCATTTATAGCGGTCTGCGGCCAGAAGCAGCCGCACGTGGGCCGCCTCCTTGCGCCCCACGATCTCCAGGCTCTCGATGCGCGCCCCTCGGGTGAGCAGGGTCACGGGCGGGGAGGCCTCTCCGAAGGGCTCGAACAGCTCCACCACCCGGATCAACTCAGGGTTCAGGTAGGCAGGAGGCACCTCGGCGTCGATGCGGAGGTGGGACTCCTCCTGCGCAGGCGGCTGAAAGTCCCGGGCCAGCAGGAACAGGCGCGCCTCGAAACGGGGAAGCTCCTCGCTGGCCATGGTGAATCCGGCCGCGCAGTCATGGCCGCCGTAGTTGGTCAGCAGGTCGGCGAAGCGGTCCAGGAAGCCCTCCATGGAGAAAGGGCTGCGCAGGGAACCCACGGCTTTTTCCTGGCCGGCGGCAACCGCCAGAACGGGGACCTTGAAAAAACCGGAAAGCCGGGAGGCCAAGAGGCCGGTAATGCCGCGGGGAACAGAAGGGTCGGCCACATACACCAGCTTCTGCCCCGATCTGGACAGGCTCTGGTAGGCCTGGGACTGGCAGCGCTCCCAGGCCCGGTCCCCGAGGGATTTCCGCCGGGCGTTCAGCTCCAGGACCCCCTCGATCAGCTCATGGATCTCCCGGGGGTCAGAGCTCAGGAAAAGGCGCGCCGCCTTGGCCGGGTCGCCCATCCGCCCCGCCGAGTTCAGCACGGGCGTCAGCTGCCAGGAGACGTCCCGCACGGTCAGCCGCCTGCCATGCAGGTTCTGCCGGATCAGCAGCTCGCGCAGCCCGGCCCGCCCCAGGCGGTTCATCACTTCCAGACCCCGGCGCACCAGCAGGCGGTTCTCGTCGGTGAGCGGCATCAGATCGGCAATGGTGCCCAGCGCGGCCAGGTCCAGGACGGGCTCCAGGCTCTGCGCCAGGCCGTGCTTCCTCCAGCAGGCCCGGGTGTACAGGCCGGCCAGGGTGTCCAGCTCCGAGCTGCCGTCCAGCCTGGCCGGCGGCCAGCTCTCCCGCAGGCGCAGCAGGCTCTTGCCGGCCTGCTCGGGCAGCACCTCTCGAAGGAGCGGCTGGATGTCCTCCAGGGCGAAACCCGGATCGGCAGCCGCCCGGGCCAGGTTGGCGGCCTCCTCCTCGCCTTGCAGGACCAGCACGCGGCGCCCAGCCAGCGCCCTGGCCACCCGCGAGCGCTCGTAGCCCCCCTGCGGAACGCTGTCGGCGATCCGCTCCAGCGGGGCCAGGTTCACCAGATGCAGAGCCTCCAGGCTCAGGACGGCGTTGGCCGGGCGTGTGGCCAGCAGCCACAGGTCCTGTCCGTACAGTGGGGTGCGGGCAATGGCCAGCGCCAGCGCCAGCTTGGCCACCACTCCGCAGCCCGCCAGATCCCGGAACGGGTAGCGGGTGCCGCGCAGCTTGGGATCGATGAGGGCCAGCGCGTCCGGCAGGATTTCCGGCGGGTTGTGGTGGTCCAGGACAATGGTCTGGATGCCCCGCTGGCGGGCCAGCTCTATCTCGGCGGCGTTGCCGATGCCGCAGTCCACGGTGATCAGCAGGCCGCAGCCCGCGCCGGCCAGCTCCTCCACCGCCTGGCGGGAAAGCCCGTAGTCCTGGTCCCCTTCCGGAAGCTGCCAGCCTGCCTCCAGGCCCAGCCCGGCCAGCGTCTGGACCAGCAGAACGGTGGAGGTGATTCCGTCCACGTCGCTGTCCCCGAACACGTGCACCTTTTCTCCTGCGCGCGCGGCCGCCAGGATGCGCTCCACTGCCTTGTCCATGTCTTCCAGCAGGAAGGGATTGTGCAGCCGGGCCAGGTCCGCGTCCAGAACGAACGGCAGGGAGGAATCGGAGGCCAGGCCGCGGCGCAGCAGGATCGAGGCGCTGATCAGGTCCAGACCGTAGCGCCGCGCCGCCTCCCGGACTGCGCCGGGATCCAGCTCAGTCTTTTCCCAGCGCATCGGCGTCGATTTCCTCCAGCACCAGCTGCCGGGGCGGCGGCGCCTGGCCGGCGACGGTGACGGCCGCCTCCAACAGGCTGCGGGCCTCCTCCAGGCGCTGCGGGTCGCGGCCGTGCAGCAGGCACAGCTCCTCGCCTTCCCTAACCCGGTCCCCCGCGACTTTCAGGATCTCAATGCCCACGTCCGGCCAGACCGGATCCTCCTTGCGGGAGCGGCTGGCCCCCAACAGGCCGCTGGCCAGCCCGAAGCGATAGGCTTCCAGGCGAACCAGGAAGCCGCTCGCCCCCGCGCGCAGGGCCAGGGTGCGCGGGGCGCGAGGGCCCTGGTCCGGGTCCAGCAGGGCTTCGGTACGGCCGCCCTGGGCCTTCACGTTGTCCAGGAAGCTCCGCCAGGCGGAGCCGTCCCGCAGGCGCTGCGCGCACAATGCCTCGGCCCCCGATATATCGGGCGCCAGACCACCGAGCACCAGCATGTGGGCGGTGAGGCGCAGGGTGAGCTGCCGCAAGTCCTCCGGTCCCCGGCCCTGCAGGATCTCCACGCACTCGCGGACCTCCAGGAAGTTACCCACCATCCTGCCCAGGGGCTGGTCCATATCGGTGATCACCGCCCGGACCTGCCGGCCCAGGCTGGCGCCGGTGCGGGCCAGGGAGACGGCCAGGGCGCGGGCCTGTTCCCGGCTCTTCATGAAGGCTCCTGAGCCGCACTTCACGTCGAACACCAGGGCCTGGGCGCCCTCGGCGAACTTCTTGGACATGATGCTGGCCGTGATCAAGGGGATGGATTCCACCGTGCCGGTCACGTCCCGCAGGGCGTACAGCAGCCGGTCGGCGGGCACGATGCGCTCGCTCTGGCCGGTCATGGCGAAGCCGCAGGACCGCAGCACCTCCCGGAAGCGCTCCACTCCGAGGTCGGTGCGGTAGCCGGGGATCGACTCCAGCTTGTCCAGGGTGCCGCCGGTGTGGCCCAGGGCGCGGCCGCTCATCATCGGCACCACGCAGCCGCAGGCGGCGGCCAGGGGGGCCAGTACCAGGGAGACCTTGTCCCCCACCCCTCCGGTGGAATGCTTGTCCACCAGGGGGCCGGGCACCGAGCTCAAGTCGATGGAATCCCCCGAGGCGATCATGGCCCGGGTCAGGAAGCCGGTCTCTTCGAAGCTCATGCCTCGGAAGAACACGGCCATGGCCAGGCTGGAGAGCTGGTAGTCCGGCACCTGCCCGCGCACATAGCCGTCGATCAGGAACTCGATCTCTTCCCGGGAAAGGGCTCCCCCGTCGCGTTTCTTGACGATCAGGTCCACGGCACGCATGCGTCTCCCCTATTCCAGCGTCACGCTCTTCAAGGCCCGGTACTCGGCCCCCGCGGGCTTCAGAAACGATTGGAAGAGCACCAGGTGATCGGCCGCGAAGGGCACCTCGAAGTCCAGGAGGTCCTCCAGCCCATTGAGGTCCGGCGGCCCTCCGCCCCTGCGGGCCAGGGTCAGATGCGGCGTGAAAGCCCGGCCCTCCTCCTCCAGACGCACCCCTCCGCGCTGCAGCACCCCCACCAGGGCCTGCTGCAGCGCAACGATTTCCCGGGCGCCCTCCCGAACGGGGGTGTAAATCACCTTCGGAGAGCCTTTTGGCGGAAACTGCCCGAAGCCCCCGAGAGATGCGGCGATGCGGGGCACGGCAAGCTGCGGTGCCTCCAGCAGCGCCGCGATCCTGCCCGCCTCCGCCTCATCCCGCTCCCCCAGGAACACCAGGGTCAGGTGCAGGCCTTCCGGGCGCACCACCTTCAGGTCCCGGCCGTGAAGCCCGGCGATAGCCGTGCGCAGCCGGGCCAGCGTCGGCTCCGGGAGGGGGATGGCCAGGAACAGCCTCACAGGAACCCCGCGGCGCAGTCCAGGGTCTTGAGCGGCGCCTCCAGGCTGGACTGCACGAGCAGGTACAGGGCGGCGCGCAGGGCGGCGAGGGAAGCCTGCTCCAGGCCGACGGCGGAGGCCTGGGCCAGAGGCATCTCCAGGGTGGCGGCCAGGTATCGCCGGGCCCCGGGCGGAAGGCTCAACACCGCCCCGTCCCCCCGGCAGGAGGCGCACACCAGCGACCCCTCTTCACGCGTCACGAACACCGTCCCCAGCGGCTCGAAGCCCAGGCCACAGCGTCCGCATTGCTCCAGGTCCAGGCGGTGCCCGGATACGATCAGGAAGCGGGCCAGGAACTGCAGGCTCAAGGCCGGCTCCCTGCCCGCCGGCAGGCGGTCCAGAAGGCTCAGGGACCCGGCCAGCAGGTCGAACAGGGAGGAGCTCTCCTGCCCGCCGCCGTAGGACCTCAGGCAGGTTTCGGCCCACAGGGAGGCGGTGTAGAATTTGGCCACGCTGCGGCGCAGCTCGTCGTGCGCCTGGAGGCTCTCCACATCGGTGAGCTTGTACTGGTCCTTGACCGGGTCGTGGTAGAGGTAGGCCTTGAGCAGGTGGAAGGGCTCCGAAGCGGTGGCCAGGCGGCTGCCGAACTTCAGCGCCCCGTAGGCCATTACGGATAATAGGCCCCGCGCGGGGGTGAGCAGGGTCAGGGCCTTGTGGATTTCCCCCACCCGGGCCTTGCGCAGCACGATGGCGGGAGTGTTCGAGCTTCGCTGCATGCTGAGTCCAGAGACTCCATAGTATTGAGAAAGCCCTCAGGGGGCAAGGGGAGCCGCAGGAGGAGGAGGCGGGTTTGCTTGACTCCGGCCGGGTCGCTCACTATTTTGTTCCTCGATGGACGATACACAAATAATTCCAGCCAGCCAGGTCCTGCCGCTCAAGCTGCACGTCCTGCCGCTGCAGGGCAGCCCCATCTTCCCGGGCATTTTCACCCCGCTGATGGTCGCCTCCGCGGCGGACGTGCAGGTGGTCGAGCAGTCCCTCTCCGAGCACGGCTTCATCGGGCTGGTGCTCACCGAAAGCCCGGAGATGGAGAGCCCCACCGCGGAGCAGCTGCGCAAGGTGGGCACGGCGGCCAAGATCGTGCGCAAGGTCAACCTGCCCGACGGAGGCCTCAACCTGTTCATCTCCACCCTGAAGCGCTTCCGGATCAAGAAGGTCATGGCCCGCGAGAACCCGATCACGGTGGCCGCGGAGTACCTGGAGGACGTCAACTTCGAGAACGACGAGGTGCGCGCCCTGACCCGCTCCCTGATCGGGGAGATGAAGAAGATATCGGAAAACAACCCGCTGTTCTCCGAGCAGATGCGCCTGAACATGGTCAACATCGACCATCCGGGCAAGATCGCCGACTTCATCACCTCGATCCTGAACATTGACCGGGCCGAGCAGCAGAAGATCCTGGAAACCCTGGACGTGCACGAGCGCATGATGAAGGTCATGGTCTTCATCCGGCGCGAGCAGGAGCTGATGCAGCTGCAGCAGAAGATCATGCAGCAGATCAACGAGAAGATCTCCAAGAGCCAGCGGGAGTACTTCCTGAAGGAGCAGCTGAAATCGATCAAGAACGAGTTGGGCATGGCGGTGGACGCCAAGTCCAGCGAGTACCAGCGCTTCAAGGAGGCCATCGAAAAGCTCCCCCTGGACCCGGAGGTGCGCGAACCGGTGGAGCAGGAGCTGGAGAAGTTCTCCCTGATGGAGCCCAGCTCCGCCGAGTTCATCGTCACCCGCAACTACCTGGAGACCATCGTCAGCCTGCCATGGGGCGACTCCCCCGCGCAGGAGGTGGAGCTGGACAAGGCCCGGAAAATCCTGGACGAGGACCATTACGGCCTCGCGGACGTCAAGGAGCGGATACTGGAGTACCTGGCCGTGCGCAAGCTGAAGAAGGACTCCAAGGGCTCCATCGTCTGTCTGGTCGGTCCGCCGGGAGTCGGCAAGACCTCGGTGGGCAAGTCCATCGCCCGCGCCCTGGGCAAGAAGTTCTTCCGCTTCTCGGTTGGCGGGATGCGGGACGAGGCCGAGATCAAGGGTCACCGCCGGACCTACGTGGGGGCCATGCCCGGCAAGATCATCCAGGGACTGAAGATCGTCAAGGTCAAGGACCCCGTGTTCATGATCGACGAGATCGACAAGCTCGGGGTGTCCTACCAGGGCGACCCCTCTTCGGCGCTGCTGGAGGTGCTGGATCCCGAGCAGAACGTGGCCTTCCGCGACCACTACCTGGACCTGCCTTTCGACATCGGGGACATCCTGTTCATCACCACGGCCAACACCCTGGACACCATCCCCGCCCCGCTGCTGGACCGCATGGAGGTGATCCGCCTGTCGGGGTACATCAACGATGAGAAGGTGGCCATCGCCCGGCGCTACCTGATCCCCAAGAGCCTGGCGGCCAGCGGCCTGGCCAAGGGCTCGGTGGGCTACGACCGGGAGGCCCTGCTGGCCATCGCCGAGGGCTACGCCCGGGAGGCGGGACTGCGCAACTTCGAGAAGGCCCTGGACAGGATCCACCGCAAGCTGGCCCGCGAACACCTGCTGGGCGGGGGCAAGACGCCCAGGTCGATCGGCGCCGAAATGCTGGAGAAGTACCTGGGCAAGCCCTTGTTCCAGGACGAGGGCCTGAAGGCCATCGACCAGCCCGGCATGGCCGTGGGCCTGGCCTGGACCCCCCTGGGCGGCGCCATGCTGACCATCGAGGCCGTGGCCAACCCGGGCAAGGAGGGCTTCAGCCTGACCGGGCAGTTGGGCGACGTGATGAAGGAGTCGGCCAAGATCGCCTACACCTGGGTGCGGCACGCGGCCGACGGCTTCGGGGTGGGCAAGGAGTTCTTCGAGGAAAACCAGATCCACCTGCACGTGCCCGCCGGGGCCACCCCCAAGGACGGCCCGTCCGCCGGGATCACCATGGCTTCCTGCCTTCTTTCACTGGCCACCGGACGCCGCCTGAAGAGCAACCTGGCCATGACCGGGGAGCTCTCCCTGGTGGGGCAGGTGCTGCCCATCGGCGGCCTGAAGGAGAAGGTGATCGCGGCCAAGCGCAACAAGATCCGCGAGGTGATCTTCCCGGCCCAGAACCAGAAGGACCTTTCCGAGATACCCGAAAACGTGAAGAAGGGCATCCGCTTCCAGGCGGTGGAGCGCATGGAACAGGTGCTGGAGAAGGTTTTCGCCCGGTAGATCCCCGAGGCGCAGGGACTATCGTAGGGCTTCCGGCGGGATCGACAAGGCCCCCTGGCGCAGCACCCGGAAGGGGCGCTGGCTCAGGTCCACGATCGTGGAAGGCAGGCGGCCGGGCAGGTCCCCGGCGTCCACCACCAGGTCCACTACCGTTTCGAACTCCCCGAGGATGTCGGCGATGCGCCAGAGGGCCGGATAGCCGCTGCGGTTCACGCTGGTGGAATAAAGCGGGCGGTCCAGCTTCTCCAGCAGCAGCCGCAGCCGCGGATCGGCCGGGACGCGCAGGGCCACGCTGCCCTGCCCTGTCGGGAAGATCAGCGTGAGCGGACCCGGCCAGTATCCGGAAAGCCGGTCCGGCACGGCCGGCACCGCGAAGCGCGGCAGCCAGTGCGGGCCGGCGATCAACTGCAGGAAGGACTTCTCCCCGCGTCCCTTCAGCTCGCGGATCCGGTCCTGGCTGGCGGGAGCCGGCCCGACGATGCCGTAGATGGTGTCGCAGGGCATGATCACCACCCCCCCGGCGGAAAGGCTGTCCGCCAAACGCTCGGCCAGCCCCGGCTCAGCGGCGTCGATCTTCATTGAGCTGCTGCGGCCCCGCCTGACGGGATTTACGGGCGAACGACCAGACGGTGCAGGCGGCCAGCGGCAGGAAAATCCCCGCCAGCTTCCAGGGCCAGTCGCGCCGTTCCCGCGGGACCCGCACGCGGACCAGGGCGCCCAGGGTGTAGGAGCCGGGAGGCGAGGTGCGACCCTGGAAGCGGACCACGCGCTGATCTTCACGGAAATAGCCCAGCCGGCGGGCTTCCAGGGCCACGCGCTCGGGGTCTGAGCCCAGGGATTCCACCTCCCGGCGCAGCCCGGAATTGATGCGCTTCAGCTCCTCGATGTTGGCGCTCAACTGGGCACGTCCCGCCTCCACCTTCCGGTAGTCGCCCAAGCCCCCGTTCCCCCACAGGAACAGCGCCAGAGAGCGCAGCAGGAAACCTACCGAGAGCAGGAGCACCAGGCGCGCGGCCTTCATCCTATTACAATTTACGGCGGTTTGGCGCGGAGGCTTGAATCGCGAGGAACGCTTGCAAAAAGCGGGGGGCTGGCGGTAATATTAGATTAATAGGGATGGCTGTTTTCCGATAATATGAAGGATCATGGCTAAACCTCTTCCAGGAGAATCATATGGGAAGTAACGACCCTGCGGATCGCGAAGATATCGCCCTTTCTACCAGCGAGCTGGACGACGTGCTCAGCAGCGCGGAGATCCGCAGCGAATCCGGGAACGACGAGGAGTCCGGCCTGGAGAAGTACGGCATCTGGATCAAGGTCGAGCCGGAAACCCTGGAAAGCGGCTCGATCCTGGACGCGAGTCCGGCGGCCGGCTCCCGGTTGACCGCCGAGGAAGAGCAGCTGCTGGGCGAGTTGGAGGCCGACGCGGAGGAGCCCACCCTGGCCGCCCAGGCCGACATCCCTGTCGGGCTGCGCTCCGCCGGCGAAACCGCCGATTTCGAAGGACTGGAAAAGGACCTGCAGGAGCTGGATGCCTCCGGCGGGGAGGAACTGGACGAGGAAGTCGCCGACCTGGACCTGGACCTGGAGGAGATGTCCGCCGGACCGGGCAAGGAATCCGAGATCGAAGTACCCCTGTCGGACAACATCCCCGAGCTGGACAGCCTGGAGGAGGCCGCCGAACAGGAGCTGCGCGCCGCAGGCCCCGCTTCCTCCGACGCGATATTCAAAAAGATCGAGCGGGACCTCAAGCAGATCAAGCTGGAAATCCAGAATCTCAAGAAGGAGCTGGCCGGTCGGGGGACGGAGGCCGGGGGCGCCCACGCGGGCGCCGCGCCGGGCTTCTTCTCCGAGGAGGAGGACGACTCCATTGCCCTGACCGGGGACGAGCTGGACAACATCCTGAACACCGCGGAAATCACCGAGGAGATGGCCGGAGCCGGCTCCCTGGAAGACCTGCAGGCCGCCTCCCTTCCCGAAGAGGTGGAAGAGCTCTCGGAGCCAGACTTCTCCGAAAACCTCCAGGAGCCCGGCCTGCCGGAGGCCGTGGAAGAGCTGGAGGAACCCGGCGATACCGCGGAGGACCTGGAACTGCTGGAGCCCGGCAGCCTGAGCGCCGAGCCGGAAGAAGTGCAGATCGAGCTGGAGGAAAAGCCCGCCGCGGTCGACCTGGACCTGGGGGGCCTGGCCGACGAGCTGCCCGAAGCCGGGGAGCTGGAGCTGGAGGAGCTGGAGGAAAACGGCGCCTCCGAGCTCGCGCTGGAGGAGCCCGCCGAAGCCCCCCTGCCCAAAGCCGAAGAGCTCGGGCTGGAGGAGGCTCCCCCCGAGGACGTGTTCGGGCTGGAAGAGCTCTCGCTGGAGCCCGCCGATGAACCGCAGGAGCTGGAGGGCGTCGGCGAGGCGGAGCCTGCCGCCGCCGAATCCCTGGAGCTGGTGGAAGAGCTGCCTGATCTGTCCCTGACCGACGAGCAGGACGCCCCCGCGATGGAGGCTTCCGCCGAGCCCATCGAGCTGGAGCTCGGGGAAGAGGCCGCGGCGGAGCCCCTGGCCGACCTCACCGGGCCTTCCCCGGCCGCGCGGCCCGCGGCCGCCGGCACGTCGGAGGAGCTGCCGGAAGACCTGCGTGAAGACGTGAAGTCGGTGCTGTCCTACCTCGACCAGCTGCTGGAAGCGCTGCCCGAGGACAAGATCAAGCAGTTCGCGCAGTCCGAGTACTTCGGAGTGTATAAGAGGCTCTTCGAGGAGCTCGGCCTGGGGGCTTGATGGGGCTGTTTGCTCGCGCCAGTCT
>MIBK01000168.1:251-1947 GCA_001829505.1 Spirochaetes bacterium RBG_16_67_19 | reverse complement strand
GCCTCCGCCGCACCACCGCCCGCGCCGCTCGCTGCACAGGCCGCTGCCGCGGCCGTTTCCGCCGAGGAGCTGACCTATCGGGTGGCGGCAATCCCCGCCGGTTTCGCCGCTCCCCTCCAGCTGTTCGCGTTGCTGCGCGACGTGCTGGGGCTGCAGCAGGCCGCCCTGCTGGCCTACGATGCCCGCCGCCACGTGTATTCGCCCCTGGCCGCCATCGGCTTCGACGCCACTTCCCGGCATCGCCTGCGCCTGGAGCCGGGGGCCAATGCCGACTTCAACCGCGCCGCGGCGGGCAACCTCGTCGAGATCCGCGGCGAGGACCTGGCGGCCTTCCAGGAGTATTTCTCCTCGCGCGAGTTCTCCGGCATCCGCCAGCTTATGCTGGTGCCCTACATGCACAACCAGCGGCTGGTCGGCCTGCTGCTGGTTGCGCGCCTGGCCAGGACCCAGGCTCCGCAAACCATGGAGCTCCTTCGGTCGAGCATGTCTTCCGCCGGGCCGCTGCTGGCCCAGGACGGGGAAGAGCCGGCCGCGGAGGACGTCCGTCCGCCGGCCGAGCGCCTGCGCGCGCTCCTGGCCGAATGCCAGAGCAGGTCCCAGGCCCTGATCCTGATCCGCCTCTCCCTGGACGAGCTGCTCCGCCTGGCCCAGGAGCGCTTCCCCGAGTTGGAGGGCTTCCGCCTCTACGAATTTCTGGTCGGCTCCTGCCGCCGGCTCCTGCGCGGCATCGGCCAGGTGGAAATCCCCAAACCGCGCGTCCTGGTGCTGCTGGTGCATGGCCTCTTGGACGCCGATCCGCCGTTGCTCCTGCGGCAGTTGGAGAGCGCCCTGCTGGCCGAGATCCGCGGCCTGGTGGAAGCCCGGCGCGTCGACCTGCGGCCGGAGGTTCTGGCAGTCACAGACGACATTCGACAAGCCCAGGACTTCCTGCGCTCGTAGGATCATGCTGGAAATCCGTCCCGCCCGATCCGGACAGCTGACCGCCCGCATCGGGGGGGCGTACCTGCACTCCCCGTACGACCCGGAAGCCGAGGCCCGGCGGTTCGCCGAGAGCTCCCTGGCCGGGGGCTGCCCGGCTATGGTACTGCTGCTGGGCGCGGAGCTGGGCCACGCCGGCAAAGCCCTTCTCCGCCTCTGCCCGGGCGCCCGCCTGCTGCCGGTGTACTATGACCCGGAACTGGCCGCCCGCGGCCAGCCGGGCTGGGGCCCGGCCTCTGGAGAAAGCCTGCTGGACTTCCTGCGCCGCGCCCTGCCTGAGGCCGAAGGCCTGCTCGTCCTGGAGTGGCCTGCCAGCGCCAGGCTTTATCCCCAGGCCAGCCTGGAGGCGCGGCGCCAGACGGCCCAGCTGCTGCGCGAGCTGCGCGGGGGGCTGGCCACCACCGCGGCGGTGGGCCGTCGCTGGCTGGCCAACTGCCTGAACAACTTCCTGGGCATTGACCGGGTCCTCTGCGCGGCCTCCCCCGCATCCCCGCTGCCGATCCTCATCGCCGCCTCCGGGCCCAGCCTGCCAGCCGCGCTGCCGGCGTTGGGCAGGCTGCGGGAGCGTTTCCAGCTGTGGGCTCTGCCCTCCGCCGTCGAATGCCTGCTGGCCTACGGCCTGGTCCCGGACCTGACGGTGCTGACCGATCCTGGGTATTACGGGCTGGCCCACCTGTTCGCCCTTCGCGCCGCGGACACCTCCCTGGCCATGCCCCTT
>MIBK01000168.1:0-233 GCA_001829505.1 Spirochaetes bacterium RBG_16_67_19 | reverse complement strand
TGGAGCCTGCGGGCCGGGATCCAGCTGCTGGCCCAGGAGGCGCTCTACGAGCAGGCCTTGCTTTCCGCGGCCGACTACCCGGCGCCGATCGTGCCGCCCCAGGGGACGGTGGCCGCCACCGCCATGGAGCTGGCCCTGCGCCGCACCCGGGGGCAGGTCATCTTCGCCGGGCTGGATCTGTGCTTCCAGGACCTGCTGGGCCACGCCCGGCCCAACCTCTTCGAGTCCACCCT
>MIBK01000167.1:36089-42625 GCA_001829505.1 Spirochaetes bacterium RBG_16_67_19 | reverse complement strand
AGGTGAAGAGGACCATGAGCCTCTCGTTGCTCGCGCAGGCCGCCCGCAGGCAGCGCCTCACCGACTGCGTCTACGTGGCCATCCCCCGGCCGGCGAACAAGTGGAAGTGGTGGCAGGAGAGCCGCGGGGTGCGGCACGTTCTCCGGCGCCTGGAGCTAGGCCTCATCCTGGTCTCGCTGGAGGCCGGCAAGCCGGCTGTCGAGGTGGTCCTGCATCCGCTGCCCTTCGCGAGGAAGAAGAGGGCGCAGTCCCGCAGGGCGGTCCTCGAGGAAATCGCTCACCGGACCGGAGACTACAACCGGGCAGGGAGCGCCAGGACGAAGCTGGTCACCGCGTACCGCGAGAACGCCATCCACGTGGCCTGCTGCCTGCGGAAGAGGGACAGCCTGTCTCCCGCGGAGCTGCGCTCTTTGGGCACGGGCGAAAAGACATATTCCATCCTCCGCTCGAACGTGTACGGCTGGTTCGCTCGTATCGACAAAGGCCAGTACGGCCTCACTGCTCTCGGCAGGGCGGAGCTGGCCGGCTACCCCGAGCTGGCCGCTCACTACAGCGGGCTGCTGAAGGGGAAGGAGGCGGCGCGGATCCGGCGAACCAAGAAGAAAGGGGGCCCGTCGGCCCCCCCTTAGAACACGAACTCGGCGCCCAGGGTCAGGGCCGGGCCGCCGTAGTCCCAGGCGTACAGGTCGTTCCCGTCGCCGGCCATGGCCGACGCGTAGGCCGAGAGGGTGAGGCCCTGGTAGGGGCTCCAGGCCGCGCCCAACAGGGCCAGACCCGAGCCGTCCACCGGGGAAAGCAGGGCGCGCGCCTGCAGGGAGAGGGTGGCGGAGAGGGCCAGGGCCGCCTCGGGGAACAGCAGCAGCCCGTACAGCGGGGCGCCGGGGTCCGCCGCCGCCAGCGCTTCCGCCCCGGAGGCCTCGCTCCACCGCGCGCCCGGGCGCAGCGCCCCTTCCAGCCGCAGGGAGAGGGAGCGGTCCCCGCCCAGGCGGCTGAGGTGAAACAGCCCGGAGGTGACCGCCAACCACTGCCCGGCGTCGGCCCACTGCGGATCGTCGATGGGTATCGCCAGGACGGCGGAGAGGTTCCAGTCGGCCAGCAGGTGGCCCTGCAGACCCAGGTAGGGCTTGTGCGCCTTGGCCGCCCAGTCCGCGTACCAGCCGGACTCCAGCTTCAGCCCGCCCGCCTTGAAGACCCCGCGCAGGCCCGCGCCGCCCGCCAGCTGGGCGAAGGTCCGCGGCGCCAGCAGGCCGGCCAGGTCGTCGGCCAGGCCAGGCCCGGCCGGGACGCCGTACGGCAGGGCGGCCGCTTCCAGGAAGGAGAAGGCTCCCAGGGGAAGGTAGGCGGAGAGCAGCCAGGCGGTCTGGTCGCGCAGGGCCGCGGCGGACAGGTCCCCGGCCAGGGGGTCCAGGCTGCCGAAGAGCACGTCGCCCGCGTTGAACACGAAGCCGTCTCCCCAGGACAGCCGGGTCTTGCCCATGGTAAGGCGCAGCCAGGGCAGGCGCACGCGCAGCCAGGCGCGCGGGACATCCAGGGCCGCCTCCTCGCCGACCCAGCCGTCCAGCTGCAGCTGGCCCCGCACGTTGTCGTTGCCCCTGGACTGCAGGTCCAGGCGGCTCTTGAGCAGCGCGCTTACCGCCGCCTCCTCGCCCAGACGGGCCAGGGTGGCGTAGCCCGAGAGGGTGACCGAAGAGCCCACTTCCGCCGCCGCGGGCAGCGTGAAGGCCGCCAGCAGGGCGAGGGCCGCCAGCAGCACGAGAGCTGCGGGCTTCACCAAGAAAGGGCCTCCAGGCTGAAGATGTTCTTGGGCAGCGGCTCGTCCAGCTTCACCCGCTGCACGCGGAACTCGGTGGAGGAGCTCTTCTTCATCGCGTCGCGCATGATGGCCCGGCTCATCACGCTGCGCCCGCCCACCCGGCGCACTTCCAGCACCTCCAGGGTCTTGAGCAGGCGCCCGGACAGCGCGTAGTACTCCGCCCGCCGCGGCAGGTACTCCTCGACGTCCACCCAGAGCTTCTGCGCGGGGTAGGCCACCCCGCGCGCTCTGGCCTTCAGCTCCAGCAAGAACTGCTCCCGCCCTGCCAGCAGCTCCCTGCCGGACAGCTTGACCTCATACAGGTCCAGCAGGCTCTTCTCCCCGGTCAGGTCCTCGTAGGAGAAGTCCGAGCCCATGACCGATTCCTTGAGCGCCGCGCCCTGCAGGCGCACCACCTCCTCGGCCTCCGGGAAATACAGGTAGATCTCGTCCCGTAGGCGCAGGATCTTCTGGCCCTTCTCCTCCACGTTGGTGAAGGCCAGCAGCATCCGCTCCTGGCCTTCCGCGTAGCTGAGGAAGGTCTTGGTGCGGGAGCCGAAGCGGTCCGTGATGACCAGGCTGCCCTCCGCCTCCTGGGTGCGGAAGCGCTGGTTGGCCTCCAGGCGGCGCACGATTTCCTCGGCGCTCTGGGGGAAGGCCGCGGCGGCGGCCAGAAGGAGCGCGGCGGCCAATGCTGGGCGGATCATGAACGATACCTCCTATATGCTGCGCAGGGCTTCCACGGGCTGCACGCGGGCCGCCCGGCGGGAGGGCAGGAACGAAGCCAGCGTGGAAACGGCCACGGAATAGAGGAACACGAGCACCGTGGAGCGGATGGAGAGCCTCGGCCGGATCACCGCGCTGACCTCGAAATCCACTCCCTGCAGCATCCGCGACAGGTCCACTCCATTGCGGGACAGCAGCAGGGTGATGGCGGAGCCCAGCAGCACCCCGAGGAAGGCGGAAATTATCGAGATGTAGAAGGCCTCCAGGAAGAACAGGCGCACGATCTCCCCGGGCTTCATGCCCAGGGCGGCGACGGTGCCGATCTCGCGCAGGCGCTCGAAGATCACCATCATGGTGGTGTTGATGATCACGGTGGTGCCCAGGATGAAGAAGAACAGGGCGATGAAGTTGTACATCACGTCGATGCTGCGCATCAGGCTGACCAGCATCCCGATCCGGTCCCAGGGCCGCACCTCCACCTCGCCGCGGCCGGCCTCCGCGAGGATCCGCCCGGCCCGGGCGGCCAGCTCTCCCGCCTCCCGCTCCTGCCGGGCCAGCAGCAGCACCTCGGTGGCCTCGTCCTGCATCTTCAGCATGGCTTGCGCCGTATCCAGCGGCACCAGGAGGAAAGTCCGGTCGAAGCCGGACACCGGGAAGCGGGCCAGGCCCGTGACCGTGAAGCTCATGCCGGCCATCCCCAGGTACTTGTTCTTGCCCAGGAGGGTGATCCGCTCCCCGACTCCGACCCCCACCTCCCCGGCCAGGCCGGCGCCGAGCAGCGCCTCCCGCTGGCCCATGCGCGGCAACCGGCCCTCGCTCAGGCTGCCCGCGGTCTGCATGAACTTCTCCTCCCGCGGGAAGTCCACGCCCAGGCCCAGCGCGCCGAAGGTCTGCTCCTCCCGGTAGATCGCGGTGGCGAACTGGATGCGCGGGGCCACGGCGGCGGCCAGCGGCTCGGCCTCCAGGCGGGCCACCAGCTCGCGGCTGCCCGCCACGCTCAGGTGCAGGGGGTTCAGCCGCTCGTTGGCCTGATATTCCGCGTTGCGCAGCCGCACGTGGCCGGTGAGGTAGTGCACCACGTTGTGGCGGTAGTCGCCGAGGATCCCGGACAGCCAGGAGAACATGAAGGTGATGGCCAGGGCGGCCAGAGCGATGGCCGCGCCGGACAGGAGGCTGCGGCGGCGGTTGCGCCGGATGTTGCGGAAGGCGAGCGCGGCCAGTTTCATACGTGCCTCAGGCAGTCGGTGATGCGCTTGCGCAGTGCCCGCGAAGAGGGGATGAAGGAGATCAGCATCGAGGCCAGCACGCCGAAGACCACGGCCCCGACCAGGGCCTGCGGATGCCAGGCCGAGCGGAACACGCTGTGCACGCGGTAGCCGACCTGCATGTCGCCGATGAAGGCGCTCAAATCCAGGCCCCAGCGGACCATGTACCAGTTCAGGGCCGCCCCCAGGACCAGGCCCAGGGCCGAGCCGATCAGGCCGATGCCCCCGGCTTCCAGCAGGAAGGCCAGGCGGATGGAAAGGTCCCGCATGCCCAGGGCCCGCATCATGCCGATCTCCCGCACGCGCTCGTACACCGCCATCAGCATGGTGTTGGAGATGCCCACCGCGGCGATGATGAAGATCAGCAGGAGCAGCATCCCGGTGCCGGCCCGCTTGCCTTCGGCGATGGCCAGGAAATCCCGGGCCAGCTCCTGCCAATCCGCCACCGCCAGCTCGGGAAACCCGGCCAGGGCGCGGCGGATCTGCCCCAGGCGGGCCTCCGGCTCCTGCCACTCGGGGAAGGCCAGGGCGATTTCGCTCACCGCCCCTTCCAGCTCCAGGGCCTGGTCGGCCAGGTCCAGAGGCAGGAAGATCGTGCCCTGGTTGATGACCGGGTTGGGGCAGTTGAGGATGCCCACGATCTGGAGGTCCAGGGTCTGGAAGGCGCCGAAGCGGCTGCGGGCCCGGACCGTGACCCAGTCCCCCACCGCGGCGCCCAGGTCCCGGGCCAGCCACTCGCCCAGGAGCGTTTCCGGCTCGCCGGTTTGCAGGAATCTGCCCTGCCGCACCGTTTCCTGCAGGCGGAAGACCCGCCCGTCGGTGGCCGGGTCCAGGGCGACCGCCTTGACGAACAGCGAGCCTTCGCCCAGGAAAAGCTCCCCGGAGAAGACCGCCCTGCGGGTCGCCTCCAGCCCCAGGCTCGCCAGGGCCCGTTCCACACCCGCCGCGTCCTCGACGACCTGCTTCAGGGGCAGGTTCTGGATCTGCTCCAGGTACTCCTGGTTCAGGACCTTGGCCGCTCCGGCCTCGTACCAGATGATGTTGCGCCGGGATTCCAGCTCCGCGCCCAGCAGCCAGCCGTCCATCCAGATGAAGACGGCCACTCCCACGGCCAGGGCCACGGCGGTGATCGTGGTGCGGCGGCGATAGCGGGAGAGGTTCTTCCAGGCCAGCGACAGCAGGAACTTCATCGGATCGCTCCGTCGTGCAGCATCACCAGGCGGTGGGCGAGCTCCATGACCATGGGGTCGTGGGTCGAGAAAACGAAGGTGGTGCCATGAGTCTGGTTCAGGGCCGCCATCAGGTCGAGGATCTCCCGCCCGGTGTCCGAATCCAGGTTGGCGGTGGGCTCGTCGGCCAGCAGGATCTGCGGCTCCTTGACCAGGGCCCGGGCGATGGCCACCCGCTGCTGCTGCCCGCCGGACAGCTCTCCCGGCTTGCGTTTTTCCAGGCCGGCCAGCCCCACTTCCTTCAGGGCCCGCAGGGTCCGCTCCCGCAGCTCCCGCCCGTCCACGCCCAGCAGCGACAGGGCGAAGGAGACGTTCTCGTAGGCGCTCAGGACGGGGATCAGATTGAAGGTCTGGAACACGAAGCCCAGCTTCTGCCGGCGCAGGGTGGCCAGCTCGATCCGGCTCTTGCCGGAGACCGCCTCGCCGGCGATGTAGATTTCCCCCGTGGAAGGCACGTCCAGACAGCCGATCAGGTTCAGCAGGGTGGTCTTGCCGGAGCCCGAGGGCCCGGCGATGGCCATGAACTCCCCGGCCCGGATCTCCAGGCTCACCCCGCGCAGGGCCCGCACGGCGGTATGGTCGGTCCTGTATTCCTTGGTCACCTTGTCTACGCGGATCATGCAGAATGATCGGATATCGGCGGGCAGGGGGTCAAGCCGCAGAGCATGCGCTATACTGGCACCGGCCATGAGTGAGTCCTGCTCCGTGCAGCCCGTGATCGCCCGGATCGCCGAGCTGGAAGAAGCCGGCCAGGCCTGGAGCCTGCGGGCCTCCGAGCTGCGCGGGTTGCTGGGCCTGGGCTCCGCCGAGTTTCACCGGGGCCTGTATGCGGCGCAGGCGGCCGGCAACCGCCTGGTGGGCTTGGACACGGTCGGCGGGAGCTTCTCCCAGAGCAACGTAGGCGAGCTGGTCAGCCTGCTGGAGCTGTTCTGCGGGCGGGAGGTGGAGGAGCCCCTGGAGCGGGCGGGGATCTTCTTTCCCCAGCCGGAGCAGGTGGAGATCATGGGCTGCTTTCTCGGGGAAGCCGCCGAGGTCCTGGCCCGGCACCGCCTGGAGGAAGGCCAGTTCTCGGCCATGCTCCGCGCCTTCGGCAGCTTCCAGCGGGCGCGAGGGGTGTACCGCGAGGAGTACTTCCCCCTGGAAGAGCTGATGGAGCGGGCCGCGCACCGCTATTGCGCGGGGCGCTCCTTCGGCCTGCCCGGCCTGGCCCGGGCCAACGCGCGGCGCCTCCTGGAGTATTTCTTCCGCAAGCACGTGCTGGAGACCGAGAGCCTTTTCGCCTCGCTGTACGAGCGGCTGCACGAGCAGGCCGTGCGGGAAGGCTTCGCGGAGCGCGCGCCGGAGCCGGGGCAGCGGGCAGGCCGGCACCAGGCCTGGGCCGGACGGCCAGGCGCCGGACGGGTGGGGGCCCTGGACACTCCGGTGCTGCGCGCCCGGCGCCTGCTGGGCCTGGAGGGCGGGACCCTGGACCAGCGCCGCCTGAAGTCGCGCTACAAGACGCTGATGAAGATCTACCATCCCGAC
>MIBK01000167.1:33536-35981 GCA_001829505.1 Spirochaetes bacterium RBG_16_67_19 | reverse complement strand
ATCCGGCGTCGGCGACTTCGGCCAGGGGACGGATGCTGCCCTGCAGGAGCTGCTCGATGGTTTCGGGGTGTTCCTCGAACTCCTGGAACAGCCGGATGCGGTCGAACACTTCCTCGTTGGCCAGGAAGGCGTCCACCAGCTCGGGGTCGAATTGTGTGCCGCGGCCCTCGGCGATGATGGCCACCGATTCCCGGTGCCCGAGGGCCTCCTTGTAGGGCCGCTTGCTGGTCAACGCGTCATAGACGTCGGCCAGGGCCACGATGCGGGCGGACAGCGGGATCTTGTCGCCGCGGCGGCCCTCCGGGTAGCCCTTGCCGTCCCAGCGCTCGTGGTGGTAGTAGGCGATCTCCTTGCCCAGGGTGAGGAAACTCTCGCGCTTCAGCTCGCTGTCCACGTCGCGCAGCGCGTCCCCGCCCATGCGGGCGTGGTCCTGGATGCGGGTGAACTCCTCGCCGGTGAGCTTCCCGGGCTTTAACAATATCGTGTCGGAGATGGCCACCTTGCCCACGTCGTGCAGCACCGAAGACAAACAGAGGTCCGCGATGTAGCGGTCGCTGATATAGCTGGAGTATTTCGGCCGGCCCTTGAGACTGATGGCCAGCACCCGCACGTATTCCCGGATGCGCCGCAGGTGCTTGCCCGTGTCCTTATCCCGGTACTCGGTCAGGCGGGCGAAGCCCAGGATGGCCGCGGACTGCGTCTCTTGCAGCCGGTCCAGGGATTCCTTCAGCTTGTTTTCCAGGTTCACCCGCTCGGTGAGGTCTTTCTCGATCACCGAGTAGGCGATGGTCTCCCCGGAGGTGTTCTGGATGGAGGAGTAGGAGGCGTAGGTGTAGATCGTGGAGCCGTCCTTGCGACGGCGCGGCACCTCGGCCTCCAGGTAGCGGCCCTGGTTTTGCCCCACCAGCTCGAAGATGGAGGCAATGGTCGGGCGTTTCCTGGAGGAGCGGAACAGGGCGTCGTACTCCTCGCCCATGACCTCCTCGCGACCGTAGCCGTAGAGCTGCTCGGCGGTATAGTTCCAGTTCACGATGCGGCCCAGGGGGTCCACGATGATGATCGAGGACAGGATGGTGTCGAACAGCAGGGCGTGGTTGCGCTCCGAGATCATGAGGCGCGCTTCCAGGTTGCGCAGGTAGGAGACGTCCTTCAACTGGCTGGTGTAGCCGGTGACCACCCCGCGGGCGTCGCGGGTGACCCAGGAGGAGTCCAGCACCCGTTTCACCGCCCGCTCGCGGCCGTACAGGTGGGTCTCCAGGTTGTAGACCGCGTCGGACTCCAGCAGGCGCAGCAGCTTGTCCTCCAGCTCCTCCCGGTACACGTACAGCTCGGCGATGTCCGCGATGGGCTCCTCCGGCGGGCGGTCCACCAGACTGTAGAAGGCGGGATTGGCGGCGATGACCCGGCCGCGCAGGTTGGCGCTGAGCATGGGATCACCGATGGAGCGGAAAAGCTGCTCGAAGCGCTCGCCGTTGCCGGCCGCCGGGCCGTTGTCCTTGCGCAGGCGCACCAGGATATAGGTGCCGCTCTCGCTTTCCACGTCGAAGGCCACGGCCCGCAGGCGCTGCGGCTCGGCCTGGGGGTGGGGCAGGAGGATCGGCTGCTCCGCCCTGCGGGTGTTGGCCAGGTCCAGGTGGGGGATGAAGCGGCCGCCGCTGAGGATGTCCTTGCTGCGCCAGCCGGTCAGCCGCAGCAGCACCTCGTTGAAAAAGATGATCTCGCCCTTGGGATTGATCACCAGGAAGCCGTCGGAGAACTCCTCGAAGACCTTCAGGATCACTTCCGAAAAGATCGTATCCGGCTCCCTTTCCCTTGCATTAAGTATTTCGGGTATATACGATTCCAATCGGCAATGAAGCCCCTGCTCCTTAGCATTCTGCTGTTTTCCCTGCTCGGCCGGACGGCGGAGGCCCAGGGCCTGCGCCTGTCCTGGCGCTTCGTGACCGGCGGCGCCCTGCTGCACCGGCCGGCGCTCGACCATCGGGGCACCCTGTACGTCGCCTCCTCGGATCGCTTCCTGTACGCCATCGGCCCCGCGGGGGACGAGCGCTGGCGGTTTGCCCTGGGCTCCCGTCCTTCGGCCAGTCCCGCGGTGGCCTACGACGGCACCGTGCTGGCCGGGACCTCCGGCGGGCGACTGTGGGCGGTCGGCCCGGACGGCCGGGCCCGCTGGAGCTTCACCGCCCCTTCCCGGCCCGCCCTCACCCCCGCCCTGGGGCAGGACGGCACCATCTACCTTCCGGCCGGGGACACCCTGTTCGCCCTGGACTGGCGCGGCCGGGAGCGCTGGCGCTACCAGCTGCGGGCGGAGGCCGCCGCGGCGCCGGCCATCGGCCCGGACGGCACCCTCTACCTGGCCACCGCGGACCGGCGCCTGCTGGCCCTGGCCCCGACCGGGGAGCGCCGCTGGGAGGTGACCCTGCCCGGCCGGGCCAGCGGCCCGGC
>MIBK01000167.1:30174-33404 GCA_001829505.1 Spirochaetes bacterium RBG_16_67_19 | reverse complement strand
GGTCCTCGCCGGCGCCGCCAACGGCAAGGTCTACCTGCTTTCGGCGGAGGGTGAGCGGCTGGCGGAGTTGGCCCTGGAAGAACCGGTGCGCTATGCCGCAATAGCCTCCGGTGACGATACTGTAATAGCGGCCACCGCGGGCAGGAGCCTGCTGGCCCTGCGCCTGGCCCGGGACCCGGGGGGCATCGCGGTGGCCGGCCGCTTCGAAGCCGGGGAGCAGGCCCAGCAGGCGGCCCTGGCCCCGGACGGGAGCGTGTACCTGGGCTCCGAGGACTGGGTGCTGTACCGGTTGGAGGGGGACCCGGGGGCCGGCGCGGGCCCCGGGGCCGGTGCTGCGGTTCGAGGCCCCGCCGCGAGCCCCTGGCCCATGGCCCATCACGACGTGCAGCACACCGGCCGCTCCGGAGGGCTGGCGGACCTGGAGGGGCCGGCCGCCCTGGCCCTGCGGGAGCTGGCCGACGCGGAGGAGGAAGCGCTGAAGCAGCGGGCCCTGGACGACGTCGAGCGGCACCTGGCCGGCGAGCGCTTCCTGCCGGTGCACCTGGCCGTGCTGGAGGGGGTCCTGGGCGCCCTGACCGCCGAAGGGGTCACCGTACGGAGCCGCAGCTCCGGCGCGCCGCTGCCCGGCTATCCCCGGGTGCGCGCGCGGGCATATCTCCTGCTCGGGGACCTGGGCTCCGAAGGGGCTCGCCGGGTGCTGCTGGACGCCGCGACCTACGAGACGGACCTGGGTGCGCGCTTGACCGCCTTCCAGGCCCTGGGCCGCATCGGCGCGGATCCCGATGGGGAGCTGGGGCGCCTGCTGTCGCGCGAGGCCCGGCGGCCCGGCGTCGAGGAGGCCCTGATCCTGGGCGGGCTGGAGGCCCTGGCCCGTGTGCTGGAGCAAGGTCCCGGGCGGACCGCGCCGGAGGATTTCCGGGCCCTGGCCGAGCTGGCCGCCAGGGGTTCCCGGCGGGTGGCCGAACGGGCCCGCCGGATATTGAAGGAACTGCAAAGGAGGCTGCCATGATCGCCATCCTGGTGTTGGGAGCTCTGCTGGCCCTGGGACTGCCTGCCGGGGCCCAGGAAGTGGCCGAGGAGGAACTGCGCAGCGCGGACCGGGAGATCGAGTTCGAGAACTACTCCGGTCCCTACGCGCGCATCGACACGGCCGAGGAGATCAAGGCCATCGGATACCTCCTGGCCGGTAGTCTCAAGCAGGACGGCCGGACCGGCCGATTTTTGACCAAGTATACGATCCTGCGCGCCCAGGACCCCGCGGAGAGCGGCAGATTCGACGCGGACATCCTCTCCATCGAGCCGGAAGCCAGGGTCGACCACATCGACAACGTGCGGCGCATCCTGGCCGGCTACCTGGAGGGGGCCTTCGCCTACAGCGCCGCGGACGCCCGCCTGCTGGCCCGCTTCGCCACCGTGTACAATGCCGTGTACCGCGGCAACCTCGGTTATTTCGGGGCCAAGTACAAGGCGGTGGTCATGTCCCACCTCAGCGCCGGCAACGCGGGGATTTCCACGCGCTACTACGAGTGGCCCGGCGCCACCCGCCTACTGGTCCCCCTCACCTCGGAGGCGGGCGAGGGCCGCCTCTCCAGCCTGTCCACCACGGAGCTCACCGAGGAGGAAGTGATCGAGGAGATGCGCCGCGAGCCGGATAAGGGCCTGGAAGAGCGCAAGGACATGGTGGAGCTGAAGGAGCGCGAAATCGAGGAGAAGCAGGCCGGAGTCGAGGAGGCGCAGAAGCAGCTGGCCGAGGAGAAGGCCGAGCTGGAGCGCAAGCAGGCGGAAGCCGCCGCCGCCGAAACGCCGGAGGAGAAGGCCCGGGCCCAGGAGGAGGTGGCCCGGCAGGAGGAGGAGGTGAAGCGGGCCGAAGCGGAGGTGGCCGCCAGGCAGGCCGAGGTGGCCGCCAAGGAGGCGGAGGTGGCCAAGGAGCGCGAGGGGGTCATCGCCGACGAGAAGGCGCGCGAGTTGAGCGCCGCGGGCACCGGCGCCGCGGCGGCGGGGGCCTTCGCCCTGGCCGACCAGCTCTACTTTCTTAAAGTCAGGGCCCGCGAGCGCTCCGGCTCCATCAGCGGCACCCTGTCGATCCTGGACCCGGGGCCGCCCGAGGTGAAGCTCACTTCGCCGGTGGACTTCATCCGGGGCAGGGCCTATTACTTCTTCAAGGACGCCCTGCTGGTGGTGGGCCAGGAGAGCGCGGCCGGCGGGCCGGCGCACCTGCTGCTGCTGAACCCCCTCACCCTGGAGCCGGCCAAGCGCTCGGCCGAGGAGGTGTACCAGGACAGCTTCGTGCTGATCCAGGGCGGGGCGATCTACGCGGTGCTGAAGAGCGGCAACGACTTCCGCCTGGGGCGCTTCGACGAGAACCTGAAACTGGCGGCGCGCAGCCCGGTGACCGTGGACCGGGACTCCAGCCTGGCCCTGTTCGCCGACCGGGTGTACGTCAGCTCCGCGGGCCGCGACGTGCTGGCCCTGGACGCCCAGGACCTGAGCCAGAGGGCGCAAGTGAGATAATGAAGCTGCGGGCGAGGCTGCTGCTGATCTGCCTCTGCGCGCTGCTGGTCCCCGTGCTGGTGGCCATCGCCGTGGCCGCGGCGGTGGTGGTGCAGAGCGGAGGGCGCTCCCAGGAGGCCCGCTTCCGCGCCGCCCTGGAGCTGGTGCGCAAGGACATCGCCGACACCGAGCGGCGCTACGGGTTGAGCATCGCCCGCCTGGCCGCCTCCGGCGCGGTGCAGCGCAAGCTCTACGTCTACGACAGGTACTGGGGCCTGCTGGGCAAGGACATCCTGGACGGGGACGTCGCCGTTCTGCGCGACGACCTGGAGAATTACCTGCTTTCCGAATCCCTCGACACGATCGCCGTGTACCGGGTCGAGGGGGAGACCTTCGTGCCGGTGGTCGTGGTGGGCAACTCCACTTATATCCGCAACAGCATCCCCCGCAGCAAGCCCTCCGGCCAGCCCGAATACCTGCAGACCTCCGACGGCATTTACGCCACCTTCACCATGCCCGTCTTCCACTCCGACTCCGGCGGCCTGATCGGCTTCCTGGCCCTGCAGAAGGCCTTCAACCGCAGCTACCTGGAGGCCCTGTCCCAGAAGTTCAGCATCAACATCGCCCTCTATGCCCAGGGCCTGTACCGCTACTCCTCCCTGCCGGGGATCGCCTCCGCGGGGGCCCTATGGGCCAGGCACCATCCGGCCACCGGCGGCCTGTTCTCGGGCACCTATCCC
>MIBK01000167.1:25645-29984 GCA_001829505.1 Spirochaetes bacterium RBG_16_67_19 | reverse complement strand
GTGATCCGTGCCATCCGCTCCCTTCTGGCCGCCTCGGTCCAGGTGGGGCGGGGCGACTACCGCCTGGCCCTGCCGGTGCAGCGGCGCGACGAGTTCGGCAGCCTGTACCGCGGCTTCGCCAGCATGGCCGCCAAGCTGGAGGAGGACGCGGCCAAGCTGGAGGAAAGCAAGCGCCTGCTGGTCACCAGCGAGCGGATGGCGGCCCTGGGCAGCTTCTCCGCGGGGGTGGCCCACGAGATCAACAACCCCCTGGGGGTGATCCTCAACCACGTCCAGCTCCTGCAATCCGGAAAGCTGTCGGAAGCCGAGCGCAGCGAGTTCCTGGCCCGGGTGGACGCGGAGATCAAGCGCATCAGCAGGCTGCTGCGCAACCTGCTGCACACCGAGGAGGAGGTGGCCTTCAGCGACTTCGCCCCGGAGCCCGTGGTCAGGGAAGTGGTGCAGCTGTTCTCCCCGAAGCTGCAGGGCAAGGGCGTGGAGGTGCGCCTGGAGCCGTTCCCCGACGGGCTTGCCATCGAAGGCCATGTGGACGCGGTCAAGCAGGTGTTCTTCAACCTGCTGTACAACGCGGTGCAGGCCATCCACCACGACCACGGCCTGATCCGGGTTTTCGGCCAGGCGGACGGGTCGGGCTTCTGGATCCGCTTCTGCGACAACGGGGAGGGAATGGACCAGGCCACGCGGGCGCACATCTTCGAGCCCTTCTTCACCCGCAAACAGCACGCCGGAACCGGGCTGGGCCTGGCCCTCAGCCGGAAGATCATGAGGCAGCATGGCGGCGCGATCGAGGTCCAGAGCGAGGAGAATGTCGGCACGACGGTCTCCCTTTGTTTCCCCATGAAGGAGGGCTCATGCCCGAGCGCGGCGATTTCACCGTCCTGATCGTCGACGACGAGGAAGGGATGCGCCTGGGCCTGAAGAAGACCCTCAGCCTGGAGGGCTACCGGGTTCTGACCGCCGCCACGGCCGCCGAGGCCCGCGAGGCTGCGCGGGGCAGGAGGGTGCACTGCGCCTTCGTGGATCTGAAGCTTCCGGACGGGAGCGGCACCGAGCTGCTGGCCGCGCTGCGGGCCGGGGAATCGGCCGTGGTCATCATCACCGCCTACGCCACCGTGGATACGGCGGTGCGGGCCATGAAGCTGGGCGCGGTGGACTATCTGCAGAAGCCCTTCGACAACCAGGACATCGTCACCCTGGCCGACCGGCTGTGCTTCGGCGGCCGATCGCAAGGCGCGGGGAGCGAGGCGGGCGAGGCGCCCGACGGGGGTCTGGTGGCCGACAGCCCGGAGATGAAGCGCATCGTCTCCACCCTGCGCAAGGTGATGGACTCCGAGATCCCGCTGCTGCTGCAGGGGGAGAGCGGCACTGGCAAGGAGATGCTGGCCCGCTACGTGCACGCCCGCTCCCGGCGGGGAGGAAGCCCTTTCGTGGCCATCAACTGCGCGGCCATCCCGCCCGAGCTGCTGGAAAGCGAGCTGTTCGGGCACGAGAAGGGCGCTTATACGGGCGCCCATGTCTCGACCACGGGCCGTTTCGAGGCCGCCGGGGAGGGAACGATTTTCCTGGATGAGATCGGGGAGCTGGGGCTGAATCTGCAGGTCAAGCTCCTGCGGGCCCTGGAAGAGCGCTCCTTCGAGCCGGTGGGCAGCGCCCGCCCGGTCCCGCTGCGCGCCCGGATCATGGGCTCCACCAACTGCGACCTGGCGGCGCTGATCCGGGAGAAGCGCTTCCGGCTGGACCTGTACTACCGCCTGAAGGGTTTCGCGGTCACCATCCCCCCGCTGCGCGAGCGGCGGGAGGACATCGAGCCCCTATTGGCCCACTTCCTGGAGCGCTATCGCCGGCGCTACGGAAAGGCGGGGGTGGAGATCTCCCGGGAGGCCGTCCGCTACCTGAAGGGCTATCCCTGGCCGGGGAACGTACGCGAGCTGAAGAACGCCGTGGAGTCGGCTGTGCTGCTCTCGGAGCAGACCCGGCCGCTGCTGCCGCAGGACTTCCTGCTGGAAGGACCGGTTGAAAGCCTGCCCGAGCTGTGGCGGCAGGAGCGCGATGCGATCATCGAAGCGCTTCACCGCGCCGGCTTCAATCGCTCGGTGGCCTCCCGGGACCTGGGGATGAGCCGCAAGACTCTGTACAACAAGATGAAGCGCTACGCCATCCATTGAGCTACCCATTCCTACCCGTTTTTACCCAGTTTGAGTAAAACGGCCCAGCCGGGCTCCAGCCCACTGGCGCAGACCCCTGGTGCTCACTGGGGCAACCGCGCCAACTCCTTTTCCCACATCGACTTGGCGAGCGAGGCGGCCGCAGCGCTGATCGCCCGGAATGGCCCGATTCCTGCATGAAAACTTAAGGATATCCATGAGGAAGATCTCTGCGCTCGGCACGCTGCTCCTGCTGGTCCCGTCCCTCCTGTTCGGGCTGGCCGCGCCGGAAACCGACCGCGATCCCGGCAGCGCCCAGGCCGGGGACGCGCGCCTGCTGTTCGTCATGGTTCCCAAGGGGGGGCATCCTTACTATGAGCCGGTGTACCGGGGGTTCCACGAGGCCGCACAGCACCACGGGGTGCGCAGCGAGGTCGATGCCCCACCCCGCTTCGACGTGACCCTCCAGGTGAAGGTCATCGAGGACCTGATCGCCCGCCGGGTGGACGGCATCGCCATCTCGGCCAATGACGACGCCGGCCTGGTGGAGGTCATCCACGAGGCGGTGCGCGCGGGGATCAAAGTCATCACCTTCGATGCCCCCGCCCCCTCCAGCGAGGCGCTGACCTATATCGGGACGGACAACCAGAGCGCCGGCTACGAGGCCGGCAGGAGGATGGCCCGGGCCATGGGAGGCCGGGGCAAGATCGCCGTGCTCCAGGGGGGCTTGAGCGCGACGAACCTGAACCTGCGCACCCAGGGCTTCACCCGGGCCCTGCGGGAGACCGCCCCCGGCATCGAGCTGGTCTCGGTGGTCGACGAGGGCGGGGACTTCGCCGAGTCCGTGCACCAGAGCGAGGCCCTGCTGGCGGATCATCCCGACCTGAGCGCGATCTTCTCGGTTTCCGCGGAAGGCGCCCCCGCCGCGGCGGCGGTGGTGCGGCGCGCGGGCAGGGCGGGCCGGCTGCTGATCGCGGGCTTCGACGACCTGAAGGATACCCTGGAGGGCATACGCGACGGCTCGATCCGCTTCTGTGTCGTGCAGAAGACCTACCGGATGGGCTGGCTCTCGGTGGAGCGGCTGCTGGACGCCGTGCAGGGCCGGCCGGTGCCCCGGGGGATCGACACCGGCGTGGTTTTCGTGGACCGGGGCAACCTGGACAGCTACCTGGAGGGCATCGAGCGCGAAAAGCGGTGATCAACCTGCCCCGTTGGGGCAGCAAAACCAATCCAAGGAGGAAGGATATGAGGAAATCGAAAGCTCTCGCGGTCCTCGCCGCGGTGCTGCTGCTGGCGCTGGCCGTGGCCATGGTCGCGCCGGCCCAGACCAAGTGGGCTTCCAAGGTGCGCGTCGTTTTCTTCCCGGGCGGCCCCCAGGGCGGAGTGTTCGCGGTGAACGTGTACAATGGCGCCAAGCAGGCCGAATTGGACCTGGGCTGCAAGGTGGACTACGTCTGGTCGGACTGGGATCCTCAGAAGATGATCCAGCAGTTCCGCGAGGTGGTGGCCACCCGGCCCGACGGGATCTGCGTCATGGGGCACCCGGGGGATGAGGCCTTCGACCCGCTGATCGAGGACGCCATCGCCAAGGGCATCATCGTCACCAGCCAGAACACGGAGCTCCCCAAGATGGAAGGAAAGTACGCCGGTGGCGGCTTCGGCTACGTCGGCGCCGAGAACTACCCGGCCGGCTTCGCCCTGGGCAAGGAGGCGGTCAAGCGCATGGGCCTGAAGAAGGGCGACCGGGCCATGGTCTGGGGGCTGCTCTCCCAGCCCAGCCGGGGCCTGCGCACCAAGGGGGTGATGGACGCCTTGAAGGAGGCCGGGCTCAACGTGGACTACCTGGAGATCGACGCGGCCACCAACAAGGATCCGCCAGCCGGCATCCCGACCTTCGCCGGCTACGTATCCTCGCACCCGGACGTGAAGCTGGTGGTGACCGACCACGGCGGGCTGACCGCCACGGCGGAGGCCTACCTCAAAGCCGCGGGCAAGCGGCCCGGGGCCATCAACATCGCCGGCTTCGACGTGTCCCCGGCCACCATCGCGGCCATCCGCGGGGGATGGACCCAGCTGGTGATCGACCAGCAGCCCTGGCTGCAGGGCTACCTGCCCATCCTGCAGGTCTGCCTGGCCAAGGTCTACGGCTTCTCCGGCCTGCACGTCAACACCGGGGCGGGCTTCGTGGACAAGAA
>MIBK01000167.1:23563-25588 GCA_001829505.1 Spirochaetes bacterium RBG_16_67_19 | reverse complement strand
AGTTATGATTACGGTGGGCGCGGGGGATCACCCCCCGCGCCCCACTTTCCAGGCGGCGAGGTGGTCATGGAACCTTTCCTGCAGCTGAAGAACGTCTCCAAGACCTTCGGGGAGGTGGCGGCCCTGCGCGGCATCAACTTCGAGGTCGGCGCCAACGAGATCGTGGGCCTGCTGGGGGATAACGGCGCCGGCAAGTCCACGATGGTCAAGATCCTCACCGGCTACCACCAGCCGGACCCCGGGGGGGAGCTGTACCTGAAGGGGCGCCGCATTGAGCACCTCAGCGTGGCCCAGGCCAGGGGCCTGGGCATCGAGGTGGTGTATCAGGAGCGGGCCCTGGCCGACCAGCAGTCGTTGTGGCGCAACATCTTCATGGGCCGGGAGCTGGCCGACCGCTGGGGGCGCCTGGATCTGAAGGGCATGCGCCGGGAGACTGGCAAGCTCATGCAGACCCTGATGGGCTTCACCTCCGCGGCGGTGAGCCCCGACTCGGTGGTCAAGACCTTCTCCGGGGGCGAGCGCCAGGGGGTGGCCATCACCCGCGCCCTGTATTTCAAGGCGGAGCTGATCATCCTGGACGAGCCGACCATGGGCCTGTCGCTGTCGGAGACCCGCAAGTGCCTGGACTTCGTGGCCGGCATCCGGGCCGCCGGCAAGTCGGCGATCTTCATCGATCACAACATCTTCCACGTGTACCCGGTGGCCGACCGGATCGTGGTCCTGGACCGCGGCGCGGTGGCCGGGCAGTTCCTGAAGAACGAGCTCACCCTGCAGGAGCTGATCGACCGGCTGTACCTGGTGGCCCAGACCGGCAGCCTGAACGGCGGGGGCGGCAAATGAGCGGAGAACAGGTGTCCCTTTCCCCCCGCCGCGGCGGCCTGGCCCGGCGGATGCGCAAGTACTCCCTGCAGATCGGCATTGTCGGGGTGGCCTTTTTCATCTGGGTGCTGTTCCTGATCGGCTCCCCGCGGACCTTCCTGCGGCGTGACATCTACGCGGCCTTCATGTCCTCCACCCCGTACTTCGCCCTGATGGCCATCCCCCTGACCCTGGTCATAATCGCCGGGGAGATCGACCTGTCCTTCCCGTCGATCATGGCCTTCGGCATGACCGCCTTCGACGTGGTCTTCCTGACCACCCACAGCGTCTGGCTGGGCTTCCTGGCCTGCCTGGCGGCCGGGGTGCTGGCGGGCTGGCTCAACGGGATCATTGTGGTGAAGATCGGCGTCCCCTCCCTGGTGGCCACCATCGGCACCCAGTTCTTCTGGCGCGGCGTGGTCATGGTGGTGACCAACGGGCAGGGCCTGGGCCTGACCCCCGTGCGGGAGACCTTCCTGTACCCATTGCTGGTGGGCAGGATCGGGGGCTTCTTCCCTGCCCAGTTCTTGTGGACCATCGCCTTCGCCCTGGTGGTCTGGTTTTTTCTGAATCGCCACCGCTTCGGGGCCCACGTGTACCTGACCGGGGACAACCTGGAAAGCGCCCGCCTGATGGGCGTGAACGTGCACCGGACCAAGATCCTGACCTTCGCCGCCGTGGGCTTTGCCGCCGCCTTCGCCGGTTTCGTGGTCAGCGAGGACGTGCTGTTCTTCTGGCCGACCCTGGGAGAGGGCTACATGCTGAACACCCTGGCCTCCGTGTACCTGGGGGGCACCTCGGTGTTCGGCGGCACGGGCACCGTCTTCGGCACCTTCGTGGCTTCCTTCATCATCGGGGCCATCAATGCCGGCATCGTGGCCGCGGGCCTGACCGGCTTCTGGACGAACGTGATCTACGGCCTGATCGTGGTCACTTCCGTTTCCCTGCAGACGGTGGTCAGTCGGCGGATGCGGTAGCCATCCGCAGGAGCTTACCGCTTCGTCCTTGCCCTGTGGCAGCGGCGCCAGGCGCGCAGCAGCGCTGAGCGCGTGCGAGTCTGCAGGACAAGCGCGTGCGGTGCGCGCTCCCAGACCGACAGAGTCGCCGGGCTCACGCCCAGGTACAACGCGAAATCCGTTCGGGAAAATCCGAGCCGCTCACGCAGAT
>MIBK01000167.1:22799-23424 GCA_001829505.1 Spirochaetes bacterium RBG_16_67_19 | reverse complement strand
CCCGCCTTGGAGCACGGCCTTCACTACCGCTTGGGTCTTGGCTTCAATCAGCTCCAGGTGGTCGACCCCGCGCAGCAGGAACAACAGCTCCGGGCTGGAGTCCAGGCGGGCCCCTACTCCGTAGAGGGCGGCGGCGATGTGTTTGCACATGAAGGCCCAGTCCGGGCAGCTGCAGCGCATTTGAATCTCATCCGGCGCGGGGAAAATCCCCTCGCGACGGTCGGTGACAATCTTCAGCACTTCTTCCGGCAGGCTGCCCTGCAGCAGGTCCAGGGCGGAAGGGATGCGACCGATGGAGCGCTCCTTGATCTTCTTCCAGACCGCGGCCGGCAGCGGCCGGATGTTGATGGCCACTTCGTACAGGCGTGTGCCGCAGACCCGGGCCCGGATGCGGCCGCGCAGGATCTCCAGATGGCAAACGGCTCCGCCGCGCACGTAAGTGCGTCCGCGGGGCAGGCGGTTGGAGTAATCGCTGTAGCTTTCCAGGTTTTCGCACCAGGCCCGGCCCCAGAAGGTGCGGGCGATCGAGCGCCCTTCCAGCAGCACCGGCTCAAGGTCCAGGCCCTGGCGGTGCAGCTTGTCCAGGGCGCGCGCGGCTTTGTTCCGGCGCTGCGAGGCGCTGGGG
>MIBK01000167.1:21275-22583 GCA_001829505.1 Spirochaetes bacterium RBG_16_67_19 | reverse complement strand
CATACGAACTTGTGCACCAGTACATTGCGTTTCTGCCCGATGCGGAAGGCGCGGTCCGTGGCCTGGTTCTCCACGGCGGGATTCCACCAGCGGTCGAAGTGGATCACGTGCGTGGCGGCGGTGAGGTTCAGTCCCGTGCCGCCGGCCTTCAGGGACAGCACGAAGAAGGGGGGGCCGTCCTCGCCCTGGAAGCCTTCCACGATCCGCCGGCGCTCTTTCACCGGGGTTCCTCCATGCAGGACCAGACCCGCCCTGCCGAACACGGCGGCCAGGAAGCCGGCCAGCGGCTCGGCGGCTTCGCGGAACTGGGTGAACACCAGCGCGCGGTCCTGGCGGGAGGCAAGTTCCGCGGCCAGCTCGGCCAGGCGCTCCAGCTTGCCGCTCTCCCGAGGCAGCCAGCTCCCATCGCCCCGCAGTTGCGCGGGGTGGTTGCAGATCTGCTTGAGCTTGAGCAGCGTGGCCAGGATCAGGCCCCGCCTCTGGATGCCTTCGGTCCGGCGAAGCCCGGCCTCCAGCTCCTCCACCGCGGAGCGGTACAGCGCGGCCTGGGTTGGGGAAAGCCCGCAGAAGGCGCGCACCTCGGTCTTCTCCGGCAGGTCGGAGATCACTTTCCGATCGGTCTTCAAGCGGCGCAGGATATAGGGCTGGATCAAAGCCCGCAAGGGGGCGTAGCGCTCCGCCTCGCGGCTTTCCAGCCGGCGGACGAACTGCTTGAACCGGGCGGAGCTGCCCAGCAGACCCGGACAGAGGAAATCGAACAAGGACCAGAGGTCCGACAGGTTGTTTTCCAGCGGCGTACCGGTAAGGGCTATGCGGGCCCGGGCCGAAAGGCGCTTGACCGCGTGGGTCTGACGGGTTGCCGGATTCTTGATGGCCTGGGCCTCGTCCAGGACCAGCAGGTTCCAGCTCACGGTCTCCAGCCAGGGCTGGCGGGGCAGCAGGCCGTAGGTGGTGAATATGGCATCGGTGCCCGCCAGCTCTTCCGGCGCCGGCCCGGTCTCCGCCGGCGGGAGTCTGCCGCCCATCGAAGGGTGCAGAAAACGCACGCGCAGGGCGGGGGCGAAGCGCTCGATCTCGGCCTTCCAGTTGGCCAGCAGCGAGGCCGGCAGGACCAGCAGGGAAGGACGCGGCTCGGGAGCGCGGCGCAGCTCCAGAAGGAGAGCCAGCAGCTGCACGGTTTTGCCCAGCCCCATGTCGTCGGCCAGGCAGGCACCCAAGCCCAGTCCTGTCAGCAGGCGAAGCCATTCCAGGCCGGCCCGCTGGTAGGGCCGCAGAGACGCGCGCAGCCCGGGCGGCTTGAGCGCAGCG
>MIBK01000167.1:8262-21043 GCA_001829505.1 Spirochaetes bacterium RBG_16_67_19 | reverse complement strand
CCACCCACTGGCCCTTGAGATACACCAGCCCGTCCGTGGCGGCCAGCAATTTTCGGGACTCGCTGGGGGTGAGCGCCGCATCCCCGATGGAAACCTCGACCTTGAAATCCAGCAGCGCCTCGGCCCCCAGAAGGCCATCGGCGCCCGAACCGATGCGAACGGCAATACGGGGGCGCGGGCGCCGGGCCCACCAGTCCGGGACCCGGACCAGCACCCCGCTCTCCTCGTAAAGGGGCACCTCGCGCAGGAAGCGGTAAGCCTCCTCGGGGGTCCAGGCCAGGGGGTGGTAGATGTCGTTGGAATCCAGCAGCTCGTGGATGAGCGGGCTTTTTTCCGCCGCGTTTCGGATGGGCTGAAGCAGGCGGGACAGGGCGCCTCGGTTGCGGGTTCCGGCCAACTCCTGCAAGGCCCGGGACAGGGGCTGGTAGCGCAGGCGGGCGGAATCCGTCAGGCGCGGGGCGTAGGTGGCCAGGAAGGCGAAGGGATATTCCGGGTCCTTGCGGTTCTCGGCCAGGTGGAAGCAGACCCGGCCGACCTGGCGCCAGAGCGGGGCGCGCTTCCGAAGCAGCGCTTCCAGGCCGCCGGCCTCCGCGGCCTGGGTCCGCACGTACGCATCCAATGCGGTCCACAGCCGCTGCAGGACTTCGGGGCCGAGGTATTCGCCGCCCGGCATGGGCGGAGCGGCCAGCAGCAGCTCCGTAGTTTCGGCGCCGGACATCGGCGGAACGGGTTGCAGGAGACCGCCGCCGTCGGGAGTGAGGCAGCGCAGGTGCAGATAGCGGGCCCCCAGCTCACGCCACCAGGCCAGCGCCGGCGGCAGGCCTCCGCTGGCCGGCCGGGCCGCCAGCTCGAACAGCCCGGCCGCCTCCCCGTCCTGGAATGCTGCCAGGGTCGCCGCGAGCGGGCCGTCAGCCGGAGGTTTGTTTTCGGCGAGCACATGCCCCGCGGGGGTCAGGCGCAAGGGTGAGGTGGTGGTAAGCGGGTCGGACACGGCCCCGGATTATAGCCGCAGGGCCTGGGCGCTACAAGGCCGGGGTGCCTGCGCCGAAGCCGAGATGTTGATTTTCGGTCGGGATTTCGACCAGATTACGCTGGGGGTGCTTGATGAAGAATTCCTGGTTCTCCCAGATCGGCGCCGCTCCCGAAGACAGCGAAGACATTCGCTCGCAAAAAAGGCTCCTGGTATCCGGCAGTTTCATGTTCATCGCCGCCGGAGTCTTGTGGGGTATCGCCTACCTGGCCCTCGGGGAGCCGGTGGCAGCGGCAATCCCGCTGTCCTATTCCTTCGTGTCCCTGCTCAGTTTCCTCCTGTTTGTGCTTGCCCGCCGCTACCGTTCTTATCGCTCCAGCCAGCTGGTCCTGATCCTGCTGCTGCCCTTCCTTCTCCAGCTGGCTCTGGGCGGATACGCGAACGCCAGCTCCGTGGTTTTTTGGTCCTTCATCTGCCCCCTGGGAGCGCTGCTGTTCGCCGAGCCGCGTCAGGCGCCGCGCTGGCTTTTCGCCTACCTGTTCCTTTTGGCGCTCTCCGGACTGCTGCAGCCTTTCCTCCGCGTTTCGAACAACCTGCGGTGGGAGCTGTCGATCGCCTTCTATGTCCTGAACCTTGGCGCCGTCTCCAGCATCTCCTTCGTGCTCCTGAGCAGGTTCATCAAGCAGAAGAACGAGGCGCTGCGGCTCCTGCGCCTGGAACGGGAGCGATCGGAAAGCCTGCCGCTCAACGTGCTGCCCAAAGAGGTCGCCGAGCGCTTGAAGGAGGGCAATCAGGTCATTGCCGACTATTACGATTCGGCCAGCATCCTGTTCGCCGATCTGGTCGGTTTCACGCCCCTGACCGCCGAGCTCACGCCCAGGGAGATGGTGGAGGTATTGAACGAAGTCTATTCACGGTTCGATTCCCTGGTCGAGGAGCTGGGGGTGGAGAAGATACGCACCATCGGCGACAACTACATGGTCGCCGCCGGGCTGCCCCGTCCCCGGAAGGATCATGCCCAGGCGCTGGCCAGTCTGGCCATGGCGATGAACGCCTACCTGGCTTCGCGTCCAGCCGTCGGCGGCCGGCGGTTGAGCTTTCGCATCGGCATCAATTCCGGTGCGGTCATCGCCGGGGTCATCGGGGTCCGGAAGTTCCACTACGACGTATGGGGCGATTCAGTCAACATCGCCAGCCGGATGGAGAGCCAGGGGACGCCGGGCAAAATTCAGGTCGCCCGAGGCACTTACGAGCTGATCAAGGAGGAGTTCTTGTGCGAGCCGCAGGGTTGGATCGAGGTAAAAGGGAAAGGATCCATGGAGATCTGGTTCCTGGAAGGGGTCAAGTAAGCCGGTAGCCCTCGTAGGCCCGCCCGAAGGTGGCCAGCAGCCAGCGTTCCTCGGCGAGGATGATCCTGTGGTGGGCCGCGATGACGAATGCTGCCAGCGCCAGGATCGCGGGATTGCGGGTATAGAGAATCGCGGCGATCATGGTCAGGTCCAGGCCGGCGTACATCGCCTTCCTGTGCTTCGGTCGCATCAGCCTGGGCAGGCATGTTCGGATCGGCCTGCCCGAAGAATCCGATTCCCCAGCTTTGCAGTGCCATCCCGATCCAGACTCCGATCGACAAGTACTTGCCAGCGTGGAACAGCCAGCTCTCGATGGGCGGATGCCCGCCGAAGGCGATGGATTGCCTGGCCATGACGACTTCGCTGACGCGCAGATGCACCAGAAAAGCCAGAGGCAAGATGGCGACAATGAACTTCTCCATAGATCTCCTTCGATACCAAACGTACGGTATGTATTCTCGGAAAAAAAATCTCAGGCTCGCAGCCCGTCGATAAGAATCTGCTTCAAGGTCCCGGTCATCTCCATGCGGTCGGAACCCATCCGGCTGAGCGTGGGACTGCAGCCGATCCCTTTTTGTCCGACTGCCAATAGAGATTTGGACTATACTATGGGGGGGGAAGCGAAGGTTCATGCTCGTACGAGCTGCTATCGCGATTGCCCTGATGTTGAGCGCCGGTACTGTGTCCCTCCCGGCCAAAGGGAAGACGGAACAAGCCGATGTTCCCCGTGATTACAGCAACGGGTTGGCCGCGGGGCAGCGCGATGCGCGGGATTGCGGCATAGCTGTGCTTTCCGGATTCCGCCTGGGGAAACGCAACCTGATCCTGCCTTGGGTTATCGGCACCGAAATGCCGGGCGGCGACCTGGTCGGCAAGTCCGCGGAGTATGTCGGCGGCTATGTGGAGGAGTACAGGAACAAGGCGAAGCCGAAACGCTTCCTGTATTCTCTGGCGGGTGCGGAGGTCGAACCACCTGCCAACACCGGGAAAGACACCAAGGATTCCTGCAGCGATTGTGGATGCTGTTCCTCCGGGGGCGAATTCGACGAAGAGGTCTGCCTGGGCTGTGCGGGCTTAGGATTAGGCGCAGGCTGCGAGATTCTTGAAGGTCTGGGAGAAGTTGCGTCCGGCGTTGGAAGCGCCATGAATAGCTGCCAATAGCCAGGTTGGGGCTTTCATTAGGCTCTTGACCTTTGTGTCGATAAGATATACATTCCACACGTTGATTGAGATTTCAGAAGATTCCAGCCTCCGTAAGACAAGCCGTCGAGCCCTTCCGGTACGCCTCCCAAGGCTAAGGCCGTAATCCTCTGGTTTCGGAAGCGGTTCATTAAAAGCTGAGTTCAGCCGACCCGCAAGTCTACTACTGCATTGGAGAACCATGCACCAACCCAATTTCGAGGCGCTCAACCTGATTGAGCCCATCCATCGCGCCCTGCGCGCCCAGAACTACACAGTTCCCACCCCGATCCAGGTCCAGGCCATCCCACTATTGTTGAACGGACACGACCTGATGGCCAGCGCCCAGACCGGCAGCGGCAAGACCGCGGCCTTTGCCCTGCCCATGCTGCAGAAGCTGGACGCCGACCGCCGGCGCCCGGGCCCCAAGGGGGTGCGGACCCTGGTGCTCGCCCCCACCCGGGAACTGGCTGCCCAGATTTACGAGAGCTTCGGCGACTACGGCCGTTTCCTGGGGATCAAGAAGGCCGTGGTCTACGGCGGGGTGGGCAAGAAGCCCCAGATCGATGCCATCGCCCCGGGCATTGACGTGCTGGTCGCCACCCCCGGCCGCCTGCTGGACCTGTACGGCGAGCGGCGGGTGCGTCTGGACGCCGTGGAAATCTTCGTGCTGGACGAGGCAGACCGCATGCTGGACATGGGCTTCATCCCGGACGTGCGCCGGATCATCGCCCTGCTGCCAAAAAAGAGGCAGTCCCTGTTCTTCTCGGCCACCCTGCCTCCGGAAGTGCAGCGCCTGGCCCAGAGCATGCTCACCGACCCGAAGCACGTGGCGGTGGCGCCCGAGACCGGGCGCACGCCCCGCATCGAGCAGCGCGTCCTGTTCGTGGACAAGGAGTCCAAGACCCCGCTGCTGCTCTCCCTGCTGGAGGACCCGGCGATCGAACGGGCCCTGGTGTTCACCCGCACCAAGCACCGGGCCAACCGCCTGGCCGAGCAGCTGCAGAAGGGGCGCATCAAGGCCGACGCCATCCACGGCAACAAGACCCAGTCGGCCCGCGAGCGGGCCCTGGAGGAGTTCATCTCCGGCAAAATCCGCGTGCTGGTGGCCACCGACATCGCCGCCCGCGGCATCGACGTGGACGACATCAGCCACGTGATCAACTTCGAGCTGCCCAACGAGCCGGAAAGCTACGTGCACCGCATCGGCCGCACCGCCCGGGCCGGCAAGGCCGGGGTGGCCATCTCCTTCTGCGACGAGTCGGAGAGCACATATCTAAGAGACATCGAGCGCCTGCTGGACCAGAGCGTGCCGGTATCCCGCAACCATCCCTTCCACTCCGCCTCCGCGGCGGCGCCCAGGGGGGCGGTGGTGTTCGCCAAGACCGGCGGGCGCCGGACCGCCAGCGGCGGCATGCTGTACGGGGCGGGGGGCCGCGGGCGCGGCCGCTCCCTGCGCGGCCGGCGCTAGACCTTCCGGAGGGCCTGCTCCGCGGCGCGGGCCGCGGCGCGGCCCTCCTGGACTTTTACCCGCAGCAGCAGCACGATACCCGCCAGGAAAACCAGGACCAGGCTCAGCACCGCCGGGCGGCTGGCGCCAAACAAGGCCACAGCTCCGGCGAATACGAGCGGTCCGAGCAGCGTGGCGAACTTGCCCATGATCCCGAACAGGCTGAAGAACTCCCCGCTCCTGGCCGGCGGGATCAGGCTGGCGAACAGGCTGCGGCTCAGGGCCTGGCTTCCTCCCTGCACGCAGGCCACCAGCCAGGCCAGCCACCAGAAGTCCAGCACCGAATCCAGGAAGTAGCCGCAGACCGCGATGGCTGCGTAGACCGCCAGGGCCAGGACCAGGCCGGAGCGGGTGCCCAGGCGCGCGGCCAGGCCCGAAAGCAGCGGGCGGCCCAGCAGCCAGGCCAGGCCCAGACAGGCGGCCTGCAGCGCCAGGATGAGCCCCAGGATCACCGGCAGGCTGGAGCGGCGCTCCGGCTCCAGCACGCGCACCGCCCCCAGGGCCAGGCGGATGCCCGTGCTGCGGGTGTCCTTCTCGCCGTTGTTGGTGAGTGCCAGGGTGTGCAGCCCGGGGGAGGCGGCCCGCAGCTCATGGCTCAAGTCCCAGCGCGCCGTGGGCCTGTAGCAGTTCAGGAGCAGCGGGCGGCCGTCCGCGCCGGCCAGCGGGCGCCCGTCCAGCTCCACGTGCCAGATCCCGAAGTCGGGGCCGGCGGCGTAGCTCAGGGCGAGGCCCTGGCCGTGGAACCGCAGCTCCAGGCGGTCCCCAGCCCGCTGGCCCGCGCGGAACTCGCGGTCGTCCCGGGCGTTCAGGGTCCGTGCATCCAGCAGCTCGCTGGCCCAGGAGCCGAACCAGACCAGGGCCGGATCCCCGGCGGAAAGCACTCCCTGTCCCGTGTAACCCTGGCCGCCCTCATAGGGCGGGGGAGTGGCGCCGGTCCAGCCCTTGGGCAGGAAGCGGGTGCCCAGCAGCCCCAGGGCCGGCAGCAGCGCCAAGTTGGCCAGGAGGAAGGCCAGCAGCACGGGGCGCAGGCGGGCGCGGCGGCTCCCGGCCGCTTCCCCCTCCGGGCGCGGGAGGCTGCCGAAGAGCAGGCTGAAGGGGACGCCTACGAACTGCACCAGCAGCAGGACCAGGATCAGCTCCACGCTGCCCAAGCCCAGCTCCGCGCCGAAGATGGCTGCCACGGCGATGAAGGTGCCGATCCCGCCAGCGTAAACCAGGTAGGCCAGCAGGTACTTGAACAGCTCCCGGTAGCTTCGGCTGCTGCGCAGCGTCTCAGCCAGGCGCCGGATAGTGGCCCTCAGCAACCCCTGGCCTTTGGGAAGGGCGCTCAGGGTGCGCGGCTCCGGCACCACGGCCAGCACCGGAATGCTGAACAAGGCCCACCACAGGGCCACGCTGGCGAACGACAGGCGCGGCCCCCAGGTTCCGGGTAGCAGGCGGATCATCACCACGTTGGCGGCCAGCAGCAGCCCGCCGCCCAGGTAGCCCAGCGCGTAGCCGCGGGCGGAGACCGAGTCCTGGTCCGCGGGCCGGGCCACGTGCGGCAGCAGCGCATCGTAGAAGACCAGCGAGCTGCCGAAGCCCAGACGCCCGAACACGAACAGCAGCGAGGCCAGCAGCCAGTCCCCGTTTTTCACCAGGACCAGCAAGCCGGTGCCGACCGCCCCCAGCCCGGCGAACAACGCCAGGAAGAGCTTTTTCCCGCGGATGAGGTCGGACAACGTGCCCAGCACCGGGGCCAGCAGCGCCCCCAGGAGGATCGACAGGCTCAGGCCTGCGGACCAGTAGGCGGCGGCCACGCTGGGGCCGGGCAGGGTGGAGCCGGCTACCTGGCGGTAGTACACGGGCAAGGCCGCGGTCAGGATGGTGGTGGCGAAAGCCGAGCTGGCCCAGTCATACAGGGTCCAGGCCCGGATGCGCCGGCGGTAGGTCCTCTCCCGCTCACCCATTGCCTTCTCCCGCAGCCAGCAGTTCGCCGCGCGCCTGCCCGTCCGCGTCCGGCAGGGTCAGCCCCAGCAGCGTGGCCAGGGTGGGGCCCAGATCGAGGATGCTCATCTCCTCCAGCTCCGCGCCGTCCCGCACGCCCGCGCCGGCGGCCAGCAGCAGGGAGGTGTAGCCCTCCCGGTCCGGCCGGTAGCCGTGGCAGGCCCGACGCCCTGCCGGGGCGGGTTCGCTCACCTCGGGCCGCAGCAGGGGGGAGAAGTAGAAGCCCGGACGGGCTTCCAGCACGAAGTCGATGTCCCGGCCCAAGCCCAGCCGGCGCAGGGCGGCCCCGCGGTAGACCTCCTCGATGCCATGGCCCGGGTCGGAGCGCAACTCGTCCAGCCAGCGCTTCACCCGCCGGCGCAGGGAGCGGTCCTCCCGGTCGCGCAGGTACAGGTGGGCCGAGCCCTCGGCGGTGTTGGCCCAGGCCAGCCAGCCGCGGCAGCGGCCGCGCCCGTCCAGGGTGAGCAGCCCGGCGCGGGCCAGCGCGGTGTTCAGGTTCACGGCGGTGTGCACGTCCAGGAAGGCGTGATCGCCGAACACCACGAAGGCCGTGCGGGCCCTCACCTCGGGCCGCAGCAGGGGGGAGAAGTAGAAGCCCGGACGGGCTTCCAGCACGAAGTCGATGTCCCGGCCCAGGCCCAGCCGGCGCAGGGCGGCCCCGCGGTAGACCTCCTCGATGCCATGGCCCGGGTCGGAGCGCAACTCGTCCAGCCAGCGCTTCACCCGCCGGCGCAGGGAGCGGTCCTCCCGGTCGCGCAGGTACAGGTGGGCCGAGCCCTCGGCGGTGTTGGCCCAGGCCAGCCAGCCGCGGCAGCGGCCGCGCCCGTCCAGGGTGAGCAGCCCGGCGCGGGCCAGCGCGGTGTTCAGGTTCACGGCGGTGTGCACGTCCAGGAAGGCGTGATCGCCGAACACCACGAAGGCCGTGCGGGCCCAGCCGTCGGGCCGCAGTGCGGCCTCCAGGATGCGGCCCAGGCGGCGGTCCTGCTCCTCCAGGGTCCGCCGGACCGCAGGGCCCTGGAAGCCCTCCCGATGGCGCACGGCGTCCAGGTCCAGCAGATGGACCAGCAGCAGGTCGGCTTGCCCGGAGCGCGCCAGGTGCGCGGCGGCCGCTGCGGTGAAGTTGTCCAGGTGGTAGCGGTCCAGGCCGCGCAGCAGCGAGCCGTAGCGTCGCAGCATGTCCAGGAGGAACAGCGGGGTGCCGGCGCAAAGCGCGCGCCAGGCCAGGCTCATTTTCCAGCGCCCGGGCAGGATCTCCGGCAGCACCCAGCGCTGGCCGGAGCGGCCGGCGGAGGGCCAGAACAGCGAGGCGCTGGAAAGGCCGGCTTCCCTGGCCCGGTCGTACAGGGTGGGCAGGCGCAGCGCGTCCCGGTACCAGAACCACTCCGGCCGCTCGCGTCCGGGCTGGAAGCGGCTGTTGGCCAGGATGCCGTGCCGGGCGGGGTAGGCCCCGGTGAGCGCAGAGGCGTGCAGGGCGTAGGTCTGGGTGGGGTAGATGCCGCGCACCCTGCGGCAAAGGGCCCCCCGCCGCAGCAGGCTGCGGAAGGCGGGCAGGCCGCGCACCTGCTCCAGATCGGCGGTGGCCAAGCCGTCCAGGGAGACGACCACCAGCCGCCTGGCGCCTCTATTGCCCACCATCATTCTGCTCACCGCCCGATGCTCCTGGCGCGAATTGTAGGCCGGGTGCGCCAGTCCAGGCAAGGCTTGACCCGGCGGGGCGGGGGCGGTGGCTTGGGCCGATGAGCACCAAGGAACTGCTGGAGCGCTACTCCGGCGCTCCGGCCGCGTTGGAAGCCAGGCTGCGCGGCCTGGGCCGGGACGAGCTCACCTTCCGTCCCTTCCCCGATGCCTGGACCGTGCAGGGCGGACTCCGAGCTCAGCGCTTCCGTGCGCCTGCGCAAGATCCTGGCCGAGAGCGGGGTGGCGGTGGACGTGTACGACCAGGAGCAGTGGCAGGGCAATTGGGTCCTGCACCCGCAGCGGGGTAAGCTGGACCTCGCCCGCTGGCTGGAGATGTACGTCGAGCACTCCGAAACGCACCTGGGCTACATCGAGCGCAACCTGGGGCTGTGGAGGCAGCGGCGGGGCTAGGCCGGTCCGCAGCTTGAGTCCTACAGCTGGCTGACGCTTTCCCGGGAGACCAGCTTGCCGCTGATGGAAATCTTCATCGGGGGCATCTGCGGCTCCTGCTCGATCCTCTCCACCAGGATGCGGAAGGCCATCTCGCCCATCTTGATCTTGGAGACCGCGTAGCTGGTCAGGGGGGGCTCCATGACCGAGCCGGCGGGAAGGTCGTCGAAGCCGATCACCGAGACATCCTGGGGCACCCGCAGGCCGGCTTCCTTGAAGGCCCGCACGCAGCCGAAGGCGACGATGTCGTTGGAGAGGAAGAGGGCCCGCGGCAGCGCGGCCCCCGCGGCCAGGATGCGGCTCATGTCCTCGTAGGCCCCCTGGCAGGTGGAATCCACGGAGAACAGGTGCTCCCGGCGGCAGCTCAAGCCGAAGTGGGCCAGCGCGGCGTGGAAGCCCTCTTCCCGCAGCTGGAAGTTCTTCGTGGCCACCGAGCTGCGCACCATGCCGATCTCGCGGTGGCCCTTCTGCTGGAAGTGGGAGATGATGCTGTAGACCGCGTCGATGTTGTTCATGTCCACGAAATCCAATTCCAGGTAGTCGTAATAGGTGTCCAGGACGACGATCGGGAAGCTGGAGTGCTCGAACACCTGCAGATCCCCATGGTCCAGCTCGGTGCCCAACACCACGGCCCCCTTGAGCTCCGAATGCCGGAGGGTGTCCAGCAGCTCCGCCGCGGCGTGCAGATGGCAGGAGCTGATCTCCAGGTTGTAGCCGGTCCCGCGGGCGGCGTGGTCCAGGCCGTTGATGTAGTCGGCGATGAAGATGTCGTGGTCGCGGTTCAGGACGTGGCTGCTCTTGATGACCTTGACGAAACGCATGGTGCCCTTGATCGTGCGCAGCCGGCTCTGCGCAGCCCTCTGCCCGTAGCCCAGCTCCCTGGCGATCTTCAGGATGCTCTGGCGCTTTTTCGCGCCCACTCCCTGCTTGTTGTTCAAGGCCATGGAGACGGTGGCCGCGGAGACGTTGGCCTGCTTGGCGATTTCCTTGAGCGTGATAGCCATGAGCCTGAACCTCTGTCGGATTATAGCCGGCGGAAAGAGGATTGTCAATTTTCGAGAACTTAATTTTCAGTGAAAACAGATTAATATTTCAGTTGCCTGCCTGGGCTGGCTGCTGGATCGCTGCTAATTCTTTATATATAAATCAGATAGATTACGCATTATCGATCCGGAGATTTCCGCTCCGAAAAAACCATTGACAGCTACTTAAACAGCCCCTATAATTAAGCATTTGCTATCCAACGGGTAAAAGAATAGAATACCAATTCAAAGGAGGCGCGCTTCCAGGACCGGGCAGAGAAGGGGCATTGCGCGCAGAATCGCAATGCATGGGCTGGGTTTCAGTCAATCGCATAGGAGGAATAGGATGAAGCAAGCGAGAATCCTGCTGATGCTGCTAGTGATCGCGCTTTTTATTACCGGTTATGCCTTCGGCCAGGAAGTCCCGAAGGGCGTCAAGGTGGCCGGCTCGCCGGAGGTCATGCCGACCCAGGCGGAAATCATCAAGGCCATCCCGCCGTCGCTGAAGGCCCTGGGCAAGGGCAAGACCATCCGGATCATGTTCCAGGGCGGCGGCGACTCCGCTCCGCCGCTGGAGCTGAAGGAGCTGATCGAGAAGGAGACCGGGCTTAAGTTGACCATCGACGTCATCCCGCCCGAGAACCTGCATGAAAGGCAGCTGGCCTTCCTGCTGTCCGGCGCCGCCGAGTACGACCTGCTGGAGCTGTACCCGACCTGGATCGGCGAATACGCCGAGGCCGACTACATCGAGAACCTGGATGCCCTGTACGGGAAGTACGGCAAGGAGATCGACGTCTCCGACTTCATCGAGGGCGCCCAGGTGGGCTTCGACAAATACAAGGGTTCCTGGTACGCCGTGCCCTACGACGGGGACGTGAACATCTTCTACTATCGCAAGGACCTGTTCGCCGACGCCAAGAACAAGGCGGATTTCAGGGCCAAGTACAAGTACAACCTGGGGGCGCCGAATGACTGGGACCAGGTGCGGGACATGGCCGAGTTCTTCACCGGCCGCCAGCCCGGCCTGTACGGCTTCGGCACCCTGGCCCTGAAGACCTGGTGGGCCGTGGACTATTGGGCCAATGTGTACCGCAACCGCCTGGCCGCCGACGGGATCAAGTTCTCCAACGGGCTGGTCAACGACAACGGCGAGATCGAGCTCAACAAGGACGCCTTCATCAAGGCCAACGACTTCTACATGGGCCTGATGAAGTTCTCCCCGCCCGGCATCCTGTCCTGGGGCTACCCGGAAACCAAGGAAGGCATCGGCAACGGCGTGGTGGCCATGACCATGCAGTGGGCCACCTCCGTGTTCCGCGACCCGCGCCAGGCCAAGTACTGGGATCAGTGCGTGGCCACGGTCATGCCCGGCTTCAAGCGCAAGGACGGCAGCGTGAAGCCCGTCACCTCCTTCGCGGTGGGCAAGGCCCTGGTGGTCCCGACGGTCTCCAAGAACAAGGACGTGGCCTTCCTGTACGCCCAGTTCCTGGCCTCCAAGACCATGCAGATCTACGCCACCAACTCCGGCTCGGGCGTGGACCCCAACCGCACCTCGGTGTGGAAGGACCAGCGCGTGAAGGACGTCTGGGGCCCGCTGGTGGATCCCACGATGAAGGCCCTGCAGATCGGCATCGGAGACATCAAGGTCCCGCAGGCCTCCCAGCTCTACGAGTCCCTGTTGAACGAGCTGCACCAGACCTGGTCCGGGTCGCAGACCTCCGCGCAGGCCTACGACCGGGTCATGCGGGAGTGGAAGAAGATCATGGCGGACTGAGGATAGATAGTTCCTCCAGGGGGGCATGGCCTGCGCCATGCCCCCTTCATTCTGAAATCGAGGGAAGCTATGCGACGGACCGAGCTGCACCGCAATCCGGGCTACCTGCGCAAGCGCACGGCCCCCTACGCCTACATGGCCCCGACCATGATCTGGCTGCTGGTCTTCATCATCTACCCCCTGATCTTCGCCCTGGTCATGGCCTTCAAGAAGTTCAAGCTGCAGAAAGGCCTCACTTTCTGGAGGATGCCCTGGAACGGGGTGCAGAACTTCGTCGACGCCTTCAGCGATCCCTATTTCCTGCTGTCCATCGAGAAAACCGTGATCATCCTGCTGGTCACGGTGAGCATCGAGTTCCTCCTGGGCTTCTGCATCGCCTGGCTGCTGAACAAGAAGGAGATCAAGGCCGACTACCTGTGGATCGCCCTGATCCTGAGCCCCATGATGCTGCCGCTGATCGCCAGCGGCAACCTCTGGCGCATGCTGCTGGACCTGCGCTGGGGGGCGGTCAACGCGGTGGTCATGTTCCTGGGCTTCCAGCCCATCGACTTCCTGGGCACCACCCAGTGGTCGCTGCCGGCGGTGATGCTGGTGGAGATCTGGCAATGGACGCCCTTCGTGATCATCACCCTGCTGGCCGGGCTGCGCTCGGTGCCCGAGGAGCCCAAGGAGGCGGCCCTGGTGGACGGGGCCACCCGCTGGCAGAGCTTCATCCATGTCGTGGTCCCGCACATGCGCGGGCAGATCCTGATCGTTCTATTGATCCGCAGCATGGACGTCTTCAAGACCTTCGACATTGTGTACGCCCTCACCTTCGGGGGTCCCGGGCAGAGCACCACCGTGGCCACCTTCTACCTGTACCGG
>MIBK01000167.1:563-8225 GCA_001829505.1 Spirochaetes bacterium RBG_16_67_19 | reverse complement strand
CCCTGTCCTGGATCATTTTCATCATCATCTACCTGATCACCTTCCTCTTCCTGAAGGTGTTCCGCGCCCAGGAGTCCGCCGTATGAACAAGAGGGTAAAAAAGAGCATCCGCACCGTCTGGCTGCACCTGGTGGTGGCCTTCTTCTCCCTGGCCTTCGCCTTCCCGCTGATTTGGATGCTGATGACCTCCTTCAAGACCCCGCGGGAATACTACCGCATGCCGCCCAAGCTTCTGCCCAACCAGTTCGTGCTGTTCCACTACAAGGAAGCCTTCGCTCCCTGGACCATCGATCCCAACGAGCTTTCCGAGGCCACCTATTTTATCGAGGAGTCGGCCGGCCGGGTGGAGTCGGTGGTGCCCAACATCGTCAACAGCCTGATCATCATCGGCGGCGCGGTCGCGCTGGCCTTGCTGGTGGGGGTGTGGGCCGCCTATGCCCTGTCGCGGTTCCAGTTCCGGGGCAGCGCGAACATGAGCGGCTGGATCCTGTCCACCCGGATGATGCCGCCCATCATCACCGCCGTGCCCCTGTTCTGGATGATGCGGCGCATCGGTCTCACCGGCTCGCACCTGGGACTGATCCTGATCTACGTGATGACCCAGCTCCCGTTCGTGATCTGGATGATGAAGGGCTTCTTCGACGAGGTGCCGAAGAGCATCGAGGAGTCGGTGCTGGTGGACGGCGGCTCCCGGGGCACGGTCATGTTCCGGGTGCTTCTGCCCCTGGCCTTTCCCGGCATCGTGGCCACCGCCCTGTTCTGCATCTTCCTGACCTGGACCGAGTTCCTGTTCGCCTCGCTGTTCACCAACTCCACCAGCGCCACCCTGCCCGTGGTCCTGTCCTGGTTCCGCCAGGACCGGGGCATCCTGTGGGGGCAAATGAGCGCGGTGATGGTGGTGGCCCTGATCCCACTGATGACCATCACCATGGTGCTGCAGAAGCAGATGATCAAGGGTTTGACCGCCGGGGCCCTGAAGTAGCGGGCGGGCCATGAAGAAGAGCGGCATCCTGCACCCCGAGCTCGCGCGGGTCATTGCTTCGCTGGGCCACGGGGACGGCCTGTGCATCGCCGACGCGGGGCTGCCCGTGCCGGCGGGGGTCCTGAGGATCGACCTGGCCCTGGCCCCCGGGCTGCCCGCGTTCCTGCCCGTGCTGGAGGCCATCCTCGGGGAAATGGCCGTGGAGAGCGCCGTGATCGCCGAGGAGCTGCCGGCCCGCAGCCCGGCCATGCACCGGGAGATCGAGCGCCGGCTGGGCCAGACCCCGATCCAGACCGTGGCGCACGAGCGCTTCAAGCAGCTCACCGCGGGCTGCCGGGCGGTGGTGCGCACCGGGGAGTTCACCCCCTACGCCAACATCATATTGAAGAGCGGAGTCGTTTTCTAGGGAGGAGCGCATGAAACTTAGCCCTCGGGAGCGCGTCGTGACGGCGCTCAGCCGCAAGGAGCCGGACCGGGTGCCGATCAGCTTCGGCTGCCTGCACGACAGCATCCATGTATTCGGCCACCGCAAGCTCAAGGAGCACTTGGGCTTCAGCGGCGGGGAGGAGCGCATCCAGGATCCCTTCCAACAGATCGTGTTTCCCGACGAACGCCTGCGGGAGCGCTTCCAGGCCGACTGCCTGCCGGTGTACGGCCGGCCGGCCAGGCCCTACCAGTTCCAGTACTACACCGAGGGGGAGTTCCGCAAGTGGCGGGACGAGTGGGGCACGGTGTACCGGCAGCCGCTCTCCGGCGGGATCTGGTTCGACTTCGAGAAGCACATCTGGTCGGGCAAGAGCGCGGCGCAGATCAAGGCCCACAAGCTGCCGGACCCCGAGGACCCCAGCCGCTTCGAGGGGCTGCGGGCGGAAGTCCAGCGCCTGTTGAAGGAAACTGACAAGGCCATCGTGGCCCACGCCCCGACCGGGGGCATCGTGGAGCATTCCTACTGGCTGCGGGGGGTCAACGACGCCTATCTGGACATGGCCGCCGACGAAAGCCTGGTGGAGCTGGTGGCCGACCGGGTCGTGGAGTGGCTGGAAGCCTGGTGGACGCGCTACATGCGGGAGATCGGCGACCTGGTGCAGGTGGTCCAGATGGGGGACGACCTGGGCGGGCAGGACGGCCCGCTGTTCTCCCCAGCGCTGTACCGCAAGATCTTCAAGCCCCGCGAGGCCCGGCTGATCAGGATCGTGCGCCAGCACTCCCAGGCCAAGATCTACTTCCACTCCTGCGGGGCGATCCGCGAGTACATCCCGGATCTGATCGAAATCGGGGTGGACGCCCTGAACCCGGTGCAGGTGCACGCCCGCGGCATGGACAGCGCCTCGCTGAAGAAGGATTTCGGCAGGGAGGTCGGCTTCTGGGGCGGGGGGGCGGACCCGACCCGGATCATGTCCCTGGGCACACCGCAGGAGGTGCGCCGCGAGGTGAAACGCCGCATTGCCGACTTCGCCCCCGGCGGCGGGTTCGTTTTCGCCTCGGTGCACAACATCCAGTCGGATGTGCGGCCCGAGAACGTGGTGGCCTTTTTCGACGCCGCCCTGGAGTTCGGCAAATACTGAAAGGCGAGGGTAGGGGAATGCAGAGACTGGCGCTGTGCTACCGGGCGATCCCGGAAAAGAAGGCGGAGTACATCAAGGCCCATAAGGAAATCTGGCCGGAGATCACGCGCGGGCTGAAGGAGGCCGGTTGCCACGAGATGACCATCTTCCTGCGCGGCAACAACCTCTTCCTCTACGCCCTGATCGACGACATCGAGGAGTTCAACCGCATCCGCTCCCGGGACCCTTTCTATCACAAGTGGAACGACTGGATGAACAAGCTGCTGGAAGCCCCCTTCGACCAGGAGGAGGCCGGAGCCTTCGCGAAAATGGAAGAGATCTGGCGTTTTGACGCCAAGGAGCTGAAATGAGTTGCGACGCCCCGGACATCGACCGCCTGCTGGCCTCCTTCGAGCACCGCTCCACCGACCGGGTGCCGAACTTCGAGATCCTGATCGAGGACCGGCATTGCAGCCGCCTGCTGGGGCGCTCGGTGGGCCACACCCTGGGCTCGGCCAAGGGGGCCAGCGAGGACGAGTACGTGGCTCCGCCCATGGAGCCGCGCGACTACATCGAAATCTGCCGCCTGATCGGCCAGGACGCCGTCGGCATGGAGGCCTTGTGGGCCCCGCTGAAGCGCCGCGGGCCGGACGGGAAGCTGCACATCGTCACCGACGGCAGCGTGCACACGCGCGAGGAGCTGGACGCCCTGGTGCCCCACTCGCGGGAGCTGGACATCGAGCCCAAGCGCAGGCACCTGCGGGCCTACATCCAGGCCTGCCGGGGCACGAAGATTGGCACCACCATCATGACCTGCGCCCCGATCATGACCCCCTACCAGTTCATCGTGGGCTTCGAGGAGTTCATGATGAAGCTGTACACCGATCCGGAGTTCATCCAGAAGGTCGTGCAGATGTGCATGGACTACTACCTGGACATCGTGCGCATGGCCTGCGAGGAGGGGGTTTCCTTCATCTACATCGGCGACGACATCGGGCAGAAGGGCGGCCTGATCATGGGGCCGGAGATGACCCGCAAGTGGGCCATCCCCTGCTACCGGCGGATCGTCGAGGAGTGCCGCCGCTACAAGGTCCCGGTGGCCATGCACAGCTGCGGGAACGCCGTGCAGATCATCCCCGACCTGATCGAGATCGGGGTGGTCATGTACAACCCCATCGAGCCCACCTCCGGGGCCGACATTTACGAGGTGCACCGCAAGTACGGGGACAAAATCTGCTTCAGCGGGAACATCGACATCGCCGGGGTGTTCGCTTTTGGCTCGCCGCAGGACGTGGCGGAGGACGTTCGCGCGCACATCCAGGCGCTGGCAGGCGAGGGGGCCTATATCCTGACCTCCAGCCACAGCGTGACCAACGACGTGCCCTACGAGAACTTCCTGGCTATGATCGCCGCCGGGCACCGCTACGGAGAGTACCCGCTGAAAGCCGACCGCCCCGAGCGCCAGGACTGCCACGCCCAGCGCGAGCTGCGGGAGGTCCTGCGGCACACGGCCAGCGAACGATTGGCCCAAGGCATTTTCACCCCGGAGACCCGCTACGGGGTGTGCGGGGGCTGCGGCAAGCGGGCGGTGACCTACCTCCTGCCTTCCGATCAGATGCTCTGCGAGAAGTGCTATCCGGCCGCCGGCTGGGTGCTGGTGCACGAGGGTCCGCAGCAGGGCTGGCGGCGGAAGAGCTTCCAGGTCTGCTGAAAGGCGGCGAGCATGAGCGGGCAATCAAGCCGCATCCGGGTCCTGCTGGCCGGCGAATCCTGGGTGTCGGCCAGCACCCACCACAAGGGCTGGGACTTTTTCTCCAGCACCGTCTATGAAACCGGAATCCGCGAGCTCGCCAAGGCGCTGGCCGGGACCGACATCGAGTTGGAGCACCTGCCAGGGCACCTGGCGCCGGAGAAATTCCCGCTGCGTTTGGAGGAGCTCTCCGCGTACCGGGGGGTCATCCTGAGCGACATCGGGGCCAACTCCCTGCTGCTGCACCCGGCCACCTGGAGCGGCGGCAAAACCATGCCCAACCGCCTGAAGCTGCTGGAGCAATGGGTGCAGGCCGGCGGAGGCCTGGGCATGTGCGGGGGCTACTATTCCTTCGCCGGGATCTACGGGGCGGCCAAGTACTACCGCACCCCGATCGAAGAGCTTCTGCCGGTGCGCATCCACCCCTTCGACGACCGCCTGGAGGTCCCCGAAGGGGTGGTTCCCGAGACGGTGCGCCCGGGGCATCCGCTGCTGAAAGGCATCGAGGGCCCCTGGCCCGCCCTGCTGGGGCTCAATGAGCTGGAGTTGAAACCGGAGGCCGAGCTGATCCTGCGCGCCGGAGCCCACCCCCTGCTGGCCGTGGCCGCCCGAGGCCAGGGGCGGACGCTGGCCTGGGCCTCGGACATCGGGCCGCACTGGTGCCCGGAGAGCTTCACCACCTGGAGCGGCTACGCGAAGCTGTGGAAGAACGTCATGCATTGGCTGGCAGGAGGAAAGTGAGTGAAATACGCCATCATTCTGGGCAACCTGGGAAACACCAACGACCGCTTCCTTTCCAGCGGCTACAAGGACCAGCCCACCAAGGAAGAGATGATCAAGCGGGCCGCGGCCATCGAGGGGGTGAAGGGGGTGGAGCTGTTCGGCACCTGGGACATCACCTCGGAGAACGTCGAGCAGGTGGGCGGCCTGTTGTCGAAGTACAACCTGAAGTGCGCCTCGATCATCCCGGACCACTTCGCCCAGAAGCGCTGGGGCAGCGGGGCCTTCAGCTCCAAGGACCCCGCCATCCGGGCGCAGGCGGTGGAGGAAACCGCCAAGATGGCCGAGGCGGCCCGCGCCCTGGGCTGCGACCTGCTCAGCCTCTGGCCCGGGCAGGACGGCTACGATTACCCCCTGCAGGCCGACTACCGGCAGGAGCGGCAGTGGATCGAGGAGGGCGTGCGCGGGCTGGCCCGCTCCTATCCGCAAACGCGCTTTGCCCTGGAGTACAAGGCCAAGGAGCCGCGCACCCACTCCTACCTGGCCCGCGCCGGGGATACGCTGCTGCTGGCCCAGCGCACGGGCCAGGCCAACGTGGGGGTGACCATCGACACCGGGCACTCCTTCGTGGCCGGGGAGAACGTGGCCGAGGCGGCGGTCATGCTGGCCGCCTACGGGGACAAGCTGTTCCACCTGCACTTCAACGACAACTACCGCTCCTGGGACGACGACATGATCGTGGGCTCCGTGCACTTCCCTGAGTACGTGGAGCTGCTGTTCTGGCTGCGCGAGATCGGCTACCGCGGCTGGTACTCCATGGACCAGTATCCCTATCGCGAGGAGGCCCAGGGAGCCCTGCGGGAGTCCATCGAGTTTCTGCGGGCCATCGAGCGCCTCCTGGACGAGAAATCCATGGGGGAGATCCGCGAGCTGGTCAAGCACGGGGACGCGGTCCAGTCGACCCGCTGGCTGCGCAAGCGCTTCCTGGGCTGAGGGTGATGGCATGAGCGACAAGCCGCGGCTGTATTACCTGGATCAGTTGCGCGTCGTGTTGACCATCCTGGTCATCGCCCATCACGTGGGCCAGGCCTACGGGCCCACCGGGGGATACTGGCCGGTGCAGGAGGAGGCCCGGGCCGCGCTGCTGGCCCCCTTCTTCACCGTCAACCGCTCTTTCTTCATGAGCCTGTTCTTCATGGTCTCCGGCTTCTTCCTGGCCGGGGCCTATGAGCGAAGTTCCCCCCGGGCCTTCGTGCCGGGCCGCCTGCGGCGCCTGGGCATTCCCGTGCTGGTTTTCGCGGCGCTGATGCTGCCGGCGCGGATCTTCCTGTTCGGGGAGAAGATCGCCCGCTGGCAGGATGTCTTCAACGCCGCGCACCTGTGGTACCTGGAACACCTGCTGCTGTTCAGCCTGCTCTACGCGCTGTGGCGCAGGATCCGGGGCAACCGCCCGTTGGAGGACCTGTCCTCGCGGCCGCTGCCCCGCTGGCCCGCGTACCTGGCCTTCGCCCTGGCGGTGGCCGTGGGCTCGGCGCTGGTGCGGATCTGGTCGCCCATCGACCGCTGGTTCAACCTGCTGGGCTTCTTCCGGGTGGCCTTCGCCGACGTGCCTCGCGACCTGGGCTTCTTCCTGGTCGGGGTGCTGGCCTGGAGGCGGGCCTGGTTCGAGCGCTTCCCGGCCCGCGCCGGCTGGGCCTGGCTGGCGGTAGGCCTGGCCGCCGCGGTCGCCTGGTACGCCTACGACCTGGGCCTGGGGCAGCTGCTGCCCTTGAGCGATGCGGCTTTCGGCGTGGTCTACCCGCTGTGGGAGAGCCTGCTGTGCCTGGGCCTGTGCATCGGGCTGACCGTGGCCTTCCGCGAAGCCGCCAATTCCCAGGGGGCGCTGGGCAAATGGCTGGCGGACAACCAGTATTCCGCCTACGTCTGGCACCCGCTGCTGATCGTGCCCCTGCAGATGGCCGCGCTGGGGATTTCCGCGGCGCCGCTGGCCAAGTTCGCGCTGGTCACGGCCGTCGGGGTCGCGGTTGTATTCGCCTGGAGCTGGCTGTTCCGCCGCCTGGCCCCGGTTCGAGCGGTGCTTTAGGCTCCCGGAGCCAGGCGCCGGGGGGTGCGGGTCAGCACCTCCGGTCCTTCGGCCCCCACGATGACCGTGTCCTCCACTCGTACGCCCCAGGGGCCGGTGTACAGCCCGCAGTTGCCCACGGCCAGCACCACGTTCGCCGCGAGCGGCGGCGGGGCCTTCTCCCCGTGAAAGAAGGCGTGCCCGGCGGGAAGCGGGGCCTCCTCGAACTCGATGCCCACCCCGTGGATGGGCGGGCCGAACACGTGCTCCCCGTGGCCGGCCTCCCGCAGCATCCCGTGCATCCGGGCCTCCAGCTCTTCCATGCCCACCCCGGCTTTCACCAGGCCGATGGTGGCCTGCTGGGCCTGCAGGTACAGGTCGTAGGCCTCCCGCTGGGCGGCCGTCGGTCTGCCCACGCAGAGGGTGCGGCAGATATCGGCGCTGTATCCTTCCAGGATGGGGTGCACGTCGATCATCACCAGGTCCCTGGTCTCCAGGCGCCGGGCCCCGGGCAGTCCGTGGGCGATGCTGGTGCGCGGCCCGGAGGATACGTAGGTTCGCCAGAACCCCTCGGCGCCGGCCTGGCGCAGGGCATACTCGGCTT
>MIBK01000167.1:0-117 GCA_001829505.1 Spirochaetes bacterium RBG_16_67_19 | reverse complement strand
TTGGCCGGCTTGGTGAGCAGCAGCGCATCGAGGCCGGCCTCGGTCATCTGGCGCGCGCAACGCTGCACGCGCCGGGCGAACATCTCGGTATCCATTTGCCCTCCTGTATCCACTATA
>MIBK01000166.1:4974-5172 GCA_001829505.1 Spirochaetes bacterium RBG_16_67_19 | reverse complement strand
GCGGCGGCCGCCTACATCCGGGCGGGGCGGACGGGCGAAGCCCGGCTCATCCTGGAATCCCAGGCCGGGCTCGCAGTGGACGGCGGTTTCCGCTATGCGTCCATGCCCGTCCCGTACCAGTTCTCGGACCATCCCAGCGTGGCCAGCACCGCCTGGCTGGTCATTGCGGCCCAGATGCTTCGTGGCTCGCCGGCCGGA
>MIBK01000166.1:2435-4819 GCA_001829505.1 Spirochaetes bacterium RBG_16_67_19 | reverse complement strand
GCGCTGCGCAGGATCTTTTCCACCCTGGGGGTGCGCGCCGAGGTCCTGACCGCCGCGGGCCCGCTGGACGGGTACAGCGTAGTCTTCACGGCCGGGACGCTGCGCAACGCCGGGGTCGCCTCCAGCCTGTCCAACGCGCTGTACGACTACGTGGAAGCCGGCGGCGTGCTGGTGTACGCCGGGGAGGCGGGGTCCGCCATGTACCCCCTGTTCGGGGTGGCCAGCCGGGCGGCCGGCCGATCGCGCCTGCGTCTCGCCTTCTCGGGGAAAGACCCGGCGCTGGTGCTGCTCGCCCACCCCCGGCTGCTGGAGATTTCGCTGGGCAACGGGCAGCCCCCCTTTTTCAAGGAGGTCATCTGGACCCACGGGGCCACTCTGCAGGCAGGGGCGACCGCCCTCGGCCTGTTCGAGGACGGAAGCGTGGGCTTCTCCGTGCATCCTTATGGCCGGGGCAGGGCCTACCTGCTGGGCGTGTCGTATGCCGAGAGCGTCCTTCTGCCTCAGGCCGGCGCGTCCTACAACGCGGAGCGCCAGTATGTGAACGGAATCGAGCCGTCCGCGGACGCGATCCTGCTCCTGCTCAAGGCCATCTGGGCGCACTCCGCCGGGCCCGCGGTGTGCCTGGCCACCGCCCCCTACGCGCGGCCCACCGCCCTCATCCTCACCCATGACGTGGACGCCCAGACCTCGTTCGTCGATTCGTTGAAGTTCGCCGCCTTGGAGAAGAAATACGGGGTGAAGAGCACCTTCTTCATCAACACCAAGTACTTCACGGACGAGAACGACATCGACTACTTCAACCTGCCGGAGAACCTGGAGGCGGTGCGGCAGCTGGGCAGGCTGGGCTGGGACGTCGGGTCGCATACGGTCGCCCATTCCAGGAAGCTCGCCTCCGCCCCCGAAGGCCAACCCACCGTCACACGGAAGGGCTACGATCCCCTGCGGGGGCTCACTGTTTGGGGGGAGGTGAAGGTCAGCAAGGAGCTGCTGGACGCCGAGCTGGGCGGCCGGGCCGTGAGCGCCTACCGCTCGGGTGACCTGGCCTTTCCGCGCTCGCTCATCCGGATCCTGCAGGCCGCCGGCTACCGCTTCGACTCGACGTACTCGGCCAACGCCACGCTGTCGGCCTTTCCCTTCCTGGCCTTGGAAGAGCAGCGGGTGGACGCGCGCGAGTCGACGGTGGTGGAGATCCCCGTGACCCTTGATGATTCCCAGGGGTTCCTCACCGCGGCCAGCCTGCCGGGCGCGGTGCGGAAGTGGACGGAAGTGCTGCGGGCCAACGCCCGATACGGCGGGATCACGGTGCTGTTGATCCATCCCTCCGATACGCGGACGCAGGACTTCAAGCTGCGGGCCCAGGAAAGCCTGATGAAGGAGGCGGTCGCGCTGGGGGCCTGGATGGGGGACCTTTCCACCTTCGGCGGGTTCTGGGCGCGGCGCGCGGCGCTGGAGTTTTCCACCGCCCTCGCGGAGGACGGGGCGCTGCTGATCCGCGTCGGCGCCCCGGACGCGGACCTGGACCCGGCGCTGGGTTTCGAGGTGGGCGGGTTCACCGGGGATATCCGGGTCCTGGACAGCCAGGACAAGCCGCTGGATTTCGCCGCGACGGCCCGGGACGGCAGGCTTTACCTGGCCCGGCCGGGCAGCAGCAGGTAGAATAGCGTATGAAAAACCGCCTGGCCGTGGTCGCCGCTTTTCTCCTGATGGCAGGCTCTTGCCTGGCCGCCCAGGAGCAGGTAAGCGTGGCAAGCTCCCGCGAGCTCGTGCAGGCTCTGGCCTCCAACCGCACCGTGCTCCTGGCCCCGGGGCAATATCTGGTGTCGGAGGTCGCCCAGATCGGAAACCCGGCCGTGAGCTGGGAGGAAACGTTCGACGGACCGGAGCTGGTGATCACCGGCTTGAGCAACCTCACCCTGCGCGCCCAGCGGGGCGCCACCCTGCTGGCTTCCCCCCGTTACGCTTTTGTTCTGGTGTTCGTAGACTGCCGCAACCTGGTGCTCGAGGGTCTGACCCTGGGACACACCGAGCCGGGGGAATGCGTGGGCGGGGTGCTGCGCCTGGATGCCTGCGGGAGGGTGCGGATCCAGGGCTGCGACCTGTTCGGCAGCGGGGTGGTGGGCCTGGATGCGGCCGATTCCACCGGGATCATGATTCGAGCTTCCACGATCCGCGATTGCTCCAGCGGAGCCCTCTGGGCCACCCGCGTGCGGGACCTGCGGCTGGAAGACACCCTGATTGCCGGCAACGGCTCCTATCCGCTGATCTCGCTGGATTCTGCGTGGACCGTGGTGCTGCAATCCTGCCGGATCGAACGCAACACCGGGGAATTGCTGCTGCAGATCGAGGGGGACTCGGGGGAGGTCGCCCTACCCGGCAGCGAGATC
>MIBK01000166.1:2209-2340 GCA_001829505.1 Spirochaetes bacterium RBG_16_67_19 | reverse complement strand
AGAGGAATACGACGAGGAGTACCCCGAGGAGTACGACGAGCAGTGAGCTATACTGCGCGCAGCACCTTCCGATAGGGCCGCAGCATCCCCTGCCGGATCATGGCGGGCCATCGCCGGCGGATGCCGGGGAG
>MIBK01000166.1:0-2164 GCA_001829505.1 Spirochaetes bacterium RBG_16_67_19 | reverse complement strand
CCGCTTCTGAGGAAAGTCGTAGACGCCCAGCCGCTTGTACGCCCGATGGTCGGCGCGGAACACCACGCGCAGGTGCCCCCAGATGTCGTCCCGGAAGATCTTCATCCCGGCGATTCCCAGGAAGGTCTGGGGCCGGATGTACCCCGACTGTGCCAGGCGGACCAGGCGCTCCCCCAGGCTGTCCAGCTCCGCCTCCAGCTCGGCGGGGCTTTCCGTCTCGTCGGACAGGAAGGCCGCCAGGTGCGAGCGCTGCAGCTCCACCCAGGCCTCGTAAACCAGGCGCAGGTCGGGCAGCTGGCTCAACGGACCGCAGATCAGGAAGGCGATCTGTTTGCCGGTAAGCGAGGGGGTGTGGGTGTTGAAGAAGCTCCGGTCGAAGAACTCGCGCCATTTCCAGGACAGCTGCCGGTCCACGATCGCCCCCGCGAACACCAGCACGTCCGCGGTCTTGAGCTTTTCGTTGTAGAACTCGATGAATCCGTCCTTGCCGGTGTAAGCGCACCGGTAGGCGGGGCCGCAGCGCAGACAGCCCAGGCAGCCGCCCTTGATGTCCACGTCGTGCAGGTTCAGCACTTCCACCTCCCCGTCCAGGCCGGCGCGGAACCGCCCGATCATCGCCAGCAGGTTGGCCTGCTGGGGGCGCGCGTCGGTGAGCACGACCACGCGCCGGCCCGCGGTGCTCACCCGGCGCAGGGGAGCGGCCGGCGCGAACGGGCGGGGGCTGTACCGCAGCGGCGCGTGCAGGCGCGGGGGGCGGCTTCCCCTTTCAATCGAGGCGAACAGGTCGGCGGCAAAAGCGGCCAGGCGCCGGCGCTCCTCGGTTTTCAGCAGGTCGTGCATTTCGGCCGAGTAGGAACCCAGGTACCTCATGCCCAGGTCGTCGCACACCGCCTGCAGGTAGCGATGGGCGGTGGTGTCGTAGTAGTGGATCGAGGTGGACAGGGTGGCGGCGTAGCGGCCCTGGAAGGCCTCCCTCGCGCCGCGCTCGGCGATCAGCTCGATGAAGCGCTTGTACTGGGAGCAGACCAGCAGGATGTACAGCGGAAAGGCCCATAGCACCAGGTCCGCCTGGCGCGCTTCGCCCAGCAGGTCGGAGAACTGCTCCGGATGCCGCTCCAGGCTGCGGACCCGGTGGGCTACGTGGTGAACCCGGAATTCCTGCTCCGGGTGGATGCGGGCCAGGTACTGCACGTACTGCATGGTCACGCTCTGCTCCCCCTTGGGGCTGCCGTTGAGAACCAGGATCTTCAGGTTTCTCCTCCTAAATCATTGTTATAATAACTAAGTAATATTATTGCGGAAAAAAAGGGCAACGCGCTCATTCCGCTTTTCCCATCCCCCCGGCGCCGTAGAACCCGAGAAAGAGCCTCTTCAGCTCTTCCTTGTCCATGCCTTCGGCCAGCTGCAGGCTGCCGGAAAGCAGAAGCGAGGAGAATCCGTGCAGCATGGTCCAGCCCATCATGGCCCCGTAGCGCGGGTCGACGGGGTGGCTGCCGCCAGCCGCCAGCTGCTCCAGGGCTTCCCGGGCCACGTGGTAGGTGAAGTAGAGTAGGGACTGCTCGGCCTTGTGCAGGCCGGCGCCGCCGAGCGGGGTCTCGAAGAGCAGGCGGTAGAGATTCGGATGCTCTTCGGCGAAGCCGATGTATTCCTGCCCCAGCCTGTGGATTCTTTCGTGGGGGGGCAGCGCCGGATCGATCCTCCGGATGCGCTCGTTCAATTTCCTCGCGGCCCGCAGCTTGAGCTGCAGGACCAGCTCCTTCTTGTCGGCGAAGTAATGGTAAATGGCGGTGGCAGTGACCCCGGCCTTGCGGGCCAGCGCCCGCATGTTGAGCGCCGAGGGGCCGGAGGCGATCACGATTTGTTCCGCTTCCTCCAGGATGCGGAGCGGAAGTTCTGGATTGGCAGCTCTGGTCATGGCGTTAAATTGTTACTAAGTTAATATAACACAGTAAAGAGAACTTGTCCAGAGGGGCTGGGCATCCCCAGCGGTAAGGGCCGCTCGTGCATACCTGCTGCCCGCGGGACGGGCGCGGCGAAGCCCCGGAAGAGCAGGCGGGTTTGACCCGTCGCTCATGGCTGCCTGACCAGGTCCTTCACCGAAAGCCGGAAGCCCCGCCGGTAGCCGTCCTTCGGCCGCCCCAGGAAGGCGATCATCTGGATGGTC
>MIBK01000165.1:13171-13367 GCA_001829505.1 Spirochaetes bacterium RBG_16_67_19 | reverse complement strand
AGCAGGCCCAGGAAGAAGTCCAGCCGGGCGTGCAGGTCCGGCACGAGCAGCGTGGGCAGGTCGGGCGCCAGGCGCACCACGCCGCCGGGAAGGCCCCGCGGGTCCGCGGGGCGGACCTCCGGCGGCTCCGCGGCCAGAGCCCGGCGGACGCGGGCCAGCGTGTCCGCGTAGTCTTCGGGGGCGGGCGGGGCCGGGC
>MIBK01000165.1:9043-13163 GCA_001829505.1 Spirochaetes bacterium RBG_16_67_19 | reverse complement strand
ATCTCCGCCAGCCTGCTGGCCAGTTCGCTCACCTAGCCGATTTCCAGGTCCTTGTTCACTTCCACGAACTCCTTGGTCAGGATGCGCGTGGCCTGGGTGATCTGCTTTTCCTGCGCGGCCGGGCTGAGTTCCGGATTGGCCGCGGCGATCTTGAACACCGGCGAGGAGCTCTGGATGGGGCCCACGCTGAACTCCGCGGCGGCGCCCACCACCAGGTCGCGGGACAATTGCGAGCCTTCCTTGCCCGCGGCCGCGGGCACGTCCTGGCGCAGCCCGATGGCCGCGTACTCCACCTTACGCGCCTCCCCCACCAGGGGACCGATGTTGAGCAGGGAGCCGGAGTAGGTCATGGCCAGGCAACCGCGCTCCTCCTGCCGTTCCAGCAGCTCCACGTCCTCCATCTGCATCTCGCCGACCTGCTTCTCGAACAGCTCCTTCTTCTCCAGCCAGCCCTGGGCGATCAGCTCCACCGAATCCTCCGTATCCGGCAGCCCGGAGGTCTTGGTGATCTGGCGGAGGTGCGACTGGATCTCCGCGGGAACCTGGTCCAGATACATACCCATGGTGTCCTCCTCGACATCATACAGTATAGCTCATCCGCTGGAAAAGACTCGCTCGCCTTGTGAAATCCGGGCGCAGGCTCTACTATGGAGTCGCAAGGAGGTGCCCATGAGCGAGTTTCTGGAGCAGGTACCGCAGGCCATCCGCTCCCACCTGGGGGGGCTGGCCCGCAACTCCGGCCTGCCGGAGCAGGAAGAGACCCTGGAGCTGCTGGCCCGGGCCTGGCTGGAAAAGAAGCGCATGTTCGAGGCCCAGATCAAGGCGCTGGACATGCTGGAGGCGGAAAGCCTGCCGGCGGGTGACGGGCGCGGAGCGCTGCTGCTCACCGCCTCCGCCTCCCTGGTGGGGCTCGGGGCCGCGCGGCCGGGCGGCCGGAGGCTGGAATACGCCAGCATCCAGCTGCGCACCGACGTGCCGCACCTGCTGGTCGAGGAGGCGGCCTCCCTGGAAGGGGATCTGGCCGTCGGCCGGGAGGCGCGCTTCGGCGGAGGCTCCATCCACAGCACCTCCCCCCTGCTCAAGATCGCGGTCTGTGACCCCGGGGTCAGCGCGGAGGAGCAGGAAAAGCGCCTGCGCGAGGCGGCCATCTACCTGACCGGGGGTTTCCTGCGCATCAACCGCACCGTCGCTTTCCCGGAGCCTGAAGCGCCCGAGCAGTTCTCGGCGCGCAACCTGGTGGCCTACCTGGCCCGGAAGAACTCGCTCTCCCAGAAGGCCATGCGCGCCCTGCTGGAGGACTATCACCTGCTGCTGGAGTCGGGCCTTTTGGTTGGTGGCAGGGTTCGCCTGGGGCGCCTCGGGGCGCTGCATCTGAAGATGCTGCCGGCCCGCAAGGCGCGGGTGGGGGTCAACCCGGCCACCGGCCAGCGCATCACCATCCCGGCGCGCCCGGCGCAGGCGGCTCCCCGCTTCGCCTTCAGCCGCCTGCTGAAGGAGCGCTCCAGGCAGCTGCCCTGGCAGGAGCCGGGAAGCTCGGCCTGAGGTTTGCATTTCCCCCGATTTTTCGTTACGGTGAGCGCATGACAAGCCCTCACCCCGCGCTGCTGCAGTACGTGAAGACCCACCTGCCGCGCTTCCGCCGCGAACTGGACGAGCTGCTGGTGATTCCCTCGGTTTCCACCGAATCCGCCCGCCAGGGCCAGGTGCTGGCCGCCGCCGAATGGACGGCGCAGGCGCTGCGCGCGTTGGGCTGCGGCCGGGTGGAGAGCTTTCCCACCCCGGGGGCGCCCCTGGTCTACGGGGAGAGCATTCCGGCGGGAGGCTCCGCGCCCACGGTGCTGATCTACGGCCATTACGACGTGCAGCCGGTGGATCCGCTGGAGCTGTGGCAGAGCGACCCCTTCCAGCCGGTGGTCCGCGGCGAGGACCTGTACGCCCGGGGGGCCTCGGACATGAAAGGGCAGATCCTGGCCGTGCTCAAGGCCGTCGAGGCGGTTTTAAGCGCCGGAGCAAAGCGGCCCGCCTTCAAGTTCCTGTTCGAAGGGGAGGAGGAGATCGGCTCCACCCACCTGCCGGAGTTCATTCGCACCCACCGCGACCTGCTGGCCTGCGACCTGTGCCTGAACCCCGATGCCGGGATGATCGCCCCCGAGCTGCCCACCATCACCTACGGCCTGCGCGGGCTGGCCTATTTCGAGCTGCGCCTGCGCGGCCCCTCGCACGACCTGCACTCCGGGATGTACGGCGGGGTGGTGCACAATCCGGCCCAGGTGCTGTGCGAGCTGGTGGCCGCCATGCACGAGCCTTCCGGGCGAGTGAACCTGCCGGGCTTCTACGACGTCGTGCGCCCGCTGGACCCCGAGGAGCGCCGGGAGCTCGGCCGCCTGCCCATGGATGAGGCCTTCTACCTGCGGGCTTCCGGGGCGCCCGCCTTGTGGGCCGGGGAGCAGGGCTTCACGCCCTTCGAGCGGGTGGGGGCCCGCCCCACCCTGGAGGTGAACGGGCTTTCCTCCGGCTTCACGGGAGAGGGCTCCAAGACGGTCCTGCCCGCGGAGGCCATGGGCAAGATCTCCATGCGCCTGGTGCCCGACCAGACCCCGGAGCAGGTCACCTCCCAGCTGGAAGCCTTCCTGCGCCAGCGCGTCCCGGCCAGCGTGCGCTGGGAGCTGAAGCGCCTGGCCGGGGGGCCTCCGTCGATCAGCGCCCGGGAGTCCCCCGGGGTGCGCGCCCTGGCCCGGGCCCTGGGCGAGGCCTGGGGCCAGGCGCCGGTGTTCCGGCGCGAGGGCGGCAGCATCCCGGTGGTGGCCTACCTGCAGGAGTACCTGGGGGTGGAATCGCTGCTGACCGGGTTCTCGCTGCCGGAAGACAACGCCCATTCCCCGAACGAAAAACTGCACCTGCCTACCTGGCAGAAGGGAATTGCCGCCCTGGCCCTGTTCTTCTCCTACCTGGCGGAATAGCGGCCGCGCCGCGGGGGCCCAGGTGACGCCCAAGGAGCGCGTATTCGCCGCCTTGAGCCGGCGGGAGCCCGACCGCCTGCCCGTACTGGAGCTGGCCATCGACTGGAAGGTCATGCGGGGCCTGGGGTTCCGCGACTATTTCCGCCTGGTGGAAGCCCTGGACCTGGACGCCGTGCCGGTCAACCAGGTGCTCTATCTGCTGGGCTGGCGCAGGCGCCTGGGTCCCCTGGTGCGCCGGTTCCGCGACGGCTGGGGGACGGGCTATCGGGTCACCGAAGAGCTTCTTCCCTTTCCGAACCGCTTTCCGATCGCCTGCCTGGAGGACCTGGAACGCTACCGGCCTCCGCGCCCCGAGGACGACCCCCTGCTCGCCGCCGTGCGGCTGGTGGCCCGCCGCTGCCCCCAACGGGCCGTGCTGCTGGCCAGCCGGGCCGATTTCGCGGCCAGCTGGTACCTGTGCGGCCTAGACCGCCTGCTGCTCAGCTACATAGAGGCTCCCGAGCTGGCGCTGCGGCTGGCCGAGATGGTCACCGCGTACTACGAGCGCCTGCTGCCCCTGGCGGCGGCCCAGGGGGCCGAGATCATCGTGCTCACCGACGACTACGCCCATAAGACCGGCTGCCTGATGTCGCGCGACCATTTCCGGAGGTTCATCCTGCCGGGGCTACGCCGCGTGGTCGGCGCCGTGAAGGGGGCGGGGGCCTTCTGCGTCAAGCACAGCGACGGCGACATCGGCGCCATTGCCGACCTGCTGGTCGACACGGGCATCGACGCGCTCGGGCCGCTGGAGCCGGCGGCGGGCATGGACCTGGCCGAGGTCAAATGCCGCTACGGCGACCGGGTCGCCGTGCTGGGCAACGTGGACGTGGACCTGTTGTCCCGGGGATCCCGGCAGGAAGTGGAGCGGGTCACCGCCGAGCTGATCCGCGGGGTGTCCCCCGGCGGCGGGCATATTCTTTCCTCGGGCAACACCCTGACCTCCGCGGTGAGACCGGAGAACTAACGGGCCATGCTGGCCACCGCGCGCCGCCTGGGCGGCTACCCGATCCAACCGAAATAAAAAGGCGAGCCCGCCCGAGCCCGCCGCTTCTGTCGGAGGAAGTCTAGCGCCTGCGCTTCTTGTGCCGCCGCTGCAGCCGGGTATAGCCGCCGCCGGAGGT